>JBBQXO010000001.1:0-178667 GCA_038209595.1 Chitinophagales bacterium
TCATGCGGTATTACCTTTTAGATGGTGCAAAATGTAACAATGCATTGGATGATACTTTAAATTGTGCGCCTAAATATTTATCGCTGTATAAGGGCAGGAGCGAAGAAAATTTATCATCAGTGGCACCCTATCTTCTTGAAATCAATGATGTAATCGAAAAATGGATATTTGAACATGGTTGGGGAGAATCCTGGGGCTATTTTATTGAATGCGATTTACCGTTTGAAGCATTATACAATCACTTCCGCAAATTCCTGATTGTTGAAACAGAAGATTTCAAGCCCCTTTATTTCCGGTTCTACGATCCAAGGGTAATACTGATTTTTTTACCGACCTGCTCTCCCGAACAGTTGGAAGAATTATTTGGCCCGGTTGACCGATTTATTTGTGAGGATGAAGATGCTGATTTCGCCTTGGTTTTTTCCTTAAGCAAAGGGAAATTGATAACCGAAAGAACAAAATGGAACATACTTTTTCCTAATTGGGCTGCAAATGAAAATCAGGCTAGTTTAACAGGTCATTTACCACCTAATTCAGTGGAAAAATCGCCCATACAAAGTGCTCCTGAAGAAAAAAAATCAGGGAGGCGATTTATTTATTGAGGATACAGTGTGGCAGATAGTTTTTATGAAGGTTAGAATATTCCGATATTTTAATGATATTGCACTTATAAAATATCTTATAGAAAAATGATGCTAAATAGGATTCTTTTAATTTCGATTTTCCTGATTCCTATCGCCCTGTGGGGACAGGAAAATGTAAATGTTGAAATAAAAATATTGGAACTAGGCTATTTTGGTAAAAAAAGAGATGCTGTATATAAATTCTACCTTGATAGTATAAATGGAACCAACCTGAATACTAATGGAAAATGCTATTTTTTTAGTAGAAAAGATGATACTAAAAGATTTTATGCTGCAAAGGATACAGCACTTGCCGGAAAAAATGCCTTTTTGCAAACTTTCTCACGGAATTCTAATAGGGATAATATTTTTAGCCTTTGGATGGTCGCTTACGATAAATCGAAGGGTGAACCATGTGTTTTTTCTAATAAGGACAATGCGTATAGTGAATCTTCCTTGCAACTAAATCTAAATGATTTTGGCCCGGGAAATACTTCTGATACCATAAGAATGATTGATTCTATAGCAAATTATTATGCGGTAATATTGATGAAACAAAGCCTCCCTCCTCCTTCGAAAGTTACCCCTTCAACAAATACAAAGATATTGCCTGCTAATGAACCTATTACTTTCTCATCCACATTCCCAATCCTCAATAAGAGGGGGCTTGTGTTTCAATGGGAATACTCATTAGGCGAAAATGAAGCATGGCGGCCAATACTTACTCGTCCTAAAGATACTTTTTCTATCACTATAACCCCCCTGCAATACTTTTTTGACGATAAACTGAGGCAAACTCAAAAAGTGCTTATCAGGTTAAAAGCCATGGCAAAAGATACCTTTGTCTCAAGCGAACCCTTATACGTACTATTTACGCCGAAGGCTCCATCAGTTGAAAAATATGACGTAAAAATCGTAAAAACTTGTACAAGTACCCCAACCGGCAGCATCATCATTAATAATATCAATTCCGAATTAACTCAGGTAGGGTACATCATAATTAAATCAAACAAAAACCAGCCAACCCCTATTTGTAACCTTCAAAATCCAACTGTAGATAATTGTCAAGGCCTTATTAAAAACGATAAAATAAGTGGAAGAAATATTGAAATTAAAAGGTTACCCGCAGGCACTTATATTTTAATGCTGTTTAACCCAAATATGGATGTTGATAAAGTATATACCTCCATACCTTTTGCAATAGAACCTTTAGGAGAGTTCGCTTTGGATAATTTTGAAGTACGAAATCCAAGTTGTGAGAATCCAAACCCAGGTATGGTTTCTTTTACTATGAAAGGAGGTGATTGGGAACGTGCCAATCTCGTATTGGAACCGGTTTCGGGAATCTCCGAACGGAATCTTAATGAAGTGATTTTCAAACAGTTATCGGGTAATCAATATACTCTTACTGTAACAGATGGTTGTGGAAATAATGTAAAAGAAAAATTTCAAATACTTGGTGTGGCACCCAAATTAATTGTTGAAACTTTAGAGCCTATAAAAGTGAAAACGCAAAATGGTATTGATTACCGGGTGACCTTAAAAAATGGAATTGGACCTTATAAAGTCACCTTTAAGGATAATAAGGGACGCTTGGTTACTGAAACCAAACTATCCTCCGATTTTATCATAAACTTTCCTTTAGGTAAAATAGATTTGAATATTTTAGATGAAAAAGATCCTAAATGCATGAAAGTAGATATTCAGATTGAAGTGTCTGAATTTTTAAAATAATCCTTTTAAATAATATCTTCCAATAAAGACGAGTTCAATTGCTCGAAAATCACTAATAGCGGTCTTTTTCAAACAATTTTTCATGTTGTAGGTGTAAAAGATAAAAATAAAAAACTATTTTGCAGCGCACAGTTTTTCATAATAATTTGTGTCCCCGGCAGAAATGAAATATTTGATTTCCACAATAACAGTCAAAACAATAGGCGCATTAGCTTATATCAAAGCAATTTTAGTAATATCTACCCTTATTATTGTACAGAGCGTAAATTGCCAAATTGCTGAATTAAGTGATTATAAATGGGAGGTTTATAATAATGTGAAATCAACTATTGAGTTGCCGAATAACATTGAAAACTTTACACTTGACCCACAAAACGACCCGGGCTTTGAAAATGAAGGCTTAAGAGCAAACAATAAAAAGCAATATTCTTTTGTTCTGAAAAATCCAAAATCTAAATATTTTCAACTTACTCTTAATGAATCTACCTCAAAAGGGATAAGAACCCATCTCATAATCCTTATTGTAAGCGATAAAGAATATGACCCTTCAACTGGTTCCACCAACCGACGATTTAAAACGGATAAGGATATCATTGAAGCAATGACCCTGCAAGTAAAGGCTGCCGAAACAGAAACTGTAAAGGCAAAAGTAGAACCCGGCAAACCGTCTGCTATTACGCCCAAAACAAATATGTCTGAAGGGGCTGAAAAACAATCCACTTTTATTGAAGATAAAATCAATGCAGCCGACAAACTGTTTAGGGGACAAGATTTAAAAGGTGCTGAAAAAATGTATAATGAAGCTCTTTTACAAGACCCTTCAAATCCGCATATCAGGTTACAACTTGAAAATATAGCGGCTATAAATGCCAAGTTTACAAAGGAGATAGAAACGCTTGAATTAAGGCAAAAAACATACCAACAAAATATTGACAAGGCTGAAGATTACTCAAACAGGGCAGAATGGACAATGGCAAGATTTTATTATTCGGAGGCACTAAAATTTGCAACCAATCCTATTGCATTGAATGATGCATTGGCAAAGGTGGAACGCAAGGAAAAGGAGCAAAAGCGAATAGAAAGTAGTTTCAATAATTTTAAAACAAAGGCCCTTGAGGCAAGTCAAAATAAAGATTATGTAACCTCCATAAATAATTGGGAGGAAGCTTTGAAGGTGAAGTCTGGTGATGCTTATGCAGAGTCCGAATTATTAAAATCTAAAACTAATTTGCAAGAAAAATTAGCAGAAGATGCACGAATTATAAAAATATATGAAGAGAGAAAAACAGAAAATGAATTTCTAGTTCAGATAGGCAAGGCTGATATTGCACTGAAAAAAAATGATTTTGAAGCTGCTCGTATGGAAATTGCAAAAGCATCAGGAATAAAAAATAATGACTCCAGGATTGGACAAAAAATGGAATTTATAAATCAAACAGAATTTAAATATAAGGAAACTCAGACTGCATTATTGAAAAATGAAAAAGAGCAGCGATACAATATTTTGATTAAAAATGCTCAAAAGCAGAATTTAGCAGGAAATTATTCTGAAGCTATAAATATTTACGAAGAGGCCCAAAGGGAAAACCCATTAGATCTATTTCCTGCGCTACAAATTAAGGATATTGTAGAAAAACAGGAAAGTCTCTTAAAAGAAGCAGAAATAAGGAAAAAAAAGGCTGCAACAGCAATGCTAAAGTCACAGGTAGACAAACAAATAGCAGTGGGTGACAAAGCTTTGGCCGTAAATAATTTAGATGAGGCAGAGGCTGCTTTTCTGGAATCAATCAGGTTAGATTCTGAAAATCCTTACCCTGCAACAAGATTGAAAATAATTGAAGAAAAGAGGGATGCTATTAATGCAAAGCTTGCGGCAGACAGGCAAAGAGATGAAGAACAGCAAATTATAAAATTTAAATACGATTCGGTAATGGCCATAGCTGATGTGTTTATTGCCAGGGAAGAATTTGACTTTGGAATGATAGCGCTAGAGGAAGCCTTAAAAATTAAAAAAAACGACTATACTGCATCGGGTAAATTAGCTACTGCAAAACAACAAAAGCAGGAAGCAATATCCCGAAAATTACAAATGATACAAATAGCTCAAAAAGAGGCTCTTGATTCTCTGGAATCTTTAGGTACTAAAGCGATTGTAGCAGGAGAATATTATATAGCAAAGGATTATTTTACAAAAGCATCTGAGATTTTACCTGAGCCATCCGGTTATACTACATCACAATTAAAGTATATAAACCTAACCATTGCCGACCTTGAAAAGAAAGAGAAAGTAAAGCAAGATGATGCGAACTTTATATCGTTGGTAAAAACTGCAGATAGTGCTTTACTCAATAGGGACTTCTCGTTAGCCGAGGAAGCATCACGTAAAGCAAATAAAATAAGATCAGATGATCCAAATGTAAAATCTTTACTATTTAAATTAACCGATCCCACAGAAAGAAAAAGGTTAGAAATGAATGCCAATATAGCGCTTTCCAATATACTTGTTGACACCGCCCAAATACAATATCAGGAAAAAAATTACAAAGGTGCCCTTGCATCCCTTGAAAAAGCAACTGAATTATGGCCTCAAAATAACCGGATAGCTTTTCTTAAAAATCAATCAGTAGAAGGTCTTACCGGAGTGCCAATAAACCAAAAAAAACAGGTTGAGGTAAATTTTTCTTTCGAAAACAATCGCGCTTTTCGAAGGGCGGGAGCTGCAACCTCTTCCAATAATAATTCGGGAAATAATAAAGATTTGTCCGTTGGGCAAAACACGCAAGGTGAAAATACAAAACAGGAAAATTTAAATAGTGGTCAAGAAGCAACAAAAGCCAAACGGAGTGCTACAAATTCAGATCAGCAGTTGAAAAGTACTATTACGAACGATACTATTATTATGGATCAGCCTACGACGGAACCTCCTGCTGATTTGAAAACAGAAAAAGGAGCCTCGGTAAATGAGAATTCATCTAAAAGCAAAGTAAATGTGGGAAAAGGAGAATTAATTGTACAAAATAATACTGATCGAGATAATATTGATCGAGTTGCTTCATCAAATACCCCTTTTTTATCAACACAAAACAAACCTTTATCTCCTGAAATTATCAAAATACAACAAGCTGAAATCCCTTATGAACCAGTTGTTCTTGCCAATAAATTCCCTGATATTGATTTTTCTAAACCGCCATATGGGCAAAAATTTACAATTGACTTTTATAATGAGAATGAAAAGGAAATGAACAGGTCAAAATCAGCAGGCATCCTTGAAGAACCTACCAATCTTCCAGTACGCGATTCCTTGAATAAAATACTGGTTCATTTAGATAATATATCATTTGGTGTTTATAACTCATATTATCGTGTTACCATTACTAACTATAGTGAAAAAGATTTTGCTGTTGGGTATATGATGCTATCTCTTGAACGAAAAAATGGTGAATCAACGAATTATGAACCTTCATTTATCTCCTCATTTCCAATTATTTTGCCAAACCACCGTTCCTCTTTTGTTTATGCTACAAGACAAATACCTTTAAATAATGACGATAAAATAATCTTAAATATATTCGAAAGGAAAAGCACTGTAAGATTTACTATTGAGTTGCCCGGTGAGTTGTACAACAATGAATACGATAAATGAGTCATTCTGATAATTTAGAAAACAATGCAAAAAAAAGTCAAATATGTTTTTATGTGCATTATTTTTCAAAGCATTATATTCAATGTTCTATTTAGTCAATCAATTTCATTTTGTGGCAAGCCTGTACCCATAAGTAATGATGTAGTAGCGAATCAGTTATTAGTTGTTATGCAGCGCTATGTGCCCACCGTGAATGCAGCTATGCTAAGGGCCCAAATCCGCGATTTTCTCCCATACATTTCAAAGAAACTTGCTGAATATAATCTGCCACAGGATTTGAAATATATTCCTATTGTCGAAAGCCATTTCCAATTGCTTACCAGCAAAGCGGGTGCAAAAGGGTTTTGGCAGTTTATGGAAGGAACTGCAAGAGATTACAATTTGACAATTGATCAGTACCGCGATGAAAGGGAGGATTTTGAAAAGTCTACCGATGCAGCTTGCAGGCTACTACGAGATTATCACAAGCAACTTAAAAAACTTTGGAATACTGCTGATTGGGCTTTAGTTTGTGCTGCTTATAATTTTGGAAATGGCAATATTATGAATGCCGTAAGGCGGCATGGTACAACCGATTATTTCAGTATGAGTTTAAATAAAGAAACTGCTCTTTATGTATATAAAATTATTGCAGTAAAGGAACTTATAGAAAGACCTGAACTATACCTTGGAAAACTGAACAGAAATATTTTTAAAGAAAAAGCTGCTGATATAGCAATAGCCATTAAAGAAGAAAATACAGATTTAGAAGAAGCTAAAAAAATTGATGATCTTGAATTGGTTTCAGGACTTGATGAACTGGAGGTTACAGAAATTACGGAAGAAGAATCTAAGGTAATGTTCAATTTTAAAAGAAGGGTAAGATATACAGAAGCTCAAATAGCAATTACCGTTCCATTTTCATTATTTCAAGATGGGGATTTGATTGAATTCATTACTTTATCCGATATGAATTTTAAGGGTGGGGGCAATGCTAAGGGATCAATATTAACCGGGAAGTGCTATCTTATAGAAGACAGAGTGTATATTGATATGGGAAGCAGGTATGCTGTTTATTTTCCGGATAATACAAGAAAATTGGAAAGAGGCTTGCCCAAAGACATGATAAAAAAAGGGTTGATAGTTTATATAGAAACAGAAAGGTAGCATTTTGCTTTTTCCTTATTAAACACACTCGCAAAATATATGCTCCAAGGGTGGTAAAATCTCCTTTTTTATGTGGTTTTTCAAATAAAAAAAAAGAAAAAATATGAAAAAGAGCGTCAGAGTAAAATAAAAAGCGAGATTAATAACTTTAGTTTTTGTAAGAATTATATACTCATTTACAAAAAAGCTTATATTTAAGTCTTCTAAGCTGTTTGTTTGTATTTGTATTATGTTTATATTACTTTTTTGAACCTAAAAAATTAGATGCTTATGCCTTCATTATTATCCTATTCTTTCAGCCCTACTGCGCATCAGGCACTACACATTGCCTCCCGATTTGCGGCAGAAAATATGCATGCTACCTATGGAGCAGCCCATTTATTAAGGGCCTTGCTTCATAAAGATTTGGCGCTGCTTAAATTGCTTGAAGGCCGTGATGTAGATGTATATTATCTTGATGAATGGGCCGAAATACGGATGGAGCAATACCCCCGCAGCAGCCGTCCTGTTGAAGAGCCTCAAGCTGACGATGCATCTTCTGCGTTATTCAGAGAGGCGGAAAGCGTACAAAGCAGACTACGCTATAATAGTATTGAACCTGAATGTCTCCTTATTGCATTAAGTACTCCCGGAGTTGTATTTACGTATGAGCAACTTAAAACCTATCCGCTTTCATCCGCTCAGGTATTGCAATGGTTCGAATCTGGAGCCCCTGCAGCAACAAAGGCATCGGGAGGAAATTCAGAGGGAGTTTCTCAGGGTCAGGTTTCCACCGCAAGTACCGAAAACCTTGATAAATACTGTACCGATAAAATTAAAGAAGCACAAAAAGGAAGTCTCCTTCCCGTAATTGGAAGGGATAAAGAAATAAGGCAGATTTGTGAAATTATAAGCAGGAGAAGTAAATCGAATGTAATTATTACCGGTGATGCAGGGGTAGGCAAAACAGCTTTATTAAGTGGCTTTGCCCTTGCCGTTGCCGAGGAAAGGGTACCGCTTCACCTGCGTAATATTTCCATTTATGAACTTGATAATGGGGCACTGGTAGCAGGAGCCTCCTATAAAGGCGAAATAGAGGACCGCGTAAGGAAAATAGCACAGGAACTTGCCAAACTCGATAAGCCGGTCCTATTTATAGATGAAATACATACCCTGATTGATAAAAGCAATCCTAATGCCGGGGTAACAAGCATCCTGAAAGCAGAATTGGCGAAAGGATTGCTTACAGTAGTTTGTACCACTACTATAGATGAGTATAGAAAGAGTATCGAAAAGGATGAAACCTTCAGCAGACGTTTTGAAATGATAAAACTGCTGGAGCCTGATGCAGAAGTTGCCGAAAAAATGTTGCGGAATCAGGCTGAATTTTATGAACAGCACCATCAGTTATCCATCAACGATGAGGTATTTAAGGAAGCCATCCGTCTTTCAAAGCGTTTTATTAAAGACCGGAAGTTGCCCGATTCCGCCCTTGATTTGTTGGATAGAACCTTATCTGTTTGTCGAATGACAGCCGATACTGCCTTAGGAGATGTTGGAGCTTATACGCTAAAGTTAAGTGAAATGGATGCTGATCCGGGGGAAGATGATTTAAAATGGCTCTACAGGGAAGTACAATCAGGATTAAGTCCGGTATTGCTTGCCCGCCATGATGAAGACCGTGAATTTCTGAAAATTCAGGCCACCATCGAAATGAAAGAGTACCTCACCAAAATGTTTGAAAGCCTTGCAGGTATTGCAGCTTTGGAGAAAAAATATATTGATGTAGTTGATCTGAGTGCTGTAGTAGCCAATATTACAGGTATTCCATTAGGCAAAATACAAACACGTGAACAGCAACGGCTTGTGAATATGGAAAACCACCTGAGGGAAAGGGTAATAGGGCAGGACCATGCTTTGAAAACGGTGGCAGATGCTATTCTTGAATCGAGGTCGGGTTTAAACAAGGCAGGTCAACCCATTGCTTCTTTTTTCTTTTTAGGCCCTACAGGAACCGGTAAAACCGAATTGGCAAAATCACTTGCCGAATTTATGTTTGAAGATGAGAACTCCATTATCCGTTTTGATATGAGTGAGTTTAAGGAAGAGCATTCGGCTGCGTTACTGTACGGTGCTCCTCCGGGTTATGTAGGTTATGAGGAGGGTGGAATGCTGGTAAATAAAATTCGTCAGCAACCTTATGCTATTGTCCTTTTTGATGAAATTGAAAAAGCCCATCCTTCCGTTTTTGATATTTTTCTGCAAATATTGGACGAAGGAAAAATGCATGACCGGCTAGGAAAAGAAGGTGATTTTTCAAATGCAGTCATCCTCTTTACCTCTAATATTGGAGCTGAAAGCATCATTGAAAGTTTTGGAAAAAGCATTATTCCAAAGTCAGAAGACCTGATGGAAATAATGACAAGATTCTTTAGACCCGAATTTTTGGCAAGGGTAACAGAGATTGTACCATTTGCCCCGGTAAGTAAGGAGAATGTCTTGAAAATTTTTAATATCCATCTCAAGCCACTTATAAAGCAACTACAGCTCCAGGGTATTGAAATGAAAGTAACTCCTGAAGCTGCTAATTATCTTGCAAACCTTGGGTTTACGCCAAAGTATGGCGTAAGGCCATTAAAAGGCGTCATCAGAACTTCATTAAGAAAGCCATTAAGCAGAATGATTGTAAATTCAGAATTAGTAAAAGGTCAAGCGGTAAAGGTTGATCTTGATAAAGAAGGAGCAATATCGTGGGAAATTGGAGGTGGCGAGATCTAATTTAAATAAAGTATTCCAATTTATTTGAAATATTAAATAAAGAATGTATTTTTCCACTATATAAAACCAATTATTTATGAGTAATTATGGAATAGGAGGCAATGAAGTTCAAACAGATGCTAGCGAAGCCTTTGGTGAGATTCCTCAGAACAGAACATTAATGGCAGAAAAACTTACTAACGATCCTCCCGTTAAGCCACAGGTTATTCATGGTTTACAAACTATGGACCATGTATTTGCACATTTTAATCCTAATGTTGATGTTGAATTTGAGGATTCGGAAGGTGTTTCAAGAAAAGAAAGTCTTAGGTTTGGTAATATTGGAGATTTTGGAATAAAGGGGCTTACAGCTCAAAGTGAATTTCTAACTGATAATACCGCTCAGGCTGACGAGTATTCAAAAATTATCAAGCAGTTGAAAACCAATAAAATTCTTAAATCTGCTATTAGTGATCCAACGGCTAAAGCAGCATTACTTGAATCAATTTATAGCATGATTGCTGAATTACAAAACAATAAATAGTTTTTAGTATGGCATTTCTTGCGAAATTGAAAATTGGTGAAAATAGCTATAATGTGATTTCTGCGGACTATGAGGTTATTCAACCAATTGACCACAGGAATATGCCAAATGCAAACGTTAAACTAGGCTTCATAAATATAGTAATTGAATCAAGCAGCAAGGTAGAATTCTTTGAATGGGCAACCCAGCGCAGGATAAAAAATGGAAAAATTATTTTTTATAAAAAGGATAATGATGCTACCATGAAATCTTTAGATTTCATTGATGCCTTTTGTGTTCATTTTAAAGAAGTATTCGAAGCAGATGGAGCCATACCCATGAGAACGATTCTAAAAATCGTGGCCAGAGAAATTGAATGCATGGGTATTGTACGCGCCGAAAAATGGCCAGGATTTAAAGAAGGGAAGGCAGCTCCTGATGGTGACGGTGATACTCAAATCGCAAGCTTTAACCCTTCCATAACCTAAAAATTATTGATGAGTAAATTTTTGAAACAATAAAATATTTAAAAAAACAAAATCAAATCATATGAGTGAGCAATTAGCTGGATCAGCTTCTGGAGGCGATGGAGCCTTGCGGGAACGGCCTGAAATAGCCAACCCATTTCAATCACTAAAAGGGAGTAGCGAAAAATTGGCCAAATTTGGCGGTTTTGATTTGCTGGAAGCTTCAATTGAAGGCACAGCAAACCTAAATCCTGAACGCAAAGCCCGGCGCAATATTTTTTTGAGTGAGTCAGGAAAAAAAAGCGATCGTAACAGTCTTAAAAAAGTGCTGGAATTATGGGCGAATGTATTGGAAAGCGGAAGTGAAATAACGGACCTTGTAAGCCTGTGCGAACAAAAAGCAGATGAAGCCAAAGTCGTTGTAAAAAAGAACCTGTCAAAAGCTGTAGAAGCATCTAAAGATTTAGAAAGGGCGTACCGAAATGTAGCTTTGTTTTTCAAGAATTGTGAATCAGACAAGTTGAAAAATGTATCGTTTCTGAATTGCGAAGCCGACCAACTAAAAGATTTGGATAATACCCGTTTCATTGATGCTGTAAGCGAAGAATTAAAAGCCAATTTTGACCGGCTTGATCTTCGCAACAACTACAGTATTATGGTACTGCCGGGATATTTGGGGAGCAACAAAGTAGTAGAAAAATGGGCGAAAATCGCACATGAAAATAAGGTAATGATGGTTACAGATTTTGAGCATCTTGATGCTGCAGATGATGTAATGGAAATGTTTGAATTGGCTAACCTGACTAGCGGTGACAAATACAAAAGCAATGTAATGATGACCTGTAACTGGCTGGTAGGCCGGGGCAAGTACGCAGAACTTGAAGAAGAAGATGACTTATTTGTGCCCCCATCTGGAGCTTTGGCAGGTAAAATCTACAAAACACTCATGAGTCAGGTAACTGCCGGTAAGAAATTTGGCAGTATGAACGAAATTGATGGTGTAAGATTCGACCTGAAAAAGAGTGAAATAGCCAACCTGGAAAAAATGGGATTGGTTCCTTTGGTAAAAGAGTACGGGAAAGTAATGGCATTTAGTGCCAAAACACTTTTTAACGGGGACAACCTCGGTCTGCAGACCTATTCTGTTGTAAGGGTATTTGATTATGTAACCAAAGTATTGATGGACTTTCTCAACAGGCGTGCATTCGAAAACTTTAATGCCAACACCCGTAAGGATCTAATGAGTCAGATAGTCAAATTTTTGGATGGAATTACCGGACCAGATAAACTCATTGAGGACTTTACTATTAAGCGTTTCGAGCAAGATCAGGTACAAAAGGATAAGATTCATCTTGATATACACATGAAGCCATATTTCCCAGCCAAAAATTTCATGATTAAAATGGAAGGACAGAAAGGTGATGATGGTAACGCATGGGATACTAAGTACGACCAACAATAAGTATCATTAATTAGCATAAAGTACAAAAAGATACCTGCTTGTAAAATTATTACTGAGCAGGTATCTTTTTGTATTAAAAGGATATATCTAAAAAGAAAAAGGATATTATGTTATACCAATTTCATAATATCCTCATTTACAGAAGATACGTGAGAAATTTCATCCCTATTCTGGTGTTATATAAAATGGAAAGGCCTTGTGTGAAAGGTTTTTATAGGCGGCATTAAGATAGAAAAAACGTTCTATCCTTGTTTAGAGTATTTCTGAAAGTACAAATCAATCATAGGATTCTACCCTAAGCAATACATTTCCTTTATCCTTCAATTCTGTTAATGGAATACCCTTTTTTAAGGTTGGGTCAAAGAGTTGGACAACATGCTCAAAGCCAAGATCAACGTAGACCCTGTCATCAATGATATACCCCTTTCCCCTGATAATACTTTCTTTTCTTCGGTAGCTTCCATCTGCAATCAGGTTTTCCAGAATTTGAATATCTAGGAGGGCTCCGTCTTTGAAGGGTTGATAATTACCTACAATTTTCGCTTTTAAAAATAAAACATTCGGTTCCTTTACCTGAACCTCCGTTTCCTCTGCCTGCACAGTAATGGCCAACTCGGCAAATTCTTCATCCACTACCTCGGTTTCTTCTTCAACCTCCTTCTTATCGGGGGTAATTATTGCAGGTGTTTCAACGGAAGCTTTTGCGGCCACTTCTACCGGGTTAAAGATATTGTATCCAAAATTCTTCATGTATAATTCTGGGTTTTCAAACAATTCTTTTACGGCAATTATTTTGTATACATACTGTGCCGTTTCCGGGTTTAGGTTCATTGTAAAATAATTACCCCCTTGCGATCGTATAGCTTTTGAAATATTTCCGTTTCCGAAATTATAAGCTGCCGCCGTTAGTGACCAGGAGTAGAAATTGTGGGTTCGAAAAATGTACTTGTAATAATCTCTGATTAACCTGCAGGCTGCAATGGTTGATTTTTCAATGTCATCCCTTTCGTCTATAATATCATCCACTCTAAGACCATAATCCCGGGCAGTACCTGGCATAAGTTGCCAGTAACCTCTTGCTCCGGCTTTTGATACAAGTAATTGAAAATTACTTTCTACAATGGGTAGGTATTTAAAATCTACTGGGAGTCCATGTGCTTTAAGCTGGTATTCAATATATGGAAAGTAGTTGTTAGACTGGGTTCGGATAGAGGGCATACTTGCAATGGATCGCATCCGCTTGATGATGTCCATCAACTTTTCTCCAACAAATTTATTGGTAACCGGAATGGCTTCGCCACAAAAAGTAATTCTATGCTGTGCACCTGCATATATAGAAAAACTGGTCAAAAAAATCAGCACCCAAAACACTTCTTTCCTCCTAAATGCCATCCCTGTGCTCATCGTCTTCCTATTTAAAATTCCATGAGAGGTTGCTGAAATGAGATTAATTGTGTGAGAATTCACTATTATACACTTTTCCAGATATGTTTAGCTTAAGCTCTTTTGTATTGAGTCTATCCATCATTTGGAATTCAAAGTTGTCATTATCTTCAACTGATGCAGCGCGTACAGCTAATACTATTTCGATATAATTGCCAGGTAACAAATATGGGAACCCTGTAATATAAACCGGATGAAATGGAATAGGGCTACCAGTAGATGTATTGAGCGTTAATTGGGTAACGCCAGTAAGGAATTCCTTATTAGAAAAGTTTTCTAAAATAAGTCTTAAGTATGCATTTCCACCATTAAAGTAAATACCCGAAAGATGAATAGCTACTCCATCAGTACTATCACTGAGAATAATATCTCCAGACTTTTCTAAAACCTCTCTACTAAATTTATAGTTGGCCACTGTATCCGAAACAAGAAAATAATCAGCAGCTAAACTTTGACCGAATGGCGGATTACCAAATGGAAAACTTGGATAAGCTTTGTACAATTGTGCCTGTGTAAGAGGGATATTAACCAGTTGTTTTTTCAGCATTTCACGGGTAAATGACCCTGTTCTATTCAACCTCAATTCCAAATTTAATTTAGCCTTTTCAATTTCTTCAAGCCTGAAAATAGGGTACTGTGCTCCCGACTGAAGCTTTAATGCTTCCTGATAGGCCGTTTTAGATTTATCATACTCTTCCTGAGTAAAGTAGTTATCTGCTTCATTGATTAAACTCTGATAAGCCCTGCGGTCAGCCTCATCTTTTTCTCGCATCTGAACCTTTATGGCCTCCTGCTTCATAAATGCTTCAAGTTCATTCAGGCTTCCTATTTTCTCCTGCGAAAGGGTAAGACCTGGCAATAAGTTTTGTGCAGCAATGTATTGTTTTCTCGCCTCTGCATATTTACCCTGCTTAAGGGCAAGGTCACCCTGTTCAATAATATTTTTATATTCCTGCTCTTGCTTTAATTTTTCAGTAGCGGCAAGTTTTTCTGCTTGCTCAATCCGATCTTTTAATTCCTGATCTTTTTCGGCCTTTATTGCCTGTTTCCGCTGAGTAATCAGCCGTTCCTCTTCCTCTTTTATCCAATTAATTTTTTGTATAGCATAGGGGTCTTTAGGTTTAACTTTTAAAGCTACTAAATAATTTTGCCTTGCAATATCCCATTGCTGTTCTGTAGTGGCTTTGTCTGCAAGTGTTATAGCATCCCTGTAAGCCTTACTTTTTGCTTCATCTTCGCCAAGCTTCTTTTTATCTAACTCCGCCTGTTTTGCTATATCGTTCAGTAAACTTTCTATTTCATTAATTTTAGTTTTTGCATAGATCTCATCTGGTTTTATTTCTTGTGCATACTTATAAATAGTGATGGCTTCGGCAAATTGCTTACTGCTATATGCTGCATCAGCTCTTGCTATTGCGCTACTGTAACTATCCTGCAACTTCTTAGCCAATGCCGCAGCTTCTTTTTCCTTTTCAGCTTTTTGAATGGCAGCCACTAAATTGTCGATATCATCTATTCTGTTTTGTGCGTAGGAATCAGCAGGCTTTATTGCCAACACATCAATATACTGCTGCCTTGCTTCGGGATAATTTTTTTGTTCAAAGGATTTATCGGCTTTAGCCACCTGCGTTTTGTATTTTGCCTGTTCGGCTTTTGCTTTGTCCAAAATAGCCTTATCTCTTGTAGCAGAAGCTTTGGCATCCCTCAAATTACGAATATCTGCAATTCGACCCTTTGCATAGGAATCAGCAGGTTTTAATAATAGAGCATCCTTAAACCACTTTTCAGCTTGCTCGTATTGCTCCGCTTTTAAGGCACTTTCCCCTTTTGCTATTATTCCATTGTATTGCTCTGTAAGTCTGCGCTCCTCCTCAAGTTTTTTCTGTTCTGCTTTTTCCAGAAGCCTTTGTTCCTCCACTCGCCTGTCAATCAAATTTATTCTTGCGTTTGGATAATTTTCAGTTGGCAAAATATTAAGTGCCTGGGTATAAAGCAATCTTGCTTCCCCAGGTTTTCCCCCTTCGAAGGCTGCATTGGCCTTTTCAAGTACCTCATCATATTGCTTCTTTATTTTTAAAGCCTGATTAATCTTTTGTGATTCTCCGTCATTTAATATTTCAAGAATTTTTTCAATGACACCTAACCTGTTACTGGCGTGGGTATTACCCGCATCCATTTTCAGCACTTCCCTATATCCAATTGCGGAAGCCTCGTATCTTTTGTCTGCATAAGCCTTATCAGCTGCTTCTAACAAAGGTGTCCACTCATTATCTTCAGGAATGGTCGTTTTCGGGGTGCTGGTTTTAGTGGATATTTCAGTTTCTACAACAGGTTTTGTGGGAGTAGGATCCGGGCTTGGGTCAGGAGTTATAAGGACCTGCTGCTGGAAGGTTTTCGAATACTCCCGCAGGGTCTTTATATTAGAGATATCATAGAAAAGGTTATGCTTATTGGGGTCATAATTACGCAGGTAGTTAATGGAAAGCCTATGGGTTCGGTTACCCTCTGTTACAACTAGC
Organism: Chitinophagales bacterium; assembly: GCA_038209595.1. GTDB lineage: Bacteria > Bacteroidota > Bacteroidia > Chitinophagales > Chitinophagaceae > Phnomibacter. The sequence goes on from JBBQXO010000001.1 coordinate 16,297, forward strand.
ATTGCCTGCACTGTTTCCCCATTTTTCGGAATAATAATTATACCATTATCTCTTCGGGGTCTGCAGGTGAAATTTTCCTTGTCTGAAATATCGAAATCGGTAATGGTGGAGGGGAAAAGGATAAAGGTTTGAGCATGCATAGCCACATTAATTGGCATGCCGCTAATTTCTTGTGCACTGGTAACGAAACCGGAGAACAATAAAAACAATACAAAAAATAATTCCAGTCTTTTCATAAACAGATTTATCGAAGCTAATATGCAAACAAGTGTCTAATGTACAAAGAAAGGTTTACATCATGTCTCATTTTTAAAACAGATGCTGGTTCTTTTCCAAAACTATTTTAAGATTTTAAAAATACCAGATAAGCTTAAAGTCAGTTTGAAGGATAGTTTTAGCTTATATTATGGTAGTTTAAATAGTTTGTTCCTTATAAATGGTTACTTTTAAGATATTTGATTATCGCAAAAGAAAGCATATTCTAAGTTGTTATTGGGGAAAAATTAAGGTATTTAAGGTTGGTTTGTGTAATTTGTACCAAATAATTGAGAGCAGATATGTCGGTTGGCGCTATCCTGCCTTCCAATGTCTTTCATCTGTTATTTTGTTAACAATCAGTTAATTTTTGTATCATTCACAGCAAGATACTGTAAACAGATAAGGCATATAACCATCCGTCTTGCCGGTTAAAAATCTGGTTTGAATGGTGAATGCGGGTCTAAACTTTCCGTTAAGGATAAATTGCTTAGAAATAAAAGGTATAATGCCATTCAATGTTTGCGATAGCAAAGGCGGTTCCTGTAAGAAGAGAGGGTGAGGCTTATCTCCAATAATCTAAAGACATAAAATCAATAGAATCGGAATTATTTCGAATCAACGCATATCCTGAAGCTTGTCTAATGAAAAAAAATCTGGTGGACCAATCAATAAATTAAGATGCAAAGAATTGACGACCCCTGCCTTTGATTTATTGAAAATAGGGATCATGACTCTTCGCTGTCCTAAGGAGTTATAAGTTTCTGTAATAATAAACAGGGGAATTTCACTGCCAAAATTTGATTCAAAAAGTTGTTTAAAAGAAATTATATCAAGACCTACCATTTCTTCAGTTTTACTAATTTCGTTCAAACTTCTTCTTCCGGTTAAGGAAATAAATCGGGAGGTATTCAATTTTTGTATAGCATCAATTGCTTCTATAGTAGTTTGTTTAATCTGTGCTGTTTGTGATTTGGATGAACAAGATGAAAGGGCAAAGCATAAGAAAGTTAAATTAAGCAATCTCATATGCATATTTTATATTTAAATCTATTATTAAGGCTTTTTTGCTTTTTCTAAATTACATACTGGTACTTAGCATTACGTTAGAGACGCCCTGTTGAGTATTTGGTAGGGTATAATATAATCCCAACAACCTTATTCATTACAATTTTTCCATACCGCTATGATACCTTCTACTCAGTAATTACCCCTCTGTAAATCCTGATTTACAGAGGGGTAATACTATTATTAGCAAGACCGAACTTTAAGTTTTGATCCCATAATCAAGGGGAATTTTAAAAATCGAATCAATAAAAATAACTACAAAAGAATCTTAACGCATTTCAGATTCAAAATAATGATCGTAAGCTATGCTTTCTTTACTACTCCTGATTACCATTTCGCTTTTTCTCCCGAGCTTCCTGGCGAAGTTCCCGCCTGGTTTTCGTTTCTTCATTGGCGGGCATGATGGCTTTTGGTTTTTGACCATCTGCTTTCCTTAAACTGTCCGCTTTTTTGGCTGCCTTTATGGAGTCTTCTTTATCTGCTGCCTTTTTATCCAACGCTTTTTTAGCATCAGGACTGGGAGTGGTTTCATACACATCTTCATTAAAGAAATCATCAAGGTATTGCTCTTCGGTACCTACCCCCATGTCGGTGCCCTGCGCATCTGGCTGTTGTTCGGGTCGGCGGTTTTCAAAGTAGTCGAATATAATATCATTTTTATCTACTACTGGTTTCGTGAATTTGGCATTATCATCATAACCAAGTTTTTTATTGGTGTAAACGCCCTTTAAAAACTCGCCCACCATTGGCAATGCAGCCGCCCCACCATAACCGGCCCCGGAACTTGAGGGGAAATGCAACCAGTTTTCATCGCAACCCACCCAGGTACCGCAAAGAAGTTCTGGAGTGTAAGCCATAAACCAGGCATCGGTATTATCGTTGGTGGTTCCTGTTTTTGCAGAAACTTCTACATTTAACCCGTAAGATTTTAATCTTGTAGCAGTACCAAACTGTACAGCACCCATCATCATTTTGGCTACTGTATAAGCGGTTACTTCACTTATCACCTCTTTGATTTGTGGGGTACTTGAAATCAAAATATTACCATTGCGATCTTCTATACGGGTAATAATTTGCGGCTTTACATTGAATCCTCTTCCAGGAAACATGGAATACATCCATATCATTTCGTACAAACTAAGATCGCAACTACCCAAAGCCAGGGATGGGAAAGGGCGGAGTTTGGTTTGTACCTGGCATCTATTGAGGAAATCTACAAAACGTACTGGCCCTAATTGTTTCATCAGGTATGCCGCTGCACCGTTTCGCGATCTTGCCAATGCCGAAGCCATGGGCATACTACCGCCACTTGTGCCTTTGCTTGTGGCAGGCACCATACCCGATCCGGGAAAATATTGTTGCCGGTCTTCTACCATTGATTCGGGTCCGAGGCCTGCTTCTTCCACCGCCTGCGCATAAAGCATCGGTTTGATGGAAGACCCTACCTGCCGCTTCATCGAAATATTGGCATGGTCAATTTTAAAAGTCTTGAAATCATAACCCCCTACCCAGGATTTCACATGCCCTGTTTGGGGTTCCATGGCTATAAATCCACTCTGCAACAAGGTTTTCAAATACTTTATGCTGTCAAGCGGTGTCATGGTGGTATCTTTTCTATGGTCGTCATTGCGCCAGGTAAAAATGCTCATTTTTACCTTTTTTTCAAAGGTTGCCCGGTTTTCTTTGTCGCTCATGCCCTCCGCTTTCTGAAAACGCCAGCGATCACTTCTTTTGATAAAGGTTTCCAGCTCTTTTTGTCGTTTGTTGAAAACACTTCCTGTTTTTACAAACCCGAATGAATTGAAAATGCTTTGGTTACGGATCATGTTTTTATCCATGGCCTTTTCAGCAATCATCTGCATATCCATATTGATGGTGGTATAGATTTTTAAACCATCCCGATAAATATTATAAGGTTCCCCATTGGGTTTCAGTTTGCCCTTTAACAGGCTTTTTATTTCCTCTTTCAAAGCACTTTCTCTGAAGTAAGGCGCCACACCATCACTATATTCAATTCTTTTGTATTTGATACCAATGGGTTTGGCTCTTAGTTTTACAGCATCAGCAGTACTTACAAAATTATTCCGCACCATCTGTTCTATTACTACATTCCGGCGATTTTTTGAAGCCTCCGGATGCAAACGAGGGTTGTAAGTGGTATTGGCTTTTAAAATTCCCACCAAAAGGGCGGCTTCATCTACTGTAAGATCAATAGGTTCTTTTTGGAAAAAGGTCAATGCAGCATTCCGGATACCAAAAATAGTTTCGCCAAAGGAAACGGTATTCAGGTAATAGGATATGATTTCATCTTTGGTAAAATTTCTTTCCAGTTTTACGGCAATAATCCATTCTTTTATTTTTTGCATGGCCCTTTGAATTTTGTTGAAAGAGCGCGAACCTCCAAACATATTCAGGGCAAGTTGCTGTGTAATGGTGGAAGCACCGCCGGAAGGATTCAAAGTAAGAACCCCTGCTACCGCTCTTACCATTGACCGTCCATCAATACCGCTATGTTCATAAAAACGCTCATCTTCCGTAGCAATAAGCGCTTTGATTACATTGGGAGAAATTAATTTAATATCTACGGGACTGCGGTCTTCGAGATAATACTTACCCATAGCCCGCCCATCATCGGAATACACCTCAGAAGCAATGCTTGCCGTTGGATTTTGAATTTCTTCAAGGGAAGGCATTTTTCCAAACAATCCCATGTTGGTTGCCACAATCAGCCCCACAATCCCGATAATGCTGACAAAAAAACCGACCCAAATGATCCTTACACTTCTTTTCATAATATTTTATTCTTCTTCCCGGAATTTGTAACCGCACAAAAACGGGATCTGTCAGAAATTCAGTATCAAAAATATTCAAATAATTCCCAAATATTTGTTAGCGTTTTTTTATCCCGTACCGGTCGTACTCATGGGTCATTAACAAACGGCCATCCGGTGCGAATTCCCGCCATATTCCTGTTTGAATTCCTTTTTCGAAACGACCGTCCAATCGAACCCTGCCGTCGGAGTAGTAAAACGCTGCCGGACCTTCGGGTTGACCCTGTTTATTGATGATAATCGACAGAAGCCTTTGCCCGTTCGTGTGAAACAGAATGGAATCTATTAAAATATCATTGGTGTATTCCATCATTCCCATTATCCGATTCTGTTCGTCAAACCATAATTGAGTAGTTTGATTGATCCGGCTATTTATCAAAACCTCCCCTTTGACGAAAAAAGGCTGTTTTTCCATAAGTAACGAGTCTGGAACAATGATATAGGTACTATCGGCGGCTTTTTTACGATTTTCCACCAGCGTACTATTCACCACTTCTACATTTACTTCGCTGCGATTTGGTCCACAGGAAAAGAAAAAACAAATAGAGGCAATCACCCGGATTTTTTTCATCATAACTTTAAAACTTGTTAGGAACCACTTCTTTCAAAACCTTTAAATAAAGGCTTGCATCTCCAGTTTTTTCTAGTGTGGCCAGATTTTCTGCACTTATGGTAATAAAATAGTACTTCGAAGGCTCCAACCAGTTCAAAATATCGGAAGCGGCCACAGGTTTGATGTATTTGATATAATTATAAGACTGCTGCATATTGGTGAATGCACCTGATTCAAGCGTTACCAGCCATAGGTTATCTTTAATTTTTCTTTTGTTCACCTGCACCTGCAAGTCATTGTTATTGCGGAGGTCTGTTTTTCCAAAGCTATAAGCCACTTCGTTCACATAAGCTATATCCATTCTTTCCAGCACAATAGCTACCGTTTGAGGTTCATTTGCTTTAATGGAATAGGGGGAAGCAGTAACGGGAGTACTTATCATTACATTATCTACCATGGAAACTCTGGCAAGTGCAGCTTTTTCTTCTGCTTCTTGTTTTGCCTTCGCTTTTTCTAGGGCCAGTTTGTCTGCAGCTATTTGTGCCAACTGTCTTTGTTCAGCCGCCACTTTTTCCTGTTCTGCCTTAACAGCCGCCGTTTTATCTGCAGCTATTTGTGCCAACTGTCTTTGTTCAGCCGCAGCTTTTTCCTGTTCTGCCTTAACAGCCGCCGTTTTATCTGCTGCCAATTTATCTGCTGCCAGTTTTTCCTGGAGTAATTTATCCTGTGCTGCTTTTTCCTTGGCTTGTTTTTCTGCCATAGCTTTTTCAGCAGCAGCTTTTTCAGCAGCTTGCTTCTTTGCCATTTCTTCTTCCATCGCTGCTTTTTCTTCAGCCTGTTTTTTGGCTAATGCTGCCGAAGCTTCTGCCTTGTTAGTCGCATCTTTTTCCATGGCGGCTTTCTCAGCAGCTTGTTTTTCTGCAAACGCTTTTTCAGCAGCTGCTTTTTCAGCAGCTTGTTTTTCGGCTAATATTTTTTCTTCTTCAGCCTTTTCTGCTGCCAGTTTTTCGGCAAGTGCTTTTTCCGCTTCAAGTTTTTCTGCTGCTTGTTTTTCAGCCAGCGCTTTTTCTTCAGCCGCTTTTTCTTGAGCCAGTTTTTCAGCTAAAGCTTTTTCATCGGCAATCCGTTGCGCTTCTCTTTTTGCAGCAATTTCCTTTTCTAGTTTTTCTTCCGCCACTTTTTGCCTTGCCTGATATTCAGCCATTTCTTTTTCTGCCACGGCTCTTTCGGCGGCTAGTCTGTCTGCTACTAATTTTTCAGCAGCCGCCTTTTCTTCAGGGGTTTGAGAAGGGGGTGGGGTAGCCTTAGGAATGGCAATCGGGGTTGGGAGGGTCTTCGCCATCAGATCGTCATCCTCATTGCGAGTTACCTCCAAATTGGTAAGATAAGATTCAATTTCTTTACGGCGTTTCAAAACATCAATCATTATGGTTGCCTTGCCTGCCAATCCGTGATCGGGGAATTTACTTTTGATATTGGTAAGTTGTTCAATGGCCAGCGAATCTTCCACTTGTTTGATGTGGTAAACCGATTGAATGTAAAGCAATTGTGGCGTCCAATAGCTGTTACCAAGCAATGAATCGGCCGCTTTACGTGCGGCAAGGGCTTCTGCAAAGCGACCTTCAATAAACAATCCATAAATATCGTCGTAGGTTCTGTTGAGGAGGTCCTTTTGCTCTTGGGTAAGATTTTTCGAAGCGGGCAAAGCCTCGATTCCAAATGCAGACTTTAATTTTTGCCGCATTTCTTCTGCCTTTTTTTCATCCCCAATCTGGCTATAGCAATGAATGAGTGCAAAAAGTGATTTCTCCGCTATGGCGCCGGTATCTCTACGCGCCAATATCTCTTCATAAATTTTAATCGCCTCCGGGTAGTCTTCAATTTTATTATGCAGGCTTTCCGCTTTGCGAAACAAGGCGTTTATAATGCGCTCATTGGCTGCTATACGGTTTACTTCACTGATAGGAATTCTGCTATATAGATTATCGAATGATACATCGCTGCTATCATAAACTTCACCATCTACTTCTTTAATAAGGACAATAGAGCCACCGTCAGGATTACCATCATCAATATTGGTGAATTTGCCCGACATCATACCAAGTGCGGTACTACGGCGCCAATTGTCTTCATTAGGCCGGGGCCCCCAACGTTCTTTAAAACTGTTAAAACCGCTTGCCCTGATATTGGGTTCATAAAAATACCAGGTGCCCCCAACTGGCTGAAAAAGGCTGACATTGGGGTCTTCGGGTTTAAATCCGGATCCCCCGCTACTACCCTCGGAAGGCTCTTCGTCGGCAAGGCCACGTTCTTTTTTTAACTTACGGCTTAGTGCTTTTACCAATGCAATTCTTTCTGCTTCGGGCATATCGGCCAATTTTACAAGGCTGTCCTGCACATTTATAATGGATTCTGCATCAAATATTTCCAAACAACCGGGTTTGCGTGCTTCAACCTTTGTTTTTTCATCCGGCTTTAAGCTTTCCAGTTGGAGGCTGTCGTAGGGAGGACCTGCTTTACCATATTTTTTTTGAGTATACCGTACATCACCCAACAAAAGGAAACTTTTACTTTTTTGAGTATTGTTGTTTATGGAGTTCTTTAGACTCTTGTCAAGAAATCCTTCGGCAGCCTCGTAACCATTTCTTTCCAATTCAAATAGCGCGGCAGCGTAAAAAATAATATCCCGAAAATTTTCGAATTTATCTTTTTTGGCCATCTGAAGTAATTCCTTCAGGTTCTGATCAATAATTTCAGGGGAAGATGATTTACGCAGTCGGATGCTGTTAAGTCTTGCATAAACCTCCATAACAGGGTCGAGGGTGAGCGAAGTGCATTTGGAATAAGCCTCTGCTGCTTCGTTGGACATATTTGCCAATTGGTATAACTGCCCGGTTAAAAACCACCTTCGCGCCCTGTCGTCTACATCTTTGGCTTCCGGGATTGATTTTTCAAGATAAACGGCTGCACTGTCCCATATTTCCTGTTTATAGTTGAGGTAGGAAATTACCTCTGCAAAACCTGATTCAAGTCTGTCGGGAAAATTGGGATCATTACGGAGTAACGAAATAAGGGAGGAAGCATCGAGGAAGTGCCCCTGATCAGTGTAGTTGCGAACCTGCCAGATGAATCCGTCATTCCTGCTGGGAGGACGCCGCAAAATGGGTGTTTTTTTCTCTTTTGATAAAATAGAAAATGCGTTTGACTTGTCATCTGAATTACTTCCAATGGTTTTATCGGAACCAGATTTATCTTTTGGCGAAAATGCATAATTTAAGTACTGGAACGACATGGCAGCCGAATCAAAATCTTGGCGCAAATAATAGGCTTTTCCCATCAGCAAGTACATATTGTCTATCCAGTCGTTGCGTAAATCGTGCAAAAGAATACCTGCGGTACATTTTTGCAAAATGGAATCAATGTCTTTTGATTGTGCCGTATTTTCCAGCGACCAGCGATAAAAAGAAAGGAGTTCGCTGTAATCGTCTTTTTGTCCGGCAGCGGCCCTGCTGACTATTTCATTGACCAGGTTATTGGCATTATAATAATAATTGTAATGGGTATAGGTATTCTGAAAAAACCTGCGGATGAAAGTAAACTTTTTCTCTGCTGATTTTTCGCTGCCCAGTTGCCTGTCTTCAAACTGCTTGGGTTTTTTAAGGTCAAACTCAAGCTTAGGCTGGGCATGTGCTATAGCCGCTCCGCAAAGCACAAATGCCATTAAAAATACCCTGATTATGTACATACGGTTGTCGACAGTATTATTTTTCTTTAATTTAAAACGAACCTAGTAGGGTAAAAGTGTTCGGTAGGAAGCGTATTGATGAACTACAAAGAACGTAAAATACCGTTGAGTTGCCAAAAACTATACCTTTAACCCGGTTGCTATGGCAAATAAGCAAAAAAATAATACTGTCAAGCGGAAAAAAAACCGCTATCGTATGGTCATCATGAATGATGATACTTTCGAAGAAGTGGTGACATTTAAGCTTACCAGAACAAGTGTTTACATTATGCTGAGTACCTTTTTCCTGTTGTTAACCGGACTTACCATTGCAGTAATATCTTTTACAGATTTGCGTTTTCTAATACCCGGATATGGAAAACAGGGAGCTTTGCAGGAGTTAAGGATGCTTAAAATGAAAACTGACAGCATGGAACAGGTAATGAGGTTTAATGAACAGTATTTTATGGATTTGCAGAAAGTATTCAGTGGCAACCAGTTACAAGAAAAATTGGACACAACCATGCTGAAATTACCCAAAATTGAAAACGAATACCAATAGATACGCAATTTATGTTTAAAATCAAAAGCGCAGGAGATATTAAGGAAGCCTCAAAGGATGGAGCGACCATTATTGCCGTTGGCACACATTTTAAAGGAGATATTGAAAGTGAGGTTAGCTTGCGGATAGACGGGGAAGTAACCGGGAATTTGTTTTGTAAAAACAAAATTATCGTAGGACCTTCAGGTCAGATTGAAGGTAATCTTGATGGAACACATATTGTGATAATGGGAAGTGTAAAAGGCGAAATAACTGCCAAAGATTCACTTCTTTTGAAAGGGAAGGGTCGTATTGAAGGCAATATATTTACCACTATGCTAACAATTGAGCCTGAAACCCACTTTAATGGTCGCTGTCAGATGGACAGTCAGGTAATAGAAATGGATAAAGGGAGAAAGGAAAAGGAGTCGAAACAGAACTTAGCTTCTACTACTATAAAATAAGTTGAAAACTATAGCTTTGTCAAATAGATGGTCACACTTTTAAAAGATAATGGGATTGTATACCTCGGAGGGTTTTTTATAATTACCTCTTTGCTTGTATTGCTGTTGACCAAACCACTTACCAATCTGGAAATTGACACCACCGTTGTGCTTTCAGGAAATCTGATCCTTTTTTTATCCACGCTGATGTCTTACCGTATTTATAGCAAGCAAATAAAAGGTAAAAGCGGACAAGCAGTGGTACGCAATGTTTATGCTGGCTTTGTCCTGAAGTTTTTCATTTTAGTGTCAACTGCCATGATCTACTTTTACTTTGCTAAACAGATTAATCTTCGTGCCGTTTTGATTTGTCTGGTTTTGTACCTTGTGTATAATTTTGTGAATGCCCGCTTTGCTTCTGAAAAAAAGGAGCATCATGCACCACCTGTTTCGAAATCAAAACATAAACATCACAGATAGAAGGATTCCGGACTTATGGCACTGGAAAAAGCAAGTTTTGAGGCATTAAAGGCATATATTCCGGAGGGGAGTTTTGATGGATTAATCTCCATTATTCAAACCAATAAAGTGCATTTGGTAGTCACAAGAGAGCGGCAAACCAAACTCGGAGATTTCAGAAATGCTCATATGGGTAAAAATCACCGGATTTCAGTAAATGGCAACCTTAATAAATATGCTTTTTTAATTACCCTGCTCCATGAATTGGCTCATTTGCTGGCCTATGAGCGGTTTGGTTTCCGGATTGCTGTACATGGTAAAGAGTGGAAACATCAATTTGGTCTTTTGTTAAGTGATTTTTTATCAAAAAATATTTTACCTGAAGACATTAGCCGTGAATTGGCTGCTACCATCCACAATCCGGCAGCTACAACCAGTGGCGAAGAAAAACTACAAAGGATCCTCAAGCAATATGATACGCAGAAAACGGGTCATGACTTTGTTGAAAATTTGGCATCAGGAACTTTTTTTATGTTTAGAAAAAAAACCTATCAGGTGGGGGAGAAGTTACGCAAGCGCATACAATGCACGGAAATCTCTTCTGGTAAAGCTTATCTTTTTAGTCCCATTTGCGAAGTGAAAATTTTGAATTAACTTTAATAAAGCTTTTAATAATATTTGATTAAAGGCCTATTCGTTTCCAATTAGCTATTTTTTTCACTTGTTAAATCAGATGCTATGGGGAACTTTTACTTAATACCTGATTGCTATAAACTAAAATAAATTATCTATTTATGAAAAATCTACTCATTTCCTTATTTATTTTCTCAAGTATTCCAGTGATAGCACAAACTGAAAAGGGAGACATCCTGATTGGTGGCAACCTAGGTTTTCAAACCGGTACGGAAAGCAATTTATTTAATATTTCTCCCAATGTTGGTGTTTTCGTAGCCAATAATTTTGCGTTGGGCGGAGGTTTATCGCTTATGAGCAGTAAGCAAGGGGATGTTCGTTCAAGAAGTTTCGGAATAGGGCCATTTGCCCGCTACTATATCGGAAAAGCACAAACCAAACCGTTTATTGTAACGGAGTTCAATTTTTTGAGCTTAAGAATTAAAGCAGACAATAACGTTGAAATTAAAAACAATGGTATAGGATGGTTGCTTGGTTTAGGATTTGCTTCCTTTATTAATGAAAATGTTGCTGTAGAAGGGATTTCGGGCTATAACTACGCTAAATTCAACGATTCCGAAGGCGGCGGGGGTTTTGCTCTCAGGCTTGGATTTCAGGTTTATCTCACCCGCAGAAGTGTAAGTGATTTACGCACCAATGTTTTAGGAAATTAATTTGCCTTTTAAAGTAGTTTAATCATATGTACCTCGCAGCCAAAATGGCCACTGTTGCCTAATGAGCCCTCTAAATAGGTATATCCTTGTTTTTCGTATAATGGAATAGCATTGGTTAATTCTGGCATGGTTTCCAGGTAAATCTTTTGAAACCCCAATGCTTTGGCTTCTGCGTGGCATTGTTCCATCAGTAATTTCCCAATCCCTTTCCCTCTTGCGGCTGGTAACAGGTAAAGTTTCACGAGTTCACAGGTATCTCCTGGCAATCCCTCGGTAGGGAAGATGCCTCCCCCTCCCAACATTTGGTTTCCTTCCATTGCAATCCAATACCGGGAAGCCTGAAAAGTAAATACATCCGAAAGCTGATCCGTAGTGGTATCATAATATACAGTACCGGGATGGTTGGCCTTAAATTCTTCAAGAGTAGCCCTTATAATAGCAGCAATCTGTTGGTTGTCTTCTGGTTGAATTGGCCGAAGGTGAATGGTCATGGCAGCAAATTTATAGCGATGCCACAATAATGTCTTTATTTTGATTTTCAGGATAAAGAAAATGGAATTACTCAACTCACTCAGCAGCATTTTTCCCGCAAACCGTCTTAAGACTTCTCTATTGGATAGAACGGCCTTTGCCGGAGATGCCGGTTTTTATGAACTGATTCCCAGGGCAGTGGTGCAACCTGAAGATGAAAAGGAGATACGGCTGCTTTTTAAGTTGGCAGCAAGCCAAAAGGTACCGCTTGTTTTTCGGGCAGCTGGTACAAGTCTCTCCGGGCAAAGTATTACTGATGGCATTTTGGTGGATATCAGCCGCTATTGGCGAAAAGCATGGGTGCAGGAGCAAGGATTTAAAATTCGGGTACAACCGGGCATCATCGGAGCGCATGTTAATCATACGCTAAAGCCCTATAGTCGTAAAATCGGTCCCGATCCTGCGTCCATCAATGCCGCTATGATGGGTGGAATTCTCGCTAATAATGCATCAGGGATGTGCTGTGGCGTAGCCAACAACGCCTACCATACGGTGGATACGATTCGTTTCATGCTTTTCGATGGGGCTATTTTTGACACGGCTTTTCCCGGAGACTATGATCGTTTTGGTACAGAAGCCAAAGTGCTGAGCGAAACCCTTTACAAACTACGATCCGAATTATTTGCTCAACCTGATCTTGTTGCAAAAATCCGGAAGAAGTACCGCATGAAAAATACAGTAGGCTATTCCTTAAATGCTTTTGTGGATTATGAACACCCGCTCGATATTTTTGCGCACCTGCTTATTGGCAGCGAGGGAACCCTCGGTTTTATCTGTGAAGCAGTGCTTCAGACTTTACCCGATCAACCCTGTAAGGCTGCTGCCATGTTGTATTTCCCGGATATATCTTCTGCCTGTCATGCCATTCCATTTTTGAAAGAGAGTGGGGCAGAAGCACTTGAAATGATGGACCGGAGTGCACTGCGGAGCGTAGAAAATATGCCGGGACTCCCTGATTTTTTTAAATTCTTACCTGTAAAAGCCGCAGCGCTTTTGTGCGAATACCAAGCCGCTGATTCCGCAGCGCTTCTGCAACTGCTCGATAAGGGGGCTTTTGTTTGTGCCAATATTTCGCTTCTGCATCCGGTAGTTTTTACCAGCGAGGAAAAGACCCGGCAGTTTTATTGGAAAATCCGAAAGGGCATGTTTCCCAGTGTAGGAGCCGTGCGCCAAAGAGGAAGTTCGGTTTTGCTGGAAGATATTGCCATACCAGTTCCCTCACTTGCAGAGGCGCTTGCTGATCTTGAAAAACTTTTTGAAAAATATGGCTACCAGAATGCCATCATTTTCGGGCATGCCAAGGAAGGTAATATTCATTTTGTTATAACACAGAAGTTTGATACACCTGCAGAGATAGACCGCTACGATCGTTTTATGCGGGAGGTAGTACATTTGGTGCTGAAAAAATATGACGGTGCCTTAAAAGCGGAACATGGTACGGGTCGAAATATGGCTCCTTTTGTAGAGACAGAATGGGGAGGAGAAGCGTATGTGATGATGAAGAAATTAAAAGCTGCTGCCGATCCTGATGATTTATTAAACCCGGGAGTTATTATCAACAGCGACGAACAAGCGCATATCCGCCACCTGAAGAACTTACCACCTGTGGAAGAAGAAGTAGATAAATGTATAGAATGTGGTTTTTGTGAACACCATTGCCCAAGCAAGGATATTACTCTTACACCGCGTCAACGCATTCAGGTAAGGAGGCATTTAAAAAGTATGGAAAGCCGGGGAGATAAAGAGGAGTATGAACAGCTTTTGCAAGAGTACCAATATGGGGGTTTGGACACCTGTGCTACCGATGGACTTTGTGAGCAAGACTGCCCGGTTGAGATCAATACCGGCGAATTGGTAAAAAGGTTGCGCCGCGAACAGCACAGTCCTTTTGCCAATAAAGTGGCGCTACAAGTAGCCGGTAACTTTGCTTTTGCTGAAAAGGCTGTACGGTTTGCTTTGTATGCAGGGAATACCATCAACAGTGTCTTTGGTAAAAAAACCATGCCTCTGATGACAAAAGGCTTGCGAAAAATAATGCCCTCGCTGCCACGTTGGTGGCCCGAATTGAACAAGCCACCTAAGCGAATCTATTCTCAACCTGCCAAGCCTGCTTATGTGTACCTGAGTGCTTGTATACAGCGGATGATGGGGGAGGATACCGATAACGGAAGTGTTCAAGAAAAGCTATTACAGGTGAGTGAACGGGCAGGGATTGACGTTTATCTTCCAAAAAGCCTCGAAGGGCATTGCTGTGGACAGGCATTCAGCAGCAAAGGGTATTTATCTGCTGCCGTGCTCAAGCAAGAACAACTTATAAATCATTTGTGGGATCTTACCCTCGAAGGACAATTGCCGGTTATTTGTGATTTTACGAGTTGTACTTACACCTTGTTGCAGGCTGGGCCACATGTGTCCCCGCAGCATGCTGGCTATTTATCACGATTAAAAATAATGGACTCCATAAAGTTTTTGGAAGAGGTGGTTTTACCAAAGCTTGAGCCAGTACAAAAGAAAAATAAAGTGGTATTGCATCCGGGTTGTGCAGCTACAAAACTTCAACTGGAAGAATCTATGAAACGGGTGGCCAACAGGTATGCCAATGAAGTGGTGGTGCCTTATGCAGCTGGTTGTTGTGGCATGGCCGGAGACCGTGGTTTCCTGTTTCCTGAACTGACGCAGGCTGCCACTGCCACTGAGCTGGAAGAAGTGCATGCTGCAGAGGCTACTGGTTATTATGCAAGTGCAAAAACTTGCGAAATGGCACTTACCCACCACAGCGGCAAGCCCTATCAGCACCTTGTTTACCTGGTGGAAGAAACCACCCGCTGATTATATATAATTTTTTTTAAACAATAAACCCGGTCAGGAATACTCCGACCGGGTTTATTAGTTAATTATAATAATTTAAAATTATGCAACGGCCTTATTTACAAGATCGGCTGCCTCACTCAAAAGGATCGCACTCTGTACTTTTAAACCACTTTCGTCGATCAGTTTTTTGGCTTCTTCTGCATTGGTTCCTTGCAATCTAACAATAATAGGAATTTCAATAGCACCAATTGAATGGTAGGCATCAATAACCCCTTGTGCTACGCGGTCGCAACGTACAATACCACCAAAAATATTTATGAGGATTGCCTTTACTTTCGGGTCTTTCAAAATAATTCTGAAACCTGCTTCAACGGTCTGCGCATTGGCGGAGCCGCCTACGTCGAGGAAATTGGCAGGTTCCCCGCCACTCAGTTTGATCATATCCATGGTAGCCATAGCCAATCCGGCGCCGTTTACCATACATCCAACGTTGCCATCTAACTTTACAAAGTTCAGGTTAAACTGACCTGCTTCCACCTCTGTCGGATCCTCTTCGCTTACATCACGCATAGCGGCAAGGTCAGGGTTGCGCATCAGCGCATTGTCGTCAAGATTCATTTTGCAGTCTACTGCAATTATTTTTTCGTCGCTTGTTTTAAACAAAGGGTTTATTTCAAGCATGGCACAATCAAGTCCAATATAGGCGTTGTATAGATTGGTCACAAACTTTACGCAACTTTTAAAAGCTTCTCCGCTTAAGCCAAGGTTAAAGGCAATTTTACGTGCCTGAAAACCTTGTAGTTTTCCACTGGGGTGAACCCATTCTTTAAAAATTTTTTCCGGTGTGCTATGGGCTACTTCTTCAATATCCATCCCACCTTCTGTGCTGTACATGATCACATTTTGCCCTTTGGTACGGTCAAGTAATACAGAAAGATAAAATTCCTTTACCGGGTTGGGTCCTGGATAATATACATCCTGTGCCACAAGGATTTTGTTTACTTTTTTACCAGCTTCGCCTGTTTGAATGGTAACGAGGGTGTGGCCTAAAAGATTTTTTGCAATAGTGGTTACATTTTCGAGGCTTTTAGCTACTGCTACACCTCTTTGTTCGGTACCCATCGTTTTGCCCTTGCCACGTCCACCTGCATGAATCTGCGCTTTTATTACAGCAAAACTATTCCCGGTTTGGGTTTTCAACTGACGGTAGGCTTCTTCAGCGGCCATTACGGTATCTACTGCAATGCCTTCCTGCACCGGTACCTGATACTTTTTCAGTAACTCTTTTGACTGATATTCATGCAAATTCATATAGCGATTATTTTTTTTGAATATGAGGCGAAGATAAGGCAATCATTCATCGAAAAATACCCGTTTTCATGCCATTTCTAAGAAATTGATTTTCGCTGATTTATCAACAAGCTCCGGGGAGGCTGACAGGCAAGGATGAAAAGATAATTCCTCTTTTACTTCTGCTAAAATTTTATTAAAAAGTCAGACTCCCTATATTTGTTCCTGATAAGTGTAAATGAATTGTTAAACCACCGCTTTGGCGGTTACCAAAATTAACTGATTGTGGGATACGAAAACAATGATAAGAAGATGGACAGCGTGTTCAGTATACGAATCAAAGCTGGGAAAAGAAGAACGTATTTCTTTGATATTAAATCTACCAAAGCCAATGATTTCTTTCTGACCATAACTGAAAGCAGACGAAGGTTTAACGAAGAGGGATACGATCGTCATAAAATCTTTTTATACAAGGAAGATTTCAATAAATTTTTAAAAGGGCTCACAGAGGCTGTGGATTATGTGAAAACAGACCTGATGCCTGATTTTGATTTTGATGCCTTTAATCATGAATATCCTGAACATGAGGAGGGAGAAAATGCTCATGCCCCTGTTTTTTCTGTAAACGGTCAGGACTCAGCTCAGGTAAAAATTATTGAAATTCCTGAAGAAATCTTTCCTGTAGATGAAACTTTACCCGTTGCTAAAGAGACAAAGGATGAAACCCTTGTATTTAAGAACAGCTATAGCGAAGAAGAAGTAGACAAATGGTAGGGACGAACTAATCTATAAGGGCATCTATAAAAATCCCTGACACTTCGTTATACCAATTTCATAACATCCTCATTTATAATAGAGTAGTAAAGCATTACCTCTCTATTCCGGTGTTATTAATTTGGCATGCTTTGTATGAGTGGTTTTTAGAAGCGCCCATAATTTAATCGTTTATTACAAACACTCAAGGATTTAACCAGCCTTGCATTTTTTCAGGTCTTCAATAGTCTTGGTTGAGTTTTCACTTTTGAAAACTGTGTTTCCAACTACCAAAACGGTGGCACCTGCCTGTAAAAGAAGCGGTGCATTTTTCAGGTTGACACCTCCGTCAATTTCAATATCAACCGAAAGCCCTTGTTCTTCGATCATTTGGCGGAGCGAACTTATTTTTTTATAGGTATGGGGAATAAAAGATTGTCCGCCAAATCCAGGATTTACACTCATCAGACAAACCATATCAATTTCATGCAGGATATCCGCCAGCGATTCCACTGATGTATGCGGATTCAGAGCAACACCCGCTTTCATCCCCAGTGATTTGATCTGCTGAATATTTCTGTGCAAGTGAGGACAAGCTTCCAGGTGTACCGTCAAAATATCAGCGCCAGCCTGCTTAAAGGCTTCTGCATACCGTTCGGGTTCCAGGATCATCAGGTGCACATCAAACGGTTTTTTTGTGGCTGCCCGCAAACTTTCAATAACCGGTATCCCGAAACTGATATTGGGTACAAACCTTCCATCCATTACGTCAAGGTGCAGCCAATCTGCTTCAGATTGATCAAACATCCGAACTTCCTTTTCCAATCTTAAAAAATCTGCTGCCAGTAAAGAGGGTGCTATAATTGCCATAATCAATCGTTTTGTACAGAAAAAAAAATAAAAAGATACCCGGTTATAGTCTTATGTGCTAGGGTTTAGCTTTCAATCTTTCTATCGACTCTTTTGCCTCCTGAAGGGTACCGTCAAGTGCGTAAGCTCTTTCGTAATTTTTAATAGCCTCCACCTTTTTGTTCAATGCTTCCTGCGATTTAGCCAGCCAGTACCATCCTTCGGCGTCGCTTGCATCAATCTGAGTAAGTTGATTATAGTTAGCTTCGGCATCGGAATATAGCTTCTGATCGTAAAAACTGTAACCTCTTTCCATCCAGGCTTCTATAAAAGTATATCTGCCGGCTATGGCAGTATCGAGGTTGTCCCGGGCAGCTGAGTAAAGTCCGGTTATATTATAAAACACGCCTCTGATAAAAGCTACGTTGACCTTTGTTTCCAGAGTAGGGTACATTTCAACAATTTGTTTACAAATACTCAGAGTCCTCGGATCCCCTTTTTCGGCAAGGGTATTTGCCAGATTCAGCAAGATTTGTTGGTCGTTGGGAAAAAACTTCAAATATTGCCGATATGCTGATATGGCTCCATCGTAGTCTTTGGCCATCCGAAGTAAATCGCCTTTTACCAATAGCCAGGCTACGCTGTTTTGCTGGTCTCTTTCCAAGGCAGCATCTGCCCAATTAGCTGCATCCAAAAATAATTTTCGGTTAGCCAGCGTATCTATCACAGTTTGATAAAGCTTTAACGAATCCGGGTGGTTTTTTACATCCTCTACTAAAAAGGATAGGTTGTCTTCTATCGGGCCATTTGTTTCATTTCCTTCCTCCTTACCGCTACTTGACTGGCAATAGCAAAAAAATGACACGATTATGACGAAAATACCCCCTTTTATGTGCTTCATGAAATGCAAAACTAAAGGATGTATCCATGACGATGGCCTATTTTTGCACAAAAATTTATTGTTCATGTTTCGATACTTGTGGATTCCCTTTTTTGCTTTGATTATTTCTGGTTATTTCTTATCACCCAACACCCCAACTAAAACTCAAAACGGTGACATTGAATTGTTGAATACGGATACCCTTTTATTTCCGGGAGAGACTCATTTTAAAAATTTACGGCAACTCACTTTTGGGGGTGATAATGCTGAAGCTTATTTTAGCTACGATGGCAAGTACCTGATTTTCCAAAAGACTTATGACAAAGAGGGCATTCCTTGCGATCAGATGTATTTAGGTAAAGTACCTGTTTCACCTGAAGAGGCTTTTGTACCTAAACTGGTAAGTACTGGTAAAGGGCGCACAACCTGCGGGTATTTTATGAAGGATGGCAAGCATATTATTTATGCCAGTACCCACCTTGGAGATTCGAGTTGCCCTCCGGTACCGGACCGTTCTAAATATGGCAATAAATACATCTGGCCCTTGTACAGGAGTTTTGACATATTTATGGCCGACCTTGATGGGAAAATTGTAAAGCAACTTACCAATAGTCCGGCCTATGATGCCGAAGCTACCATTAGCCCCGATGGAAAGAGCATGGTTTATACCTCCACAAAAGATGGCGATATTGAATTATACGTGATGAATTTGAAAACCGGGAAAGAGAAGCGGATAACACATACCCTTGGATACGATGGGGGTGCCTGGTTCAGTCCGGATGGAAAAAAGCTGATTTGGCGTGCCTCAAGGCCTAAGACAGAGGCTGAAATTAAGGAATACAAAGATTTGTTGAAAGAAGATTTGGTAGCACCTACACAAATGGAAGTTTACATATCCAATGCAGATGGATCAGACGTAAAAAAAGTAAGTGATTTTGGTCAGGCAAATTGGGCGCCTGTATTTATGCCGGATGGCAAAAGAATTCTTTTTGCCAGCAACCATGAGTATGAAAGAGGATTCCCTTTCAATCTATACCTGATGAATAATGATGGCAGCAATCTTACCAAAGTAAGTCGGGATAAAGGTTTTGATGCGTTTCCCATGTTCAGTTATGATGGTAAAAAATTAGTTTTCTGCAGCAACCGCAACAATGGAGGCACCCGGGATACCAATATTTTTATAGCGGATTGGGTAGATTAAATACGTAGTGTCCTCAATATGCGGTTATTTTGCTGGCAGGTTAAATGCACTGCAAATGGCAGTTAAT
Organism: Chitinophagales bacterium; assembly: GCA_038209595.1. Taxonomy (GTDB): domain Bacteria; phylum Bacteroidota; class Bacteroidia; order Chitinophagales; family Chitinophagaceae; genus Phnomibacter. The sequence continues at coordinate 35,899 of JBBQXO010000001.1, forward strand.
TCAATTAAAAACAACATTCAATAATATTTTTATGGATACAGGTCTTTTGCATTTACACAATTTGCTTCGTTGGGTTATTTTAATTTTATTGTTGCTAACACTTGTGCAGGCCATTCGAAAAAGCCCGGCCATCCAGAAATTGAGTCTTCCCTTGTTAATTACCGCTCATATCATGTTACTAATCGGTTTGTACCAGTGGATTTTCGGTCGCTATGGTCTTACTACACCGTTACCAGAAGGTATCTCAAGAATGAAAGATCCTTTTTATCGTTTTTACCAGATAGAACACCCTACATTAATGATTTTAGCCACAGTGCTGATTACCATCGTCCGGGGTAAGGCTAAAAAATTAAATTACAAAGCGGTAACCGGTTTATTGATAGCTGCATTTTTATTGTTGATGGCAGGTATACCATGGCCTTTCCGCGAAACAGTGGGTCGCTCCCTTTTTCCGGGTATGTAGTGAAATAGCAATGCGGGTTGAACCTAAAATATGAAAAATATATAGTAAAAGCAGGCGTTGAATCATGTGGTTTATGCGTTTGCTTTTTTTATGGAAATACTGCTTACGCTAAAAGAAGAAGCGGAGGTAATGCAAGCACTACATGAGCAAGTTGGTAGTCATTTTATTTAAGAGCATTTCTAAAAACGCCTGGTACTTCTTAATATCACTACATCCTCACTTTCAGAAGTACATGAAAGTGTAATAAAATTTACAGATCTTGTCTGAGTGATTTTTAGATGCACCCTTTAGCATTTTGTACCACAAAGTTTCAGTTAAATGAGGTGGCCATCAAAGCCGATAAAGTGTTGCATGGTGATGACATAATATAGATAACCATCCCTAAGGGCAGCGCAAAAAAAATACAGATGTAATTCCAGCAAATATGGCGGTTGTAAGTATTTCGGAAAACTTATGTATAAACGGAACATACGGATAGCCATGGCCGGATACTGGACTGAACTATGATTCAGACAGGTTTAATATATAAAAAAAACCCCCGCTTTTATGTCATGATGGAAGATGGTAAGCCAAAAAAAATATTCAGCCAACGCTACCCTCTACAGGTTTTCATTGTGTTTAAAAACTTTTCCATTTCGGCCATGGTGCCAATGGATGTTCTGCGCCATGCAGTTCCCTCTTCAAAAGTTCTTACCCCCTGAATACCTGCATTGGTGCATGTTTCGGCAAGATCTTTTTTCAATCCAGAAGTATCATAATAAATAAAGCTTGTACTCGATTGGGTATGTGCTAACCCCAGTTTTTGCATTTCGCTATGGAGCATCATCCGGACTGCATCGGTTTTGGATCGGGTCATTTTGGTGAAATCATGATCGTCAAGCGAAGCCATGGCACCGGCTAACGATACAGCACTTGTACCAGCATTGGCCCATGGCATAAAGTTAGATAATCCGGCAATTGTATCAGGATGCGCTAATACATAACCTGCTCTCGCTCCTGCTAACCCATGGATTTTGGAGAAAGTTTTGGCTACAACAATGTTCTTATTGTCGGCAACCATGTTTCCTAAGGAAGGTTCATCACTATATTCAGTATAGGCCTCATCAAGCAAAACCATGCATTTCTGTGACATTTTTTCCACAAAAGGTTTCAGTTCTTCCGCGGGTATGATCGTACCTGTCGGGTTGTGTGGATTTACGAGGTAAACCATTCTTGTCGCATCATCCATGGCATCGAGCATGGCTTGAAGGTTGTGCTTTTTATCTGCAGTACAAGGAATACTTTTTATGGTTAATCCAAAATGTTCAGCGGCTTTGAACCACAACTTAAAAGTAGGGTAGGCGGCTACTGCATTGCCCGGTTCTGAGGCGGCATAGGCGGCGGCCACTCCCAATAGTTCGCTGCTGCCTGCACCCATTAATACATGTTCAGCAGAAAGACTGAAAATACCACCAATTTTCTCACGAAGGGCGGTGGTAGTTTGCCAGGGATACCTGTTGCTAGATGAAATGGCTTTTATCATGGCTTCCTTAGCCATGGGAGAGGGGCCATAAGGATTTTCGTTACTACCAATTCGAATCAATTCATTGGCGTCTTCACCCAATGGGAAAAATCGTTCCTGGTTTTTGCCATAACTTAAAGAACTACCAAATCCAAGTCCCGCAATGGCGAGGCTACTTTGGCGCAGCCAATTCCTTCTGTCAAGTTTTCCCATGATGTAATGTATTGGTTTTTTATATGGCTAAAATATAGATTTTCTTTGAAAGTTGAACAGAACGTTAATTCTTTAGGGCAATTTGGGATGGCCAATCAAGTTTATCAAGATGGGTTTGTATTTTTTTTCCTTAAGTGCGCTGTTTCTACAGGAAGTCAGGAAAGGATAATTCCTCTTTCAATCCTTTTTTTTATTGGATATAGAGTGCCAGGCAGAAATCAATTTTAATTTAAAAATAAACACAACCGACATAACCTATTGATAAAATAGTTGTGGCAATAAGTTCATAAACTGAACTTGGGTAATGAGAAAAACGAGGATACTTTACAGGGAAAATTACTCTTTACTCTTATTCATTTTGTCCGTAATTTTTTACGCTTTTTATTTATTCCGCGCTATCGGATGTGCCTTTGATCTGGTAATATTTGCGCCATTTTTCAATAATAGATTCCATATCAGCAGGCAGGGGTTGTTCAAACAGCATTTCTTTTTGTGTATCAGGGTGTTTAAAGCCTAACACCTGTGCATGTAGCGCTTGCCGGGGACAAAGCTTAAAGCAATTGTCGACAAACTGCTTGTATTTTGTATAAACCGTTCCTTTCAATATCCGGTCCCCGCCATAGTGATCATCGGCAAATAGGGTATGCCCTATATGCTTCATATGCACCCGAATCTGATGAGTTCTTCCAGTTTCAAGTACACATTCTACCAATGTTACATAATGAAACCGCTCCAGCACCCTGTAATGTGTGATGGCATGTTTGCCAAATTCCCCATCGGGAAATGCTTCAAATTGCTTGCGATATCGTGGGTTACGTCCTACATGTGCTTCAATGGTTCCTTCATCGGCCTCTACGTTGCCCCAAACCAAGGCTATATATTTTCGTTGAATGGTATGGTTGAAAAATTGCTTGGCAAGATGATTCAGTGCCTTTTGATTTTTTGCCAACAACAGTAAGCCACTGGTATTTTTATCAATGCGGTGTACCAACCCAAATCTTGGGAGGGCAAATTCTGATAAGTCTGGATTTTGTTCCAGCAAGTGGTGTGCAACCCCATTAATTAATGTGCCCGTATAATTACCACTTCCTGGGTGAACCACAATGCCGGCGGGTTTATTGATCACTATAACCGATTCATCTTCATAGATGTAATCGATATCCATTTTTTCAGGAATAATATCAGATGAAACGGGTTGATTTTCAGTAAAAACAACGATTTCCTCACCGGGCTTTATTTTGTGGTTAGCCTTAATGGGGTTCCCATTTACTGTTACCATCCCTGCTTCAATTCCCTGTTGAATTTTATTGCGGGTAACCCCTTCAATCCGGGCAAAAAGAAACTTATCTATACGAAGTGGTTCCTGACCTTTATCTACTTTGATACTCAATTTTTCAAATAACTCATCATTGGCCATATTGTCAGCCGTGCCTTCTTCTTTTTCCCAATCTGCGGGATTGGTTTGTTCCGTTTTATTCATGTTATATTATCTCTTGTGCAAAGAAACACAATAAAACCCGCACTCCGGGAAAACTACCAGCGGATAAGGACTTCCTGTATTTGGGTGGTATCTTTCACCTTCCATGGCATAGTTTCTTCCAAAAGTTTTTGCAGTGCTTCAAGTGATTTCTTATCTCCTTTCAGTTCGGGGTATTTTATCTGTTGTAGTTTTCCGTTGGGTAATACAGTCCAATTCATTTGGAAATTGGGGGAGTTCGTATTGGGAGGTAAAATGTTTGCAAGCTTCGATTTGAATGTTTCCCAACCCATCGCTGGTGTTGCATCGGAAGGATTCGTAGGAGTAAGAATGGTGATATTGTCTGAGAGATTTGCCATTAATGGAAGCGTTTGAATATTTCTTGCACTACTTTTTTCAGCCGTAATTTTTTTTAACAGCGCTTTACTGTCATCAATTTCTTTCACATGTACAGGACTTTCTTTTGATGCAGTTACTTTTTCATCTAAACGAACTTCTCCTATATTGGAATCGTTTGTTTGAGGGAAGGCATCCTTTTGGTCAGAAACAGCTATTTCTGCTTTTGCCGTTTCTTGATCCACCTTTGGCGCTGGAGAAACTGGTTGTGGCGCATTTTTAGCTTGTCTTTTTTTAGAGTCCATTTTATTTTGATTGGTTTCAGAGGATTCTGTAGTTGTTGGATTGACTGCTTCAGCTAAATTTGGGGTATCTGTAATGCCAGGGATAGGTTCCAGCGTATTCTCCTGTAAAATGGCAGGGGCTACTTCCGGTGCCAAAATGGGGTCTGTGGGTTTCTGCAAGTTAAAAATCCACCATCCGGCAGTGAGCAGGAGCACACCGGCAGCGGCATAGCTTATTCTTTTTATCCAACCCATCCGAATCACCCTTGCTGATGCAGTAGCGGAAACGGGTGCTTCCAAAACAGGTTGAACCTGAGCAAGACGAGAAAGGATCGCTTCTGTAGATTGTTGCTTTCTCATTTCCCGGTATCCTTCAATGGCTTCCTCAAGCCAGATATCGGACAGAGCTTCCCTTTCTACCAAATGCATTTCTGCGGTATTCATTTTGCCATCCAGATAGCGAAGGATGTCTGCAGCAGTATATGGCTTAATTTGACTCATGATTTTCCATACAAATTTTCAAATTCCGTCGTCCGTTTTGTATCTGACTGCGGATGGTGTTCCATTCAAGTCCGGTAATTTCAGAAATTTCATTATAGCATTTTTCCTGTAAATAAAATAACTCCACCGCTTGTTGTTGATCTTTTTTCAATTTAGAAATACAGTCTTCTAAAGCATTTAGTTTTGCTTCTTTTTCCTGTACCTCGTTATTTGGATGCCAGCCTTCTTCTGATTGCATAAAATTTTCCGCATAATTATCTACGGGCATTTGTTTGTCTTTTCGCATTTTCATTAAGCAATGGTTCCGCGTAAGGCTATACATCCATGATTTGGGATACTCCACCTCATGTTTGCGCAATTTGCCTACCAATTCTATATAAATATCATTACAGGCATCTGCAGCAAGGTCTGTGTCTTGCAGGTATTTATAGCACAACCCAAACATCAGGTCACGATATCGGCTAAAAAGTGCAGCCAACAACCCCTGTTCTCCATTTGTATAGTATTGGTCTGCAAGGTCGCGGTCCGATAAATGATTGTATGATGCTGCTATCTTCACCCCCGCAAAATAAACAGGAGTTTCCAAATATTAACCGGAAAATTTTTGATGGGATATAATTATTCCAAAATTCAGCCTGTCTTACTGCAGATGAATATGTTTTTCCTAAATTGCCGCCCTTATCTGCTTTTAGTATGTCTGAAACTTCAAAAGGATTTAAACCTTCGCTTGGTCTTACAGATGCTACCATGATTGTGGTAGGGTCTATGATAGGTTCAGGGATTTTTATTGTGAGTGCCGATATTTCCCGTAATGTGGGCAGTGCCGGCTGGTTGATCATGGTTTGGGTAATTACAGGCATTATGACACTGATGGCTGCTGTGAGTTATGGCGAGCTTAGCGGTATGTTCCCGAAAGCAGGCGGGCAGTATGTTTACTTGAAGGAAGCTTATAATCCGCTTACCGCTTTTTTATACGGTTGGAGTTTGTTTACGGTTATCCAGACAGGCACCATTGCCGCGGTAGGGGTTGCCTTTAGTAAGTTTACAGCATACCTTATTCCCTGGTTTGGCGAAAATAATATTCTGTTTACCATTGGCAAGCTAAAAATATCGGCCGCACAACTGCTGGGGATCTTCACTATTTTTTTACTTACCTGGAACAATAGCCGGGGTATTAACGGAGGTAAATTCATTCAAAGGGTTTTTACCTTTGCCAAACTCTTCAGTCTTTTTGGTTTAATTGTTTGCGGGCTTTGGGCGCTCGATGGATCTGTATGGGCCGCCAACTGGGCAAATCCCTGGCAATCCGGAAAAATTTTATTGGAAAATGCCAGTGCTCCCGATAAGTGGTCAGTGATTCCCCATGCTACCATCGGAGCATTTTTAGGGGCTATTGCCGCGGCTATGGTAGGAAGTATTTTTAGCAGCGATGCCTGGAACAATGTTACTTTTATTGCAGGTGAAATTAAAAACCCCGGACGTAATATTGGATTGAGTTTGTTTTTGGGCACCCTAATTGTTACAACTGTTTATGTTGGAGCCAATCTGATGTACACAGGAGTGCTTACCATGCCTGAAATAAGTACTGCCGCCAATGACCGGGTAGCTATAACGGCCTCAAAGTCTATTTTTGGAAATGCCGGCACCAAGATTGTGGCAATTATGATTATGGTTTCAACATTTGGTTGCAACAATGGGCTGATTCTTGCTGGTGCAAGGGTGTATTATACAATGGCACAGGATAAATTATTTTTCAAAAATGCAGCCAATCTTAATAAGAACGGTGTTCCGGGGTGGGCTCTATGGGCCCAAATGGTTATTGCATCGCTATTGTGTTTGAGTGGAAAATATGGAGATCTGCTGGACATGATCTCTTTTGTTGTAGTCCTTTTTTATATCCTCACCATTGTAGGCATTTTTATTTTAAGAAAAACACAACCTGAAACTCCGAGACCTTACAAGGCTTTCGGATATCCGGTATTGCCAATACTTTACATCCTGATGGGCGTAAGCTTTTGTATACTTTTACTTATTTATAAGCCTCAATATACCTGGCCGGGTTTTATAATTGTAGGATTGGGTATACCGGTATATTTTCTTGCTAACAGCCGTAAAGGCCCGGTACTATAAGGAACGATGTTCGTAATGATTTGATATTTGTCATATTTGAATAACCTAAGTTTATGTTCAAACAATTATTTGAGAATTTTAAAAATCACCACGTTGCTGTAGTAGGTGATGTAATGCTAGATACGTATTGGTGGGGGAGCAGCGACCGTATTTCTCCCGAAGCACCGGTACCGGTGGTGGCACTGCAAAATAAGGAAGCTAGAATTGGAGGGGCTGGCAACGTAGCACTCAACCTTGCAAGCCTTGGTGCCAATGTAAGTATGCATACTGTAGTAGGTACAGATGAAGATGGTTTGCTTTTGGAAATGATGATGAACGATCGGTCAATCAATACTGACGGGGTATGGAAAAGCCCTGGTCGGATGACCACTAATAAAATCAGGATCATCAGCCGAAGCCAGCATATGATGCGTCTTGACAGGGAAATTACAAATGACCTTGAAAAAGAAGAAGCGCAGCGTTTTATAAAGAAAACCATTGCTTTTTTTGAAGAGACACCGCCGCATATTGTTATTTTTGAAGATTATAATAAGGGAATACTAACCCAAGAGGTTATCAAACAATTGTTAGCCTATTGTCAGCAGAACAATATCCTTACTGCTGTGGATCCAAAGCGAAAAAACTTTTTCGCTTATGAGGGGGTTACTATTTTCAAACCCAATTTGAAGGAAGCCCGGGATGCACTGAACGTAATGGATGCCGAACCTACTTTGGAAAACCTGAAGTCTATCCACCTGCTGCTTAGTATGAAATTGAATCACGAGATTTCATTGATAACTTTAAGCGAGCAGGGTGTGTTTTTTCAACACGAAAGTACCGGCCGGATCATACCTGCTTTTATTAGAAGCATATCAGATGTAAGTGGCGCAGGAGATACTGTTATTGCAGTAGCAGCGCTGGTATACGCCGTTACCAAAGATGCAAGACTGATGGCCCTGATTGCAAATCTTGCCGGTGGCATGGTTTGCGAAGAAGTAGGAACGGTTGCCATTGATGCCAACCGTTTGCTGGATGAATGTCTGCAATTATTAACCGATGAAGCAGGAAGCGGAGGATATATCGACGGATAATCCAATGTGCTTTATTGGAAATAGTTAGCGTTAAAAATATAATATAAAAACTCCATAGCCTTGCGAACACTCCTGCCTGTTGGCAGATAGTACGGGTAATCATTAAAGGACCCGCTTGCCAACAGGCAGGTTCCATCACCGCATCAGGCGGGACAGTTGTATCTATAAAATAAAAATGAAAACATGAAATTTCAATTCTTCTGCCTGCTGCTATTTTTTGCAGCTTGTAAGGCCCCTCAAAATGAGGAGCGTTTGGTTGATTCCGTTGATCCTTTTATCGGGACCGGTGGGCACGGACATAATTATCCCGGCGCAGTTTTGCCCTTCGGAATGATACAACTGAGTCCCGACAATGGTACAGAAGGTTGGGATTGGTGTAGTGGATATAACTACAGTGATTCGGTCATCGTCGGGTTTAGTCATACCCATTTAAGTGGCACCGGAATTGGTGATTTGTGCGATATCAGCATGATGCCTTCTGTTGGCAAAACTCTTGATAGCGTGATGACACCTTCCGGATTTTTACATACCGAAGAAACAGCTAAACCCGGATATTACGGTGTGTTATTAAAAGATTTCGGGATCCAGTCGGAATTAACCGTATCCAAACATGTGGGGTGGCAGCGGCATACTTTTCCGGAGGCTAAACAAGCCATGATAAGAATTGATCTGGGATGGGCAATCAATTGGGACAAAGCTACCCAAACCCATATGCAAAAAATAGATGACAGTACCCTGGCAGGATACCGCTATAGCACCGGCTGGGCCAAAGACCAAAGGGTTTATTTTGCTATTCGGTCTTCTAAAATTAAGGAAGCTACATGGAGCCTGATGGCAGATAAAATAAAGGTAGATGGTGATTCGGCAACCGCAACCGGTGTAGTGGGAGCACTGCAATTTTCTACTGTTACCAATGAAGCGGTGATTTTAAAAACAGGGATCAGTTTCGGCAGTATGGAAGGAGCCCTTGCCGCTTTGGAGCAAGAAAAGGGATACGATTTTGATGCCATCAAAAAGGCAGCTTCTGATCAGTGGGAAACCGAATTATCAAGGGTGAAAATTGTAGCGGAAGATAGTGTGAAGACGGTTTTTTATACCGCACTTTACCACAGTTATCTGGCGCCATCTTTGTTTTCGGATGTACAGGGTGCCTACAAAGGGGCCGATGGAAAACTGACCAAAGCAACAAGCCCTGTTTATTCCATCCAATCGCTTTGGGATACTTTTCGTGCTGCTAATCCTTTATTTACTTTATTGCAACCTGCACGGGTTTCAGATATTATTCAAAGTTTTTTGCATTTTTATGATCAGCATGGATTGCTGCCGGTATGGGATTTGCAGTTCAATGAAACCAATACCATGACCGGATATCATTCTGTGCCGGTAATAGCCGATGCTATTCTGAAAGATCTGGGTGGTTTTGACTACGAAAAAGCCTTTGAAGCTATGAAAACAAGTGCCATGCAGAATATTCGGGGTACAGATGCCTACCGTCAATACGGTTACGTTCCTCAGGATAAACATGGCTGGAGTGTTACTATTACTTTGGAATACGCTTTTGATGATTGGTGTATAGCGCAAGTAGCCAAAAAGCTGGGAAAGACAGCAGATTACGAAGTATTTTCCAAAAGAGCGGAAAATTATCGGAATCTGTATGATCCTTTTACAAGATTTTTTCGTGCAAAAAATAGTAATGGGGCTTGGGTAGAGCCTTTTGATCCTATGCAGAGCGAACATGGTTTTGATGGAAAATATATTGAAGGTACCGCCTGGCAACATACTTTTTTTACCCCACATGCGGTCAGTGGATTTGCTGAATTATTGGGAGGAAAGGATCAGTTGATTGCAAAACTGGATTCTTTATTTACCAATAATCAACCTATGACCGGAGGAGATATCTCTCCTGATATCAGCGGATTTATCGGACAGTATGCACACGGCAACGAGCCAAGCCATCATATAGCGTATATGTATGCCGCGTTGGGAGAGCCTGATAAGGGTGCCCGGCGTATTCATCAAATTCTTACCACCATGTATAACACCACCCCGGCAGGACTGAGTGGTAATGAGGATTGTGGTCAAATGAGTGCCTGGTATGTGTGGAGTGCGTTGGGGATGTATCCCATGAATCCGGCTTCTGGTAAATATTATCTCGGTAGCCCGCTTATAAGTGAGGCAACCATATCGCTCGAAAATGGGAATACTATTTTTATTATAGTCAACAATAGATCCGAAGAAAATATTTTGATAGAAAGTGCTGATTGGAACGGTAAGCCATTGACGGAGGGTTATATAAACCATGCAGATATGGTAAAAGGCGGAACGCTTGTAATGAATATGAAAAAATAAGAAATACCTAAGGGATTAATAGCCACTTGTATTTAAGAAACTAAATCTTTTACTATGTCAGTTTTTAATAGTCAATATGCTTTTTCAGTGAGGGATCGTTTGTGCCGTTATGTACAAATAGATACTCAAAGTGATCCTGCATCCACCTCGTTTCCCAGTACGGAGAAACAAAAGAATTTGTCACTTTTATTGGCAGAGGAATTGAAAGCCCTTGGTATAAAAGATGCACATATGGATGCCCATGGGTATGTATATGCCACTGTGGAAGCCAATAGCAGCAAACCTAGACCTGTTATTTGCTTTTGCAGCCATGTGGATACCACGCCCGATTGTAGTGGTAAGGATGTTAAACCCATTGTTCATGAAGATTACAATGGTGATCCCATTGTATTGCCCGATGATGCATCCCAAATGCTTAGTGTTGAAAAATATCCATACCTCGCTGAAAAAAAAGGAGATGATATTATTACAGCAAGTGGACACACCCTCTTAGGGGGCGATGATAAAGCCGGTGTCTCCATTATTATGGATATGGTTCAATACCTGCAGGAGCATCCTGATGTAGAACATGGGGTCATCAAAATTTTATTTACTCCGGATGAAGAAGTAGGCCGGGGAACCGAAAAGGTGGATATAAAAAAGCTTGGAGCTGATTTTGGTTTCACGCTCGATGGGGGAGCGCCAGGTGATCTGGAAGATGAGACTTTTAGTGCTGATGGCATGAGTCTTATTGTTCATGGTGTTAGTGCACACCCGGGTTATGCAAAAGGCAAACTGGTGAATGCCCTTAAAATTGCCGGAGAAATATTGGCGAGCTTACCGAAAGAAAACTGGAGCCCTGAAACCACCGAAAAGCGCGAAGGTTTTGTGCATCCGGTTGGTTTTGGGGGTAATGCCGAAAAAGTTACGGTTGATTTTATTATTCGCAGTTTTGAAACGCCGGAACTGGCAATATTTGAAAACAGGCTGGAAGCGCTTGCAGAGGAAGTAGTGGCTACTTTTCCCGGGGCAAGATTGGAGTGTATTGTAAAAGAACAGTACCGAAATATGAATGAAGTGCTTCGGGAAAATACACAAATTGCCGAACTTGCAAAAAAGGCCATAGAGGCAGCTGGGTTAAAGGTTACCAAAGTTCCTATTCGCGGAGGTACCGATGGCAGCCGATTAAGTTTTATGGGCTTACCCTGTCCAAATTTATTTACTGGTATGCAGGGAATACACAGTAAAACCGAATGGATTAGTGTACAGGATATGCAAAAAAGCGTAGAAGTTTTGGTACATCTCGTGGAGATGGCCTGATGCTTGCTTATTAGCAAAAATCAGGATTCAAAAGCGGATATCGTTTTGCCAGCCAACTCATTTTTACCGGTAATATCCAATCTTTTAGCAGGGCTGCCTTATTGCTTGCAAGATTGTTGAAAAACAAAGTCTCCGGGGTTATCAAGCCGTGTTCGAGGGCATAGGAAAATTGATTCATTGGAATTAGTTCCACCTTTTCATTTTTTACAAATGCCAGTGTTTGCCGGTCGAACATGGGTACCTGAATTAATTTTTCAATTTCCTTTACTACCCGAACCGAACTGTCGGTGCTGCATCCGCTCACCCCAGTGGCAGATTCGTCAGCCATAAAAATCATGAATTGACCAAAAAGCAGGTTCGCATACCCTTTTACAGGTGCTCCGTGACTTTGCCAATGGCTAACAAAATCTTCAAGTAGGCCTTCTATATGGAGGGCTTCTGAAATTCTGAAAAGACGACTTGCCTGATAAATCCATACCCGGCTATCCGGGGCAAAATCGGCTGGAATTATAGTCTTCCAGTCTAGAAACATATTATTCAACATATTGAAATTTCTTTTAAACAGGAAAAGCCGGCCAATATAGACCGGCTTTTCCTGCTATTGATTGAAAGTATTTTTCTTAGGAAAGATGCTGCTCAATCTTTTTAACAAAATTACTTTTTGGCTGAGCACCCACCAATTTATCAACGACCTCTCCGCCCTTGAAGAAGAGAATTGCCGGTATGGAGGTGATGCCATAATTGATACTTACTTCGGAATTGTGATCAACATTCACTTTTCCAATATTTACTTTTCCTGCGTATTCTTTGCCAAGTTCCTCAATTACCGGACCAATAGCGCGGCAGGGGCCACACCATTCTGCCCAAAAGTCTACAACAGTCAGTTTATCGCTTTCCAAAACTTCGCTTTTAAAGTTGGAATCTGTGAATTCTAAAGCCATGGATATTATTTTATAATGATTAATACAATAAATAAAGGACAAAAATAGCACCAAATGGCATTTGGTCACGCTTTGTCGTATTTTTTAAGACAGAATGTTTCCACATTTACTAAATCTCTGTCAAAGGGACAGCCTTATAAGGAAGCCTTTAACTCTTTAGCCATTTTTAGATAATCGTCATTTTTACCTGTGGTTGCCAGTTCAATGGTTTTATCGCACATGGCCATAGCTCCAGTTTTGTCTCCTTGTTTGGCATGGATACGGGCTTTCAATAAAGTCATCCAGAAAGCATTTGGATTGCTTTCGATGGCTTTGTCGATCCACATCCGCGCATCTTTCAGGTCCTTTCCGTTTTCAAAATAGTATTGGGCAGCAGCAAAATAAGGCTTGCTATCCACGTTCATAGCATCATTGATCTGCTTCATTACCTTGCTGTCAATGTCCGTAGAAATAGGAAGCGCTACACCAGTATTTTCCCACCTCATGTGCAATTCAGTATTGCTATTGGTGATATCTGCAAACTGCATGGTAAATGTTTCTACTTTACCAGGCATGGTTTGTGGTTTGGCCATTACTCTTACCACATCATTTTCAGGCTTATAAGCCGAAGGGGAGGTCACATTCAGGTCTTTGGTCAATATTATAGTCCATTCTTTTTCTCCGGGGATGGTAAGCAAGCCATATTTGCCTGCTTTGATGTTTTTACCCCCTATAATTACATCATCAGAAAAAGTGAGCGTGGTAGCACTGTTGGCACCTGTACGCCAAACTTTACCATAAGGCACAAGGTTGCCCATCACTTCGCGACCTTTAGCACCCGGTCGGCTATAACTCAGTTCAATACTTCCCAATCCAAATTCTTGTTTGATGGTTTGGGTGGTTGAAGGTTGAGGCGTTTTTAATGCTTGTGCATTCAGCGTACTAAACCCGGCAAAAGCCAGCGCTACAAATAATAATTTTTTCATGATTTTTTCTTTAAATAAAAATAACAATTTAAAATGGTCTTAACAAGACCGAGGCAAACGTTCCTTAATTGATGCAAATGTACAGTTATGGGATATTCGGTGAACCCTTTCGTTGGGTTTGTGGTTATTTTTGCACATAATTTTTATTCATCGTAACACAATCCATGCGTCTTTTTCCAGAATCGGCCTTAGTTCAGTTAGAATTTGATAAAATACAGGAATTGGTTGCTCAGCATTGCAAAACAGAATTTGCATTGGAGCGTGCCAGGAACCTGAGAATTCATAATCAAATACAATACATAGATACTGCGCTTCATCAAACCCATGAGTTCAAAATGATTTTGCAGGCAGGACAGTATTTTCCTCTCGATTTTACCCTCAATATCCATAAGGATATTAAGCTGTTGGGTATTCCCGGGGCATCGTTATCCGGTGAACAATATAATTTAATACGCAGGTTGCTTGACAATTCGGCTGATATCTTCCGATGGTTTGATACGGAAAGAAGGGAAGCTTTGCCGGGTTTGGCAGTAGTGATAAAAGAAAGTTATTACGAAAAAGCCCTTCGTGCTATGATTGATGAAGTGCTCGACGAAATAGGACAGGTAAAAGATAATGCAAGTGAAGAATTGCAAAGAATCCGTCAATCGCTTTACCGTAAACGAAATGAACAGCGGCGCATATTTGACCGGTTGATTCAAAAAATGAATAAGCAGGGCTATCTTGCTGATATTGAGGAGAGCTTTATCAATGGTCGGCGGGTTTTAGCAGTTTTTGCAGAGAATAAAAGGATGATCAAAGGGGTTTTGCATGGCGAGAGTGATACCCGGCAAACGGCCTTTATTGAACCTGAAGAAACTACGGGGTTGAGTAATGAGATCTATTCGCTTGAAAATGAAGAACGTAAGGAAGTATTTCGCATTTTGAGGCATCTTACGAGTCAGTTGCAACCTTATGCCCCGTTGATGCAGGGGTATCTTGATATTATTGGTGAATTTGATTTTATAAGGGCAAAAGCAAAATTGGCCATTGAAATGGACGCTAATCTTCCTGCTGTGGTAAATAAGGCTCATATTGAATTAATAAAAGCTTACCACCCTTTATTGTTTTTATACAACAAACGGGCAGGAAAGGATACCATTCCCTTAAACATAAAACTAGACGACCAATCGAGGATTTTGGTCATAAGCGGACCCAACGCAGGTGGTAAAACGGTTACCATGAAAACCATCGGATTGAACCAATTGATGCTGCAGGCAGGATTACTCGTGCCGGTTCAACCAGATAGTGTAATGGGTATATTCAAACAGCTTTTTATTCATATAGGAGATACCCAAAGCCTTGAATTTGAATTGAGTACCTATAGTGCCCACCTGCAGCACATGAAGTACTTTATAGATCTGGCAAATGGAAAAACCCTGTTTTTTATTGATGAACTGGGAAGTGGCAGTGATCCAAGCCTTGGGGGAGCCTTTGCCGAAGTAATTATGGAAGAACTTGCCCATAAGCATGCTATGGGAGTGGTAACCACCCATTATCTGAACTTAAAAGTGATGGCCAATCGGGTAACCGGTGTTATTAATGGTGCCATGCAATTTGATGAGGATAAATTATCTCCGTTATATCGGCTGGTGATTGGCAAACCGGGTAGTAGTTATACTTTTTCGATTGCTGAAAGGATTGGATTGCCAAAAACCTTGATACAGAAGGCGAGGAAACTGGTGGATGAAGATCATTTTTCGCTGGATAAGTTGCTTAACAAAACAGAACAGGACCTGCAAAAGCTTGAAACCAAAGAAAAGGACCTTCATCAGTTGATGAAAGAAAATGAAAGACTGAAACGGGAAATGGAAAAAGTGCTCGATAAGGAGAAGCATCATCAACAAGTAGAGCTCTTAAAACAACAAAATAAAATAAAAGAGGAGCAATTAGATTACCTGAAAGAAATGGAACGCAAATTAAAAGCGATGGTAATTGAATGGCGCAAATCGGATAACAAAGAAGAAGTTGTAAAACTGATGCACGCATTGCTTTTTAAACAGAAAGAAAAAACAACTTCAGAGAAAAAAGCAGCTAAATTTGATAAGCAATATATAGAATTGGAAGAACCCATTCTTGAAGGAGACCGGGTAAAAATTACCAAGAACAGGCAGATAGGAATACTGAAAGAAATAAGGGGGAAAAATGCAATCGTTCAGGTTGGTATGATACCAATTACAGTAAATTTAAAGGACCTGGTAAAAGTGATGGAAAGGGTAGAGGAGGTCCCAGAGAAAAAATAGGATCATGACAGATTCTTTGCCAAGCTTTTTACTGTTTTAATTTTCAGGAAATGCCGCATTATAGCCCTCAAAGGTTCCATTTTAACGGGTTTGTCCAGGTGTCCGTCCATGCCGGCCTCCATACATTTTTTAAGTTCTCCCATAAAAGTACCGGCGGTAAACCCTATGATTGGTACTCTATAGTCCGCCGTTTCGAGGTGGCGTATGGTTTGTGCAGCCTGATAACCATTCATTTCCGGCATTTGTACGTCTAAAATCACAAGATCAATTTTGTTCTCTTTAAAAATAGATATAGCTTCTTTCCCATTGGCAGCTGTAATTACCTCTGTATGCGGCATCAGTTTATGAATCATGGATTTAATCAATACGAGATTCAGCAAAGTATCGTCAGCTACCAACAGGGTAAATTTATCCTCTGTAAGTATTTCAAAAGACCGTGGCTGTTGATGAGATAGGCTTAAGGGTTCATTTGAATTGTTATAGCATGAAGAATTTTCAAACACAGATTCCAATAATAAATCAAAATAAAAAGTGCTTCCCGAGCCCGGTACAGAATGCAATTGAAGTTGGCTTCTCATCAACTGCAAAAGCTTGTTGGTAATGGTTAAACCAAGTCCTGTACCACCGTGTTTGCGGGTCGAAGAGCTGTCAATTTGTGAGAAAGCCTGAAGAATATCTTTTTGATGCGCTTCTTCAATGCCAATCCCGGTATCTGATACATCAAACCGGATATTATTTAAACCTGATGCAGGATAGATATTATTATTATCAATGACCTCAGCCGATAAAGTGATAGAACCCGTATCAGTAAACTTGCGTGCATTCCCCAGCAGGTTAATAAAAATCTGTTGCAACCGGGTTTCATCTCCTTGAATCCATTCGGGTACATTGCAACCTATTTTTAAAAAAAGACCTAAACCTTTGCTTTCTGCAAGTGGAGAAATAATACGGAGTACATTTTGCATTACCATCCTCAGGTTGATTTTTTCCTTTACCAAGGTCATTTTACCAGCTTCAATTTTAGAAAAATCGAGGACATTATTTACAATTTCCAACAACAAATCACCTGAATGTTTGATGGCATCAAGATATCCCGATTGAGGATTTTCCAGATGATGGGTATGCATCAGTTCTGTAAATCCAATAATGCCATTGAGTGGGGTCCGTATTTCGTGGCTCATATTAGCCAGAAATTCTGATTTTGCAACGTTGGCTTCCTCTGCCGATTTTTTGGCTTGCACCAATTTTTTCTCAAGTCGCAGCCTTTCAATTGCATTGGCAAGGCTGTCTGCAAAGTTTTTTAATAAAGCTAATTCATATTCGGTCCATTCTCTTTCCGCCGTACAATCATTGTAGGTAACCAAACCCCAGGATGTAGTGCTGATTTTTACCGGCATAAAACAAATGGTCTTTATGCCGCTATTTTCCATGATGTCATGTAATTTGTTACCAGGCTGGAGTTGGGATTTTTTTATAGAAACCGGAATGGAGAAATCTTTCCAGAAAGGCTTTAAAGAAATGGCCATTTCCTGATTGAACTCAATTTGCAGGCCAGGCTCTTGTTCACAGATATCATCCACCAAATTCCAGCCATAAAGTGGCTTGAATTTTAATATTTCATTCTTGGAAAGATGCCATCTGAAAATGCTTACCCGGTCAATAGGAACAGCCTTGGAAAAACTGTGAATAGCATGCAGGGCTGCCTCTTCAAAATTATTGGAATACACCAACTCTTTTGTAGCATTGGTAATACTCCAGAGCATTTGTTCTTTTTTTTCCAGCTCTTTATTAGTTCGGCGAAGCTGTTGCTGATTTTCCAGAAGCGCCAGTTCCGTAATCTTTCTTTGCGTAATGTTAGAGAGGAAAACAATCCTAATATTTTGATTTTTCTGAATATTGCTGTTGGAAACCTTTGCTTCTAACCAACAGGAGATACCCTCGAGATCAATCTCGAATTGTATGGCTTCTTTAGGGATTTTATTTATAATCAGCGTCTCAAGTTGGGGGAATTTTTGTAGGATTTGTTGATTGATTCCTATCTGCATATTTTGAGGTAGGCCCAACATCTCCGCAGCGGAAAAGTTGTAGTCTACAATCCTGTTTTGATGGTCCACAAGCATAGCTCCATCTTTCATTTTTGAAAAAATAGACTTGTATGCCACAGGTGGACTAACAAAAAATTCATGTTTCGATAAGCCTATATATACCAGGATTCCTACAATGTTCAGATTGAAAGGCATAGGGTCAATATCATAGGGAATTAAACCTGCTACAAAAAGACCAAAAACAATAAAGATGGAAAAACACCCTATGGTAATATACAAGACTTGTTTATAATAAGCTTTTGAAACATTGGCAAGCATATTAAACAGGATAGCATTGGTAATAATCAGTATAACCAAAGAATAAATCCGAAAAAGGTTGGCTAAAGGACCGGGGATAGATCGGAGCGTAAAAAAGAATTCATGCCAAACCATTTCTTCTGACTTAAAAAAGAGGTGGTTGTATTCTTTAGTGAATAAACCAATAATAAAAATGGCGGGAAACCCTGTCATTATCCATTTATGCCAGTTCCGCAAGTGATGCTCCCGGTTTGCATAGTATAAAGTTAGCAGAAGCATTAAAGCAGGGGTCTGACAGGTGAAAAAGAATTGCACCTTAAACCAAAATTGAATACTCTCTTTTGTAATGCTCAGGAGTGTTATGCCATAAAAAAAAGCATACAAACCACACAAAGTCATTAAAAGGGAAAAGAGCAATTTCTCCCTTTCTCTTCCCTTACGCCACATTTTGTAGGCAAGAAAGAAGCTCAGGAGAGCACTTATCCAGACTGGGATGACTAAATGATTATAAACTAATTCAAGCATATCTGATGTTCTAATACGCTTAAACTATCTAAAAATTGTTAATTACTTCTAGGAAAAAAGTGTTCCCTAACTGCTTCCATAGGATTATTTGGTTTCAGCGGATTGCTCCAGAATGTAATAAAATTCTTTTATGTCATCATCATTTAGCCTAAGGATACCTGTAAACTTCACATAATCGTCAATCTTGTATTTAGGGTTTTTGGTCTTTAGTTTGATGGTCATTACACTAGCCGGTCCAGCTTTACCGCAAAAGAAACAAGCTGCATAAGGGTTTGCGGACAGCGCTACTGAGGCTCCAGACTTATCTACAGGCACTACATATCCTTCCACAGTCACTGGTTTGCCTTCCAGTTTCTTCAAAAAAGCAGGGAACTTGGGAAAAAGCATATAACCTTCTACCTCTTTTACATATTTTTCGGCAAATTCAATATTTTCAAGCTTACTCCAGCTTAAAAAAGGCCCTTCATTCAACCCAAAAGAAAAAAGAAGGGGCGCTGCCAGTAAAAGAATCCATTTTTTAACCATCGCTGAGTGTTTGTGCAATATTAAGTCTGTAGGCCTTAATGGCCGGTATTACGGCTGCAAAAATACCGATAAATAAAGTAATGGCGAAAAGCCAGCCTTCTTCGGGTACAATACCGAAATCAAAATAAAAGTGAAAGTCTTTGCCGGAAACCTTGTTTAGTAAAGCCAAACCACCCCTGCACAAGGCCAAACCCAATATAAAGCCTAAAAGTGAAAGCAGAATTCCTTCTGATAGCAGGAGCCAAAAAATCAAACTTCGGCTACTCCCCATGGAGCGCATCAGGGCATGTTCAAATTTCCGCTCCTTCAGTCGGTTGTATAAGGCAACAAAAACACTAAGGCCTGCAATCAGCATAATGGCAAAAGCAATAGCCTGTAAGGCAGAAATGCCAATCCCCATCATGTTCATCAGCCGGTTTATCTCGAGTGTGGGTACGGCCGCTTGCATATTGGTTTCTGCATTAATGATTCTTGGCAATGTCATGATGGCCATCGGACTCTTGAATTTCAATAGCAGTGCGGTGATTTGTTTATCGGGTGCTTCTTTCGTTTCTATTGTAGTGATATTGTGGTCTAAGTGGTCTAAATCTGTATGATCATCCGAAGGGTTTGCCTTCCTCACCATCGGCATCATAGGGCCGGCTACAGCGGAAGTCTCCTCTTCTTCCTCATGTATATCCCAAACACTCTCAGTTGGTGTCAATATCAGTTGGTCTATCACCATGCCGCTTTTTTCCAAAAGGCCAACTACTTTATAGTCAAATTCTTCATGCTCTTCGCCTTTTTCCTCTTCTCCATGGTTGCCATGAAAAAGATCCCCTATTTTCAATCCGGTTCTTTGGGCTACCTGCGCACCCAAAACTACTTCAAAAGGTTTCGCAAAAAAACTTCCTATAGCCAGTTTTCCTCCATACAATTCCACATAGGCTGGAATGGTGCCTACAATCCGATAGCCTTTGTAACTGTCGCCATAGGAGAGGGGAATGGCCGTTTCTACCAGTGGGTTTGCAGCAATTTTGTCCGCCTCTTTTTTTGAAATATTGCCAGTGGGTGCATCTATATGGTACAAGGCAGATAGAACCAATTGTAATGGACTTCCTTTGGCACCAACCACCATATCCACATCGGCAAGGTCTTTATCAAGTTTATTATTTATTTGGGTACCAGCTACCAATAGCAAACTGATGATTGCCACACTAAGCATCAATAAAAACAAGCTCAACAGTGCGTTGAGCGGTTTATGGATTAGGCTGCGGTATATAATTTTAAAAATCATGAAAGATGTAATTGTTGAGTAATCAGGGTTTTAAGCCGCTCATCGTGGGTGACAATAATTAAGGCGACGCCAAATTCCAACGAAAGATTTAAAAGAAGCGAAGCTACTTTAGCTGTATTTTCATCATCGAGGCTGCTTGTAGGTTCATCTGCCAACACCAAATCCGGTTGATGGAGTATGGCCCGGGCAATAGATACACGCTGCTGTTCTCCCTCGCTGAGTGTGGAGGGCATTTTGCCAAGTAAGGATGTAATACCAAGCTTCGCTGTGAGGGCATTAAAATTTTGGGGACTATAACTTTTGCCCGATAAATAGGAAGCCAGCAGAATATTATCCTTTATAGTAAGGCTTTGTACAAAATGTGCTTTTTGAAATACAAAGCCGATATGCTGACCCCGAAAGGTATCTAATTTTTTGTCGGAAAGAATGGAGGTATTTTGATTATGGATGACTACCTGCCCGTTAGTTGGTCTCAATAAACCACCTAGTAAATGCAAAAGTGTAGTTTTGCCACAGCCAGAATGCCCAATGATGAGTAAAGTTTCTCCCCGTAGTACATCTACATCGGGGTAGGAGAGAGCTTTTCCTCCTGCATATTGATAAGTAAGGTCTTTTGTATGGATCATAAAGAAAGCAAATCTAGGAACTTATGCGGTTATCCTGTTTGCCGGAAAATTATTCTTATTTGGCTTGTGCTCGACCTTATTTCCAGTTAAAAGATTTTATTTTAGAAAAAAAGGATCCTCTTGTAACGAATCCGCCTGAATGCGGTCTATTGATAAAACACCAGCATAAACAAGTAGCGTGTCGCAAAATAAAGAGCAGTTATTTATTGAATTGATTAACCAAAACAAAGGGATCATATACAAGGTATCAAAACTTTATATGGATACCCCGGAGGATCGGGAAGATCTGATGCAGGAAATAAAGCTCCGCTTATGGAAGAGTTTTGAAAGTTTCGAAGGGAAAAGTGCCTTTTCCACCTGGATGTACCGCGTAGCCATCAATACAGCCATTACTTTTTTTAAAAAAGAAAAAAAACAGCCCGAGCTGGTTTACGACGAAAATAAAATGGAGCTGCTGTCGGATACGGGGAAAAATGAATTAGCAGAAGAGCAGTTAACATTTTTTTACAAGGCAGTGTCCACTTTAGGACCCGTAGAGAAAGCATTGGTTTTTTATTTTATGGAAGGCCTTCCCCACAAGGATATTGCAAAATTGCTGGGGATATCAGAAAACAATGCCCGGGTAAAATTGAGTCGTACCAAAGAAAAATTACAAGAAATTATAAAACAGTCACATTATGAACTTTGACGAACTACAAAATGCATGGCAAAAAGAGGATGGCCCGCAGAAGGATATGACTTTTGAGGGTTCACTACTCAAAAAGTCTAATCAGCCCATTGATGCTATCCGCAAAAAAATGAAGCATGAATTTTGGTTTCAGTTGGCCGCAATTATTTTTATCGGATTCCTGCCTTTGTTATTTGCTATCCGGGGCAGTATGATGCTGCTGTTTTATACCAATTATATCATTATGCTTTTTATTACTACCTATTATTTCCTGAGATTCGGCAAGCTTTTCAAAACCATGCATAATTATAATACCACCTTAAAAGACGGGCTTACCCATCTTTATTTTGAAATCCGGCTTCATCTTGAGATGTACAAGTCCTTTAATTTTATATTGATTCCATTTGTTTTTTTTATGACCGGAATCACCATGTATAAAAGGGATTTGACCCAAAATATAACTTCAATGCCCGCCTCTTATTCGGAAGGTCTTATTAAATATGCGGCTTTGGCTATTATCGTTACTCTGCTGGTATTAATATTGACCAACCAATGGATTAATAGTTATTATGGCAAACATGTAAAAAAAATTAAGGGTTTGCTGGATGATTTATCTGAACAAGGCTATTGATCTGCAAAGGTTTTTCGTAAAGTCCATCGTTCAAAAATGGGGTCTCCCTTGCTGCTTTGCCCGCTATGGTACCAATGAGGCTTATCGAGGGTTAGGACAAATGAAAGCGTAGCTCCCACCCGGGCATTATCCCGGGAAAAAAAAGCAATATTTTCGAAGTAGCGGCCATTTTCAGCGGTATAAGTACCTCCGCCAGTTCCTAAAAAAGCCTTGGTCTCTGTATTATATGCTGCCCACTGAAACCGATTACCGCTCAATATTTTCATTGTTTTTCGTACGCCCGGCACATAAACTGTTATAGAATCCACTGCATTGGATTTTCTTCCCGAAAATAGCCAGGCACCAAAAAGTACACCCGGTTTTCCATCATCCACCCGGATCCAGGTTTCCTTTTCATCATGGTGGGATAACTGTAATTGGTTGGGGGTAATCTGATAGCTGATTAAATGCATATTGCCCGGTTCGGAAGCGTTTTTACTATCAAATTCAATCTCTATTTCCAATTCTTCGGGCATTATTTTCATGATTCCACCCGAAGCGCTCACAAAACGATTCCCTTCGATAGTATATTCTCCCCGCATAAAATATCCATCGGCAATAAGCATTATTTGGGTAGTGGAGTCTGTATGTTTTTGCCATGCACCTGAAGGTGTTTGACTCCACGAGGTTATGGGCAGTACTGCCAATGCCAAAAAAAAGTAGGAATTAATGAGTTTCATGCTATAAAATGATAAGTAGGAGAGCAAAATAATCAAAATAGGGGAGAAGAGGCCATTCTTAATTATAACTTGTAAGCGCTTGATATTCAGATTTTAAAGGATTTCACTAAAATTTATTCTGGCAAAAATGAAAAATATGATGCGAAGACAATGAAACATTTTGCGGAATTGAATCCCAACGTTACATTTGCCACGGAGAGCTGGCAGAGTGGTCGATTGCGGCAGTCTTGAAAACTGTTGACTGTAACAGGTCCGGGGGTTCGAATCCCTCGCTCTCCGCCAATAAAAATTATTACCTCGCATTAGCGGGGTATTTTTTTGCATTTTCCTGATCAGCTATTTAACTGATTCCAGTTTTAATTGATGGTTGTCGTTTCTATGTATTCTTTTTGGATTATACTCTAATTTTAACGAAATGATAAGGTTCCTCAGGATGGCCTTTTCAGGGATGTTTCCGCTTTCGTTTTATGTTTTGTAACTATTGTTACCTTTTAGCAGGTTTTGGTTTTTCAACTTTGTACTTCATTCAAAAATGAAAAATCATGGACAATACAGTTATGAATATTATGCCAGGAATTGGTGATCTGGCACCGGACTTTGATGCCGTGACGACTACTGGTAACCTTAAGTTTTCGGAGTATAACAAAGATAGTTGGGTCGTTTTTTTCTCCCATCCAGCCGATTTTACACCGGTTTGTACCACTGAAATGAGTGGCTTTGCATTAGAAAAGGATTTTTTTTGCAGCCCATAATACCAAATTAATGGGTTTGAGTATCGATAGTATTCATGCCCATATTGCCTGGGTAAATGCAGTTCAGGAAAAAACAAATGTGCTATTTGAATTTCCTGGTGTAGCCGACATTGATATGCGGGTTTCTAAACTTTATGGCATGTTGCAACCTGGTGAAAGTGAAACTGCTGCTGTACGAGCTGTATTTATAATGGATCCGAAAGGTAAAGTACGGTTGATTATGTACTATCCTTTAAATGTGGGTCGGAATATGGAAGAAATTAAAAGAGCTTTAATTGCCCTTCAGACTTCTGATACTAACAAATGTGCCATGCCGTTGAATTGGAAGCCGGGCGATAAAGTAATTTTTCCAGCTCCTAAAACAGTAGAAGGATTAACGGAAAGAAAAAATAGTGACCTGGAAATGGTGGATTGGTATCTTGCTAAAAGAGATCTTTAATCCCAATAATTTGGATTTAAAAAAAAAGACTGCAAAGACGTAGTCTTTTTTTAAAAAGTTGTCTTAACTCCTCACAAATTTAAAACTTAAATCAGGCAGCAGTGCCGTTTATCTGTTCTTATTGGGGGGGAGAAAAATGCTTATGTAACATTAGTTACCTAAATCCTTCCTCACAAAAAATAATTTCACTTAAAATTATACGATATGCCTGCAAAAAAAATCATTGTTGTTGGAGGAGGGAATGCTGGTCTTTCAGTGGCGGCTCAGTTATTGAAAAAAGATAGTTCGCTACAAATAAGTATCATCGATCCTTCTGAGAAGCATTATTATCAACCTGCATGGACTTTGGTTGGTGCCGGTATTTTTGATATCAACAAAACCATTCGGAAAGAGAAAGATGTAATTCCTAAAGGGACCAAGTGGATCAAAGATGCCGTATCTGCTTTTGTACCCGAAGAAAGCAAAGTGGTTTGTAAAAGCGGCGAATCGTATCATTATGATGCTATGGTCGTATGTCCGGGTATTCAGATGGATTGGCAAAAAATTAAAGGGTTTAAAGAAACGCTTGGAAAGAATGAAGTCAGTTGTAATTACTCTTTTGATATGGCTCCTTATACCTGGGAACTGATTAAAAACTTCAAAGGGGGAACAGCTGTTTTTACCAATCCTTCCTCACCGATTAAATGTGGGGGTGCTCCGCATAAAATTATGTATCTGGCCTGTGACTACTGGCGGAAAAAAGGGATTTTGGATAAGTGTAACGTACATTATTTATCGGGTGCCGGAGTAATATTTGCCGTAAAAGAATATGCAGATACCCTAACCGAGGTTATTGAAAAGGATAATATTCAGCCCCATTTCGGTGTAAATGTTACGGAGATTAATGGCGACAAAAAAACAGTCTATTTTGAGGAGAAAAATGAGGCTGGTGAATTGGAGCAAAAATCAATGTCATTTGACATGTGTCATGCCGTTCCTCCACAATCGGCACCCGATTTTATTAAAAATAGCGTGCTTGCTGATCCCCAAAATCCATATGGATATGTGCAGGTAGATAAAAATAGTTTGCGACACACCCGGTTTGAAAATATTTTTGCTCTAGGTGATTGTACCAATGCGCCTTGTAGTAAAACTGGTGCAGCTATTCGCCAACAAGCGCCAGTTGTTGTTCAAAACCTTTTGTCGTATTTAAAACAGGAGCAGTTATTAGGAGAATATACGGGCTACAGTGCTTGCCCCATTCCCACTGAATATGGGAAATTAATGCTTGCCGAGTTCGACTACACCAATAAGCCTAAAATGACATTTCCCTTCGATCAAACAAAGCCAAGATGGACCATGTGGATTTTGAAAACTAAAGTACTTCCCTGGCTATATTGGAATAAAATCCTAAAAGGGACAGCCTGAAAAATACTCAAAGGTTTTGACTTGCAGAATAGAAAGTCAATCTTAAGCTATAAAGATGATTTTAGTTAAATAAATAGGTTATGAAAAATATTAATAAATGGAAAATCTAAAAATACTTATTCCTACCGATTTTTCGGTTCAGGCTGAGTACGCTTACCTGATGGTAAAAAAGCTTGGAGAACGGGCATCCGTTGATATTCATTTTTTGCATGTATTGAATGTTCCCGATACAGTAACTATGGATGGCAAGGGATCTGTTCAAACCTGTGGTGAGATCGAAGTGAATTATGTTGTAAGGCAGAAGGAAATTGCTGAGCGTAAGTTGGAGGCATTGAAGACGGAATACGGCAGTGGCATTCAAACTCATTTGGTGCTGGGTAAAGTCACGGATGGTATTTTGAGTTTTGCAGAAAACAATCAATTCGATTTAATTGTTATGGGAACCAAAGGTGCGTGGGGTATGAAGGAAAAACTTTCCGGTTCAGAAACACAGATTATAGCGAGGAAATCCCAAATCCCCGTTCTATCCCTGATGTGTGATCGGTCTGATTTAAATATCCATCATGTTTTGTTGGTACATAATTTTCAACTGCCTATAAAAGAAAATCTTAGTTTTCTTAAAAAACTAATTTATGCCTTTAATCCAAAGATTCACCTTTTGCAAATTGTATCTGGTTATTCAGCCATGGAACAGGATGCATTAAAAGAAAACATGAAATTGTTTGCTGAGCTAAATCAATTAGAAAATTTAGAATACCATCTCATTGAAGACAAAGATGTAGAGCAGGGAGTTGTTCATTTCAATCAAATGAGCCAAATGGACATGGTCTGCATTGGCACGCATGGAAAGGGTGGATTCTTTCATCAAAGCGCTACCGAAAAACTAATTAACCATCTTTATAAACCCATTATTTCGTTTCATTTAAATTAAGATAGATATCTATATGAATTCATTTATCACTCAAACATGGTCCTGGTGGTTTTCAGGGACTGTAATTGCGTTTATCATGTTTTTTCTCCTGTATTTTGGAAAATCCTTTGGATTTTCTGCAAACCTGCGCACCATGTGTGCCGCTGCAGGTTTAGGGAAAAGGACAAAGTTTTTTGATTTTAACTGGAAAGCTCAAATCTGGAATCTGGTTTTTTTGGCAGGAGCCATAATAGGTGGATTTGTTGCCCGGCATTTTTTATCTTCGGATGAAGGAGTGCACATATCGGCTGACACCATAAGAGATTTGAGTAAGCTTGGTTTTGCCGCTCCCGTTTCACTTCAACCTGAAGAGTTGTTTTCATTACAAGCAGCCTTTAGTTTTAAAGGATTTCTACTTCTTGCTATTGGTGGACTTTTTGTGGGTTTTGGAGCACGTTATGCGGGAGGATGTACTTCTGGACATGCTATCAGTGGTATGTCTGATTTGCAGATACCGTCCCTGATTGCTGTTGTAGGTTTCTTTATTGGCGGGTTAGCTATGACCTATTTTATTTTCCCCTTAATCTTTTGATATATGAAATTATTAAAGTTTCTTTTATTAGGTATTGTATTTGGTATTGTAATGGCTAAATCTGAAGCAATTTCCTGGTTTCGCATTCAGGAAATGTTTCGCTTTCAGGCATTTCATATGTACGGAATTATTGGAACAGCGGTAGTTCTTGGAGCTATAGGTGTGGCCATGATCAAAAAATTTAAAATTCGTGATTTTGATGGAAACCCGATTTTGTTTTTCCCAAAGGAGAAATCAATCACCCGCTATTTGATAGGGGGAACTATTTTTGGGCTTGGTTGGGCTTTAAGCGGTGCTTGCCCTGGTCCGATGGTTGTAAATATCGGTTACGGCTTTTTATCGATGGGTATTGTACTCTTTTTTGCCCTTGTAGGTACCTGGCTTTATGGAGTGCTCAGGGATAAATTACCCCATTAATTTATCGGGATCTCCATTTTTTTCTTGTTTAGCAAACAGGAATTGGTGCATAATAAGAGA
Source organism: Chitinophagales bacterium (assembly GCA_038209595.1). Taxonomy (GTDB): domain Bacteria; phylum Bacteroidota; class Bacteroidia; order Chitinophagales; family Chitinophagaceae; genus Phnomibacter. Next base: position 63,598 of record JBBQXO010000001.1, read on the forward strand.
ATCGGTGGAAGATCTTAAAAATACCATAGCAAAACAGGAAAGTAATTTTCAGATCGAAGGTATTTATCCGGGAAGTAAGGATGTTTATTATTTCGGAATCAATGATTTTAAAAGGTAATGGGGATATAGATTTGTGTTGGTGAGGCCATTCCCGGACGGGGATGGTCTTTGCTTTTTGGTAATCCAATCTACAAATCCAATGGCAGATAGTGAGTTTAAAATTCACGAAAACAGGTACCTGGATTCTGCTTTTGCAGTTTCTCTTGATTCTGTCTTATTTTGCACCGGTAATTAATTTTTCATGCAATCACTCCAACAACTAGCGCTGCAGTTTACCGAATTCTTTTCTGTTGAGCATTTTCCACAGGCGCCAGCTACTTTATACGATCCCAACCGTTATTTCCTGGAATTAGGGGGCAAACGCATCCGTCCTTTGCTGGTATTAATGGGCAATGAACTATTCGACGATATTAAGCCTGATGCATGGCAGGTGGCCACTGCTATTGAGTTGTTTCATAATTTCACCCTCATACACGACGATATAATGGACAAAGCACCGCTACGCCGCGGCAAGCCAACCGTTCATGAAAAATTTGGGCAGCATACTGCTTTGCTGGCAGGAGACGTAATGCTGGTTAAAGCTTATGAATATTTAAATAAGGTAGATAAAGATCTGGTACATGCCATCCTGAAATGGTTTAACCGGACCGCTGCCGAAGTATGCGAAGGACAACAGCTTGACATGGATTTCGAGCAAATGGAAATCGTATCACTCAATGAATACATCCACATGATTGCCCTGAAGACCTCCGTATTACTTGCCGGCGCATTGCGCATGGGAGCCGTTATCGGGGGTGGCGGCACTCGAAATGCAGAGCATTTGTATGAGTTTGGTAAGAACCTTGGGATTGCTTTTCAGGTGCAAGATGACTACCTCGATGCTTTTGGAAACCCGGAAAAATTTGGTAAAAAGGTAGGAGGAGACATACTTGCCAATAAAAAAACTTTCCTCTTAATTCATGCTCTTGAAGTAAGCTCTCCTCAACAGAAAAAGGCTTTGCAGGGATTGATGACCTATAGTGGGGAAGATAAGGTGGAGAAAGTTTTGGCTATTTACCGGGAAACAGGCGCACCCGAATGGGCACTTGAATTAAAAGATACCTATTATCAAAAAGCCATGCATCATTTAGAAGAAATTGCAGTAATCAGCAGCAGGAAGACGGCTTTGAGGGAAGTAGCCACTTTCCTTATTCAAAGGGATTACTGATTGAAGGGGAGGTAACAAGTTAACGGCGAAAAGTGGTTGTGGAAAAACTACTGTTTTTGTTAACCAAGCCTTTGTAAAAAGTCTTTATATTTGCTCTTTAATGAGCCTTTCCACTCCACATTTGCTAGGCATTAAACATCTTCAGCCTGAAGATATTCAACTTATTCTCGATACAGCCATTCAATTTAAGGACGTTTTACAAAGACCGGTAAAAAAAGTGCCGTCACTGCGGGATATTACCATTGTAAATTTATTCTATGAAAATTCTACCCGAACGCGGATCAGTTTCGAACTGGCAGAAAAGAGGCTGAGTGCCGATACCATCAATTTTACAGCTAGTAGTTCCTCGGTTTCAAAAGGAGAAACGCTATTGGATACGGTACACAATATCTTGAGTATGAAAGTGGATATGGTGGTAATGCGGCATAGTGCAAGTGGAGCACCCCATTTTTTAGCCAAACATATCAATGCAGCTATTATCAATGCAGGGGATGGTATCAATGAACACCCCACACAGGCGCTTTTGGATGCTTTCAGTATCCGGGAAAAGTTGGGCACTTTGGAAGGCAAAAAGGTTGCCATAATTGGAGATATTATGCACAGCAGGGTTGCGCTAAGTAATATTTACCTCCTTAAAAAAATGGGGGCTGAGGTTTTAGTTGTTGGTCCTCCTACACTTATACCGCCACATTTGGAAGAGGCCATGGGGGTAAGAATTACCTATAATGTAAAGGAAGCCCTGCAATGGTGCGATGTAGCCAATGTACTGCGTATTCAGTTAGAAAGACAGCATCAAGTTTTGTTTTCATCTCTCCGGGAATACAATATAGCTTACGGGGTAAAAAAATCATTACTCGATAACCTGCAAAAGGAAATTTTGATTATGCACCCGGGGCCTATTAATAGAGGTGTAGAAATTGATAGCGATGTAGCTGATAGCGGCCACAGCATTATACTTGATCAGGTACAAAATGGGGTAGCGGTTCGGATGGCGGTACTTTATCTGCTATCAGGAAGAAATAATTAATGTGGAAGGTGCCGTAAACAACCCTATTTTTACATCCATAAATTAATGGGTTACACTATGCGTATTGCCTTATTTCCCGGCACTTTTGATCCTATTACCCTGGGGCATCTTGATATTATAGATCGGGCTTTACCTCTTTTTGACAAAATGTATATAGGTATTGGGCGTAATGTAAATAAGCAACCCCTTTTTTCTGAAAAAGACCGGTTACAATGGATACGGGATTGCTACAAGGACAACCCAAAAATTGAAGCTATTGTATATGAGGGGCTTACCGTAAATACCTGTAAAAGGGTAGGGGCGGATTTTATTTTACGGGGTATTCGCTATGTAAGCGATTTTGAATACGAAAAGGCTATTGCCGATATGAACCGCAGTATTCAACATAAAGTGGAGTCGGTTTTTTTAACCTGTTCGCCTCAATTCACCTCGGTAGCTTCCACGCTTGTGCGGGATGTTTACCGAAACGGGGGAGATGTTCGTCAGTTCCTTCCTGCTTCGGTTATTGAATCACTTTACCCCTGATTTTTTTGTACTTCTTTATTGCAATTTTCTATGGATACAAAACCCATTTGGTTTGAGCCATTGCTTAAACTGGACGATATAAAAAATTTTGGCGACGATAATCTTGGCGCGCATCTTGGTATGGCTTTCTCAGTACTAGGCGCTGATTATATTGAAGCCACCATGCCTGTTGACCACAGAACCCGGCAACCTTACGGTCTTTTGCATGGAGGTGCCTCTGTAGCACTTGCCGAAACTTTGGGTAGCGTAGGGTCTGCGCTGGTAGTTGATCACAGCAAATGGATGTGTGTAGGGCTTGAGATCAATGCCAACCATTTGAGGAGTGTGCAAAAGGGATTTGTAACCGGACGGGCAACTCCTCTGCATATTGGCAGATCCACGCATGTATGGGATATCCGGATTACTGATGATCGGGGCAAATTGGTTTGTATCAGCAGGTTAACGGTGGCTATTATCCGTCGCCCAGTTGCAGAAGCAACATCCTGATGGAAGGGAAAGTGTTTTCAAAAACCTTATCCCATGCGGGTTTACCCAGCCAGTCAAGTTCTTCAATGTCTTCTTCGGTTTGTGGAGTCAGGGTTTGGTTCTCCACCGCATCCATAACAAACCAAACTGTTTTTTTTAGGATTGGTTTACCTTTTTCCTGATATACATGATAGGTGGTATCAAAATAATTCCTCAGGGTTACTTTTTGTAATCCTGTTTCTTCCTGAACCTCCCTCACAGCACAGGTTTCTATAGTCTCTCCTTCATCGAGTTTACCTTTAGGTAAATCCCATTTTTTGCGGCGAAAAATAAAAAGCAATTCCTGATTAGGATTATAAACGATCCCGCCCCCGGCAGTGATGGTTTCAAAATGTTGGCCAAAAAATTCCCACCATCTTTCTGTTTCATTCGTCAATAAAATAACGGCATGGGTGCCGGTTGCCTCCATATCGCGAATGGATTGGGCCACTATACCTTTCGAGGGCTGATTGACTATAATCGTACCGGCTGTTTGTGCCAGTTTATACAAGGGAGAGGTTAATATAGATACTATATAATAAGGCTTGTCATTAAAGTAAATAAGATAATCCGTTTGCATATTGCAAAGTAACAAAAACATTGATCGGTTGCAATAATTGCTGCAGGTTATGCGATATTCGCATTTTTATTAAAGAAAATTATCTGCATGAAGAGCAATGAGACCGCCGTAGCTGAAAAACTTTTACAAGCCGGGGCAGTAGTGCTACGTCCCGAAAATCCTTTTAACTGGGCAAGTGGCTGGAAAAGTCCGATATACTGCGACAATAGAAAGGTGCTCGGATTTCCGTATATACGTGAATTCATAAAAAGTGAAATGTGCAACATCATTTTTTCTGAATTTCCGGAGGCAGAATTACTTGCCGGTGTTGCTACTGCTGGCATTGCCTGGGGGGCTATGGCTGCTGATCAGTTAAAGCTGCCCTATATGTATGTGCGTCCCAAACCTAAAGACCATGGGTTGGGTAATCAATTGGAAGGTTATTACCAACAGGGACAGCGGGTGCTGGTAATAGAAGACCTGGTAAGTACTGGCAAAAGCAGTTTGCAGGTAGTTGATGCATTACGAGACGCAGGATTGGAGGTAGAGGGAATGGTTTCAATCTTCACCTATGGTTTTGAAATTGCTGAAAAAGCATTTGCCGATAAGGGCGTAAAATATATTGCGCTAACCCAATACCCGCAATTACTGGAAGTAGCGGTAAAAAGAGGAATTATTAAAGAAGAACAATTGCAAACATTGAAAAGCTGGAGAGCGCAACCCGAAACCTGGGGAAAATAAGTATCTCTTTTTCACATAGGTTTAGCTTGTATAAAAAGATATAGGCACAAAGAGTCCCTAATTTTACTTTAAATAATAGAAAATGATAAAACAACTAAGCCTTGGCCTCCTTATTAGCTTTATTTCAACCATTGGCTTAGCGCAGGTAACGCCTAAAGCCGTGAGGGTAAATATTGCCACACCCGATGCTGTTTGTGAACCATGCAAAGCAAAAATTGAAGCTTCGGTACCCCGTTTAATTGATGGCATAGTAAAGATTACGGTGCAGACAAGGCAAAAAATTACACAGGTACAGTACTATCCCGACCGGACCAATATTGAGGAAATAAAGACAGCTATCAGCAATGCAGGTTTCGATGCTGATGATGTACTTGCTAATCCGGATGTGTATAAAAAACTACCTGATTGTTGTAAAAAAATGGCCGACCAGCGCAACCCAAAATCTGGTAAAATGTAAATGCTATTTGTTTAGAATTTAATGTCGTTTTTCGAAAAGGAGCCTTTTTGATCAAATGGAATAGTGGCGGAAATACCCCGGTACGACCCTTTAAAAGATCCAATCAATTGATAGGGTAGTACCTTGCCTGCAGAAAGGGAAACACCTCCAGATACGATATTCATATTATTGACCTTTACGGAAATAGGCATCGAAAACGAGGATTTACCAGCAATTACAAATGAACTGTCGAGTGTATAGGTTCCCCAATTTTTTTCATCTACCATAATGCTTGCGTCTATCCTTCTTACCTTAATATCCCCTGCATTGGGATTGTAAACAGTGACTTTTGCGGATAAATCAGAAGACATCAGGGATTTAGGTTGTATTTCCCAGTCGGTAACACCTTGATATTCAATGGGTTTAAAGGATTTGCAACTACTAAAAAAGAGCCCTGAAGTCAATAGCAACCCCAAAAAAAACGCCTTTCCTATTTGATTCTTCATGATATTGCGAAATTAAGTGAAACAAACGCATCAAAATGTTGAACTATTTTTACCAGATAGTTCTTCGCCGTGGTTTATGAAAGTAATTACAGAACTGCAATGCTGGGGCACCATTCCTTACTGGGTGGCTTTGTGCAAAGCCGAAGTCATTTTTTTAGAAAAACAGGAACGTTTCCAAAAGACAGGATATAGAAATCGTTATCGGGTCTTGAGTGCCTCGGGGCCTTTGCTTTTATCTGTACCCATCGTTGGAGGACGCGAAAATCGTGGATTGATTAATGAGATCCAAATAGAAATAAACCAATCGTGGCAAAAAAAACATCTTCGGGCAATGGATAGTTGCTACAATAAATCACCCTTTTATTTTTATTATGCTCATGAAATTAAGGGGCTTTATGAAAATTGTGGAGAGAACTTATTTGATTGGAACCTCCGTCTTTACCATTGGATTTTATCAAAAATAGGAAAGTCCAAAAAGGAAACTCATTTTACTGAAACTTTCCAGCCCTCCTATGACAACGATTTTATGGACCTGAGAAACCCGTCAAAGGTTGATTTTACTGTCTTAGAAAACTATATTCAGGTATTTGGAGCTGAATTTTCGCCACAGGTTTCTATTTTAGATATATTGTTTAATTTAGGTAATGAAACTTTTTCATATTTACAACGTCAAAGACTGATTCAAAGTTAATTATTGCTTAATAGTAGGGTGTGTTTCTTTTTTGACCTATTTTGCATGCTCTACGATCAAATTTTTGTGTTACTGCTCATGAGGAATATTACGTTTATTGCTTGGCTTGTCATTAGTTGTTTATTCAATACCCAAACAGTTTCCGGACAGGATTTTTCGAATAAAGGAAAGGATTTTTGGATCACCTTTCCGGCGCACGTGGATGGAACTGGTGCTGTTATGGGCATTTATATTACCAGTGATGTGGCGGCAAATGGAACTGTTAGGGTAGGCAATGGAGGCCCGGTTTTAAATTTCAATATCACAGCCAATACCGTAAGACGTATTTTTTTGGGAAATACCGCAGCTAATGATGCCCCCAATTCAGCGGTATATCAGGATCAGCTTGATGGAATTAAATTGGGATCAGCCATTCATGTAATATCTGATGCACCTGTTGTTATTTATGCACACATTATTCGATCTGCGAGATCAGGTTCTACACTTGTTTTGCCGGCAGTAACCTGGGGAAGAGATTATATTGTACCAAGTTACAGCAGTCAGGGAGCAAGCGGAAATGCCAGTGGGCGTGGTGGAATAACCGTAGTAGCCAAAGAGCCTAATACCGTAGTTGAAATTGTACCGACTGCGAATAGTTTTGATGGTGGTCGTCCGGCTGGTACCGCCTATAGTATAACCCTTGCCAATCCGGGAGATGTTTATCAGGTTCAATTTCAGAAAGACGCTGATATTTCAGGCACTATTGTTCGTTCTATTGCAACCGGTGCCACTGCCTGTAAACCCATTGGAGTATTTTCTGCCACTACATGGTCCGCTTTTAGTTGCCCGGGATCGAGTGGCGGAGACAACTTATTAACTCAGTTATTTCCCACCCGTTCATACGGACGAACCTATCTTACTGCACCATTTGCCAACCGGGAAACTGATGTCATCCGGGTTTTTACCACAGAACCCAATACAAATATTACAAAAAGAGAAAATAACGTAACAACAACAATAACGGTAGGACCTCAGGGATTTGCTGAATACCAAACAGGTAATGCTACACTTATTTCCAGTGATAAGCCGATCATGGTTGTTCAATATATAACTTCTCAAACCTGTGATTCGAGGAATCAGGGAAGTTGCGCCAATAACGGCACCTGCCCCTTTCCCGCAGACCCTGAAATGATTGTGTTGAGCCCCATTGAACAAACCCTCAATGATATTACGGTATTTTCAGCACACCGAAATTTTGTACCTCCGGGTCAAAGTAATGTGGATCGGTGTTTTCTTAATATTATTATACCTACAATTGCTGCAGGTACCTTTCGGATTAATGGAACCCCTCCCTCAAATATCTTTGTAACAATCCCCGGAACTCCTTACAGTTACCTGCAGGAAAATGTTACCAATATCGCTATTTCAAATCCCGTTCAAAGTCTTACTGCAGATTCTAATTTCTCCTGTATAGCCTATGGGTTTGGTAATGTAGAATCCTATGGCTACAATGCCGGTACCAATGTACGTGACCTGTTGCAATTTATAACCATCCGTGATGATAACCGTTCAATAGATGCTGCCTCCACTTGTGCCGGTACAGATTTTCAATGGTTCATTACCCTTCCGTATCCAGCTACAAAATTAGATTGGCGGTTTAATGGATCTTTTCCAGATATAGTCATTAATAATCCAACCCCTGACTCCACCTATATTAAAGAGGGAAAAACCATTTATAGGTTTCCACTTCCGGGCGATTACCAATATAGTACAGCCGGAATAACAAAAATTTCGGTACTCGCTACCAATCCCACTTCGGATGGTTGTAGCGGAGAGCAGCAAATAGATTTTGATGTACAGATATTTCCAAGACCAGTGAATGATTTTAATTTTACGCATTCAGGTTGTCTTACCGACTCCGTATCCTTTACTTCAACTTCTACAATCGCTACTGGCAATACCATCGTAAAATGGGATTGGCGTTTTGGCGATGGTATTTCTGATACCGGCCGTATAAACCGGCATAAATATGGAGCGGGTGGAACTTTTGATGTTAGTCATTTTGTAACAAGTAACCGCGGTTGCGTAAGTGATACCATCGTTAAATCCATTACTATCAATCCTAATCCGGTAGCTGCTTTTAATTTATCTGGTCCTTTTTGCCAAAGCCAAGCTGTGAATATTACCAATACAAGCACTACCCAAACCGGTACCATTACAAACTGGTTTTGGGATATGGGTAATGGGATTACTTTCAGCAGAACCAACGGAGCCGCATTTACATATGCGTATCCTGCAGTGGGTAATTATATGATTAAACTGGTGGTAACAAATAACGGAGCCTGTTTGAGTGATACTGCACGTCAAACCATCAGCGTAACCCATGTGCCGGTTACTGGTTTTGTAATTCCCGAAGTTTGTTTGAATGATGCCTTTGCTGAATTTACCAATACCACCACCATTGCTGATGGTACACTTGCTCAGGCAAACTGGTTATGGAGTTTTTCGGATCCAAATGCAACACCACTTAATCCTAATACAAGTATTTTACTAAACGGCCGACACCGCTATACAGCTGCTGCTAATTATGATGTAAAACTGGTTGCCACAAGCGGGGCTGGTTGTAAAGATTCCCTAACGCAAACCCTTACCGTTAACGGGGATAAGCCACAGGCAAATTTTAATGTAGTTACAACTGGAAGCCTTTGCAGTAATCTACCAGTACAAATTCAAAATAAATCATCCGTAAATTTTGGTACGGTAACACGTATTATAGTTTCATGGGATTTTTTAAATAATCCACTCGATACAACCATCATTGAAACACCCGCTTTTGATGAAATTTATACCAAGAATTACCTGCCATTTGCAAGCCCGGCTACCAGGCAGGCAACAATTCGTTTGCAGGCATTCTCTGGTACGGTCTGTTTGAATGATTCATCAAAAATTATCACCCTGCAGGCAACTCCGGCGGTGCAGTTTTCTGTAATGCCGGGAATCTGTCTTGATGCAACTCCACGCGCTATTACACAAGGATTTGATGCAGGCGGCAATACTGGTTCTGGTATTTATAGTGGATCAGGAATTAATGCCGCCGGATTATTTACCCCAACCATTACGGGAACTGGTACTTTTACTTTACAATATAAGTACATCACTTCAGCGGGTTGTACTGACTCAACTACCCGGGCAATTACAGTATGGCCAAGACCTACTGCTGATTTTACGATTGGTAATTTAACCTGTATCAATACTCCGGTTTTGTTAACCAACCAAAGTGTTGCAAATTCCAATACGATTACCTCATGGAATTGGAATTACGGGGATGGTAATACCGAAACCAGAAACAATGGCAATCCTTTTTCGAGGAATTATGCCAACAGTCAGTCCTATAATATCAGCCTTTCGGTTACCACGGATAGCGGATGCGTAAGTACCACCGTTCAAAAGCCAGTATCTATTTATCCCAAACCACTAGTTGATTTTGATTTACCTACCGTAGTTTGTCTGCCCGAGGGACTCGCTAATTTTGTAAATCGCACAACAGTGGGTGGAACCGGCGGTACCCCTATATCCTACCAATGGTCATTTGGGCCAGCAGGAGCTGCGAGTACACAGGCGAGTCCAACTTATTTATACCAAACAACCGGTACATTTGCCGTGAAGCAAATTGCGACAAGTGCAAGGGGTTGTACTGATAGCATATCAAAAACGCTTTCTAATATTGTACCTCAGGCATTGGCCAACTGGGCTTCCTTACCACCGGAAGTATGTCTTGGTTCACCAATTAATTTTGAAGATCGCAGCAATCCTTTAAATAATACCATTACTAACTGGAATTGGACTTTAGGAGATAACAGCAATTCAACGCAAAGAAATCCAACTAAAACATATACCTCGGCAGGAACTTATACGGTAAATATGTTTTATACCACAAATACAGGTTGTAATTCAGATACCGTTTCTAAAACGGTGATCGTACATCCGTTCCCCGTTGTAAATGCAGGCCCTGATCAGTTTGTATTGCAAGGAGGACAGGTGACCTTGCTGGCAACCGCTAGCGGAACCACAAATTACCGATATCGCTGGACACCTCCTACCTGGCTAAATAATGATACAATTTTGCAACCTGTCAGCAGGGCAGAAGCAAATATTACCTACAGGCTTACTGTAACCGGAGCAGGGGGATGCAGTGCCTCTGATGAAGTATTTATTGAATTGCTGTTGAAGCCCGTGATACCAAATGCCTTCAGTCCTAATGGAGATGGTATAAATGATACCTGGACAATCCGATACCTCGATTCTTACCCGGGAGCTACTGTACAGGTTTTTGACCGCTATGGTCAAACTGTTCTTGTAAGCCAGGGGTATAACAAAGCATGGGATGGAACCCAAAAAGGGAAACCTGTGCCAGCGGGCGTTTATTACTATATTGTAGATCCTAAAAATGCAGTGCCGCCCATTACAGGTTCTGTAACCATATTGAGATAATCCTTTATGGTAAAAAATGTGAATTGCATACCATGTATTTTCGAATAATAAATGTACATATTCTAAGATTTTTGCTGCTTTGGACAGGAATGTTCCTTTATGGGATTTCCTGCTTAAAGGCGCAAGAGTTTGAATTTGCAACATTACGTGGTACGCCAATTAATACAACAGGCTGGAATCTTCAGGGAGCAGCCTCTGCAGGAAATACCCCCGGACAAACTGGAAATAGTGAACTGATTTTAACGGAACCAATAACTTCTACTTCGGGAGCTGTTTTTTTTAATACACCCATCAACCTCAGTCAATGTAAAAAGTGGGTTGCTGAATTTGAGTTCAGAATTTTTGATAAGACTTCAGCACTGGGTGCCGATGGTATTGCGTTTTGTTATCTCGATGTACCACCAACTGGTTTTGTTGCTGGAGGTGGCATTGGCATCCCGGCTTCGGCCAATGGTATGAAGGTGGTTTTAGATACCTGGTTGAACTGCGGAAATGATGCGGTTCCCAAATTACAAATTCGCTGGGGGGCTGGTTATGACGAATGTAATGGCCAACCTACCAGAAATAATAATGATGGAGCACTCAATTTTATCCGGTCGAACAATTATAGCAAATGCCGGATTGAATATAACGAGGGCAATATACGTGTATTGCTCAATGATGTTTTTTACCTCTCTGCTTTTCAAACTTTTAATTTTACTGGATTTTTTGGTTTTACTGCTTCTACAGGTGGGGCCAATGACCGCCAAAGTATCCGCAACGTTAGGATATTTACAGAAATGCCGCCTTCGGATGCCGGTGACGTTTTGGGGCCATCATTTTGCAGTGGCGGGCAAGCACAGATAGGAGGAACAACGACCCCTGATTATTCTTACAAATGGACTCCGGCAACAGGTCTTTCAAGTGACACTTCGGCGCGCCCGGTTGTTTCGCTGGAAAACACCGGAGAACTTACCTTGCGGCTGAAATATGTAGTGGAAACTGCTTTTGCAGACCGGCCGGGTTGTACGAGTCGAGATAGTATTATAGTAAATGTATTTCCACAACCAAGACCCTCCTTTGTTCACGATACTCTTTGTTTGCCATCAGGAAATATTCAATTTAGAAATACAAGCCGGTATGATGACAGGGTAGATACCTCAATGACTTTCCGCTGGAATTTTGGAGAGCCTTCTACCGGGGCCAATAATATCTCAACAAGTATTTCTCCGGCACATATTTTTACAGGAGCAGGACCTTTCAATATTAGAGTAGAAGCTACATCAGGTGATGGATGTTTTCAGGTGTTCAACCAATCCATCAAACCACTTGCACCTCCTCCTGCTGCAGATTTTGTTTTTGAAGGCGATACCTGTTCAGGATATGATCTTTCCTTTAGGGCGCAGGCCAGTTTTGATCCTGCGTTCCCTGTCAATTATACCTGGCAATTTGGAGATGGGCGTACAAGCACACTCGCCGCCCCGGACCATCGCTACGACACCAGTGGAATTTTCAACACACAGCTTTTGGTCCGGAATGCTTATTGCCCGCCAGCTGCAGCCGTAAAACCAATCAATATCCGGCAGTCAGCTGTTTTAAGAGTGGTCAATCCACTAACACAGATTTGCGCTAATGGGAATGTTTTGGCTTTAAATTTGGTATCTGTTAGCAATGGGATTGCCGGATCTGGAAATTATTCAGGGGCATCAGTTACAGGAAATCAATTTTTCCCATCAAGAGGCATTACCGGTCCAAATGAGGTTAGCTATTTGTACCGGGCAAACAATCTTTGCGAAACAGAGACTACATTTAATATTAATATATTGGCGGTTCCACAGGTTTCTGCCGGTCCAGACCGGACAAGTCTCGAAGCTACACCGGTTACTTTATTGGGTGTAGCAGGGCCTGGGGTGGCAAGTACACTTTGGTTTCCCAATGCACATATAACCAATCGCACTACTCCGGAAACCATTGTAAATCCACCTATAAACATGTGGTATGTACTGCGTGCTGCAGGAACCAATGGCTGCCTGTCGGAAGATTCTGTTTTTGTTACCGTTCTACCTTCTTTAATGGTTCCTAATGCATTTAGTCCAAACGGAGATGGCATCAATGATACCTGGATACTGCGCAACCTCAATGAATACCCGGGAAACGAAGTGCGGATTTTTGACCGGAATGGAGGACTGATTTTTTCAAGTAAAGGTTATACAACGCCATGGAATGGGTTATCCAAAAATGGAAAGCAGGTTCCTGCAGGCGTTTATTATTATATCATTGATCCTAAAAATGGTGCAACAGTCCGGCAGGGATCTATAACAGTTTTAAGGTAACATAGAGATGGGTTTATCGTATTTTTGCAAAATGAGGGGAGTAGTTTTAGTGGGAATGGTGATGATATGTTCGGGTCTTTTGGCTCAGCAAAGACCGCATTATACCCAGTATATTCTCAATAATTTCATTATCAATCCGGCAGTGGCGGGCATTGAAAATTATACCGATGTAAAACTGAGCCATCGCCATCAATGGGTAGGTTTGCAGGATGCCCCGGTAACCACTTATGCCACCATGCACGGATCCTTTGGAAAACAGGAAACCCGTAACCGAACCACTGCCACCACCATTATGCCTCCGGGAGAAAACCCAAGAGGGCAGGCCTACTGGCAAAATTATACCGCACCCGAACCCCACCATGGTTGGGGTGTTAGTTTGATTAATGACCGTACAGGACCACTCAACAGGTTTTCTGTTTATGGAACTTATGCGTACCATATTGGAATCGGGCCTTCCACCAGTCTGTCAGCAGGTATTAGTCTCGGACTCACCAATAATTCATTGAACAGTTCTAAATTAATTTTTGACAATCCCATTGACCCCGTTTTAGCTAGCAGTGATATTATAAACAAGGCAAGTCCTGATATGAATATGGGATTATGGTTGTATAGCTCTGATTATTATGTCGGACTTTCCGCTTTGCAAATTATTCCACAACGATTTAGTTTTGCCGCGGATACCCTGAAAGCTGCATCGGGCAAAATGTATCCCCATCTTTTTTTAACTGCAGGCTATAAATTATATGCTAACGATCAGATTTCTATAATTCCCTCGACCGTTATCAGGGCAATCAGTGGATTACCGTTGGGGGTTGACCTTAATGTGAAAGCACAATACTTAGATCGTTTTTGGGCGGGTGCTGGCTATCGAATCAATGATGGAATAACAGGCTTGGTAGGCTTCAGTGTTTCGAGTACCCTCAATGTTGGATATTCTTATGATTATAGTACTTCCCCTTTACAAAATTTTACCAGGGGAACCCATGAAATTGTACTGGGCTTTCTGTTGGGTAATCGGTACGGTGATCTTTGTCCCCGGAATATGTGGTAAAAATCCTTTTGAATTCAAAGGAAAACTATTTTTAAAGTGCCTTTATACTTAGTTTATAGGTTACGCCTCCCTCCTCACGGGTAGCATCTACAGTGGTAAAAGTGGTACCACTTATAAACCATAAACCATCCGTTCTGGAAAGGGGTAAGCCTGCACTGCTGTAGTTGATCAAAATACTCAAATTGCTCAAGGTCAGGTTCCATTGGCCATTTACATCATTTATACCCGTTCTTTTTGCAGCTACCACACCGTTTCTGGAAAATTGGAACTGATAGGGGTCAAATTCTGTCTTATAATTTGTAGTACCTATCTCCATTTTGGTTACCACCCAGGTATTACTGGTAATAATGTCGAACAAAGCATTTTCCTGAGCATTATCCACAGCTTTTTTACAGCCAAACCCTACAAAAATTAAAAAAAAGCTTAATCCAAGTGTTAAAAGTTTATTTCTTGTCATGGTGTTTTCTTGAAATCAATAGCAAAACTATACCTAAAACAACGTAAAACTTAGAAAATTTGGTATTGAGTTCTTATAATTAATACAAAATTCAGATATTATGTTTAACTATTACCCCATTTATGTGTAACTATAGGTATTTAGTTTAACCTTGGCTACTAACATGATGAATTTGAAAAACAATTAGATTCAATCAATTGAAAGATTTTAACTGATCATTTTTCAGAAAGATTATTTTTACTATGTTAAATTAGATTTTAAATTATTGACATAATAAATATTTTATATATGAAAATCGTTATCGTTGGAGCAGGTTTTGCAGGATTGCGTTTGGCCCGTGAGCTAAGTAATCAGGAAGGGATAGAGGTGCTGCTGATAGATCAATATAATTACCATCAGTTCCAGCCTTTGTTTTATCAGGTAGCTACGGCAGGGCTTGATGCCAGTAATATTTCCTTCCCTTTGCGTAAAATATTCCAAAAAAGCAAAAACGTTCGAATTCGAATGGCGGAAGTTCAAAATATTCGTTCTGAGGACAATACCATTGAAACGGATATTGGCAATTTTGAATATGATATCCTGGTAATATCAACGGGGGCAGATACCAACTTCTTTGGGAATGAGCAATTGAAAAAGCATGCCTTACCAATGAAATCGACTGTGGAAGCTCTTCAACTACGGCACAGATTGATTCATAATTTTGAAGATGCATTGCTGATAAAAGAGGAGGATCTTTTAAAAAAATTGATGACCGTTGTAATAGTAGGGGGGGGACCCACCGGTGTCGAATTAAGTGGCGCCATCGCCGAATTGAAATTATTTGTACTTCCTAAAGACTATCCGGATCTTGATTTTAGTAAAATGCAGATAATGCTGTTGGAAGGATCTGATAAAACCCTGATTTCGATGAGTGAAAAGTCATCGGTGAAATCGCAGGCCTATTTGGAAAAATTAGGTGTGGAGGTCATCACCAATTGTTTTGTAAAAGATTATGATGGCAACCGAATTACTACAACTGACGGTCGGGAGATCGATAGTTCGCTGGTTATTTGGGCGGCAGGGGTTAAAGGAAATGTTCCAGATGGTATTGATAAAACGATTGTGGTTAAAGGAAATCGCATCAGGGTGAACCGATTTAATAAAGTAGACAGTATTGAAAATATTTATGCTTTAGGTGATGTTGCCTATATGGAGACGGAGAAATATCCTTCTGGCCATCCACAGGTTGCAAGTGTAGCGGTTTCACAGGCAGATCAATTGGCCAAAAATCTGAAAGGAACCCTTTTACAAAAAAACATGGAAGCCTATGAATATAAGGACAAGGGTTCCATGGCAACCATTGGTAAAAATCTCGCTGTAGTAGATATTCCAAAGCCAAAAATGCATTTTGGAGGGTTCTTTGCCTGGTTAATCTGGATGGGCTTGCACTTGTTTTTATTGGTTGGCGTGAAAAACAGAATTATGGTTTTTATAAACTGGATTTACAACTATTTCACTTCCGACCAAAGTCTCCGATTGATATTTAAGGCCTTTTATAAAGAAAATGCTATTGATGAAGAAGTTAAGAGAAAACATCAGGAACCATTGGAAGTGATCTGATAAGCGTTTAAAATTTCTATGAGTTTCTGTACCTCATCTTCATTTACAATAGTTTGACCATTTATTTCTTCCATGGAAGCAGGGGTAAAGTAGTTTTCTTCCATGAAAATTCTTGCCGAGGCATGGTATTCTTTGGCTCCCGTTTCAGAAATCAAATTATCTAGAGAACTTGAATGTATGCCTGAACCCGGCATAATGGTGATTTTTTCAAGACTTTTTTCGATGAGTTGCCGGATCATGTCAGAAGCCATGTTAACATCCGGTTTTTGACCACTTGTCAAAATGCGGGTACATCCACATGCTATAATATCTTCAAGCGCAGCAAATGGATCAATGGTTCGGTCAAAAGCCCGGTGAAAGTTTACCTCCATAGGATAAGCAAGTTCTGTAAGCACAGCAGTATTGTATTTATCAATAGTGCCATCTTTCTTCAACAAACCAATCACGACACCTTCATAACCTAATTGCCGGCAGCGTAAAATGTCTTCCCGCATAGTTTCAATTTCATATGGAGAATAAACAAAATGGCCGCCTCGGGGTCTGATAATGGGATAAACAGGAATGGTCAATTTTTTCCTGGCAATTTTCAAAGTCCCATAGGATGGGGTAGTACCTCCTTCTGCAGGATTATCACAAAATTCAATACGATTGGCGCCTGCACGTTCAGCAATCAACGCCGATGCTAAAGAGAAACAGGCGATTTCAAGTACAAATGGAATGGTATCTGAATTATTAGCCATCAATACCAGCTTTTCGATTGAATGACTTTTACCCCTTGTTGCTCCTGTACGGCCATGGAAAATTTTCCATAAAGACCATAGCAACCATATTCCCCCTCCTTATTCATAGCTACAAATCCGAGTTGTATGTTTTTGGTTTTTTCAATTCCTCTCATTTTTACCAGTCTGCCAACTGCTTCTTTGCAAGCTTCTTCCGGGGAGCGGCCCTGACGCATAAGCTCCACCACGGTATGACTGCCGCAAATGCGCACAACTTCTTCCCCAACCCCGGTAGCTGTTGCGCTACCCACTTCATTGTCTACGTAAAGTCCTGCACCGATAATCGGGGAATCACCCACCCGTCCACGCATCTTGAAAGCCATGCCACTTGTGGTGCAGGCCCCTGCAAGGTTACCCATTTTGTCAAGCGTCAACATGCCAATTGTATCATGTTGATTTTTAATTCTTTCCATCAGATTATCTAAAGTAGTCATAGGGTTGTATTTTGCGTTCTTAAGCCATTTCTCCCATGCTTGTTTTGAATTTTCTGTGAGTAAGTTTACACGTTCAAATCCCATTTCTAAAGCAAATAGTAAGGCACCTTCTCCTGCTAATTGAACATGTGGTGTTTTTTCCATCACCATTCGGGCAACGGATACCGGGTGCAATATTTCTTCCAGTGCCATAACGGCTCCACAATTACCTTCATAATCCATTATGCAGGAATCGACCGTTACCCGACCATCCCGATCGGGCAAACCACCTAGTCCAACACTCTGATCATTGGGATCTCCTTCTGGTACCATCACTCCAGCTTCTACGGCATCAAGCGCAGTTCCTCCACTATCCAGTACCTTCCATGCTTCCGCATTGGCTTTTACATTAGGCGCCCAGGTACTGATTACAAGGGGCATGCCCTTTAATTTTTGTTTTTGCTCCAACGTTTTTGGCACACAGGATAGGATAGGGATAGCAAACGAGGCAGCAGATAAAAAACGACGTCGGCGCACAGTTTAATTGTTTTTTGAAAGAAATTATTTGAAAAACGGAAAGTAAACAAAATAATACGTTAAAGCCCTGCAGATTTTTGTAGAAGTATTGAATCATGTTTCTTATTTAAAGTAATCAGGCAGGATTTTTAAACCGGTCTTTGTACATTGCAATGTGCCCGTAGATTTATTGAAAAAAGAAATATGGCTATGTTCTATTTGCAGCCTTCACCTGCCAAGTGCCCTAAATCCTGTTTTTCAGTTTCATACGCAAATTAAAATACTATTGGTAGGGCAGGCACCGGGTCAAAAGGTTCAGAATATTGGTATTCCGTTTAATGATAAAATCGGGGACATTCTCAGATACTGGTTGGGCGTTAGCAAGGAACAATTTTATGATGAATGTATTTTTGCTATCATCCCAATGGGTTTTTATTTTCCGGGAAAAGGAAAATCGGGGGACGTAACGCTAAGAAAATGTGCCCCTCAGTGGCATAGCCTTATTTTAAAAAGATTAAAATCAATTTATTTGATCATCTTGATCGAACAATTTGCCCAACATGATTACCTTGGGAAAAAAGAAAAAGAAAATCTTAAAGAAACAGTTTATAGTTATAAGGAATATTTGCCCCGGTATTTTCCATTGGTGTATTCTTCGCCACTGAACTTTAGATGGCAAGCGAAAAATAGCTGGTTCTCTGTAGAAGTGATTCCTAAACTTCAAAATAAAAACTATAATAGATGGATGAATTAATAGAACGATTTTTAGCCGTAAGGGCGCAATCTGAAAAACGATGCCAACCGCTTTTACTGGAGGATTATTCAGTACAGCCTGCGATTTTTGCTTCTCCGCCAAAGTGGCATCTTGCGCATATTACCTGGTTTTGGGAGGCATTTGTACTCACCGTTTTCCATAAAGATTATCAGGTGTACCACGAAGACTTTTCCTTTCTTTTTAATAGTTATTACAACAACGCCGGCAAACGGGTACTACGTCCAAACAGGGGATTGATGACCCGTCCATCGGTTGATGAGGTACTTCAATATCGGAAGCATGTTACCGATGCCATGATGGATTTCTTGAAAACTAATCCATCAAACGAAGCACTTAAGGTTGTGGAAATTGGCATCCATCACGAGCAACAGCATCAGGAACTGCTGGTGTATGATATAAAATATATTTTAGGAAACCAACCCACCTTCCCGGTTTATGGGGTTGGTTATGAAACAATAGCCGCAATATCGGCAGTGCAGCAATGGATAAAAGTAGAATCAGGTTTATACGAAATAGGACATGCCGGTAAAGGATTTTGCTTTGATAATGAACTGGGCAGACACAAGATTTATCAACAGGATTTTGAAATAAGTAATCGTTTGGTGACCAACGGGGAATTTCTTGACTTTATAAAAGCGGGTGGCTATACCAACTTTAATTACTGGCACGATGAAGGTTGGCAATGGATAAATGAGCATCAAATAAAAGCTCCTTTATATTGGTATTTGATAGAGGATGATTGGTATGCATACGAGCTTACCGGGTTGGAGAAAATTGATTTGGAAGCCCCGGTAAAACATGTCAGTTTTTATGAAGCCTTTGCTTATGCCGAATTTCGTGGTATGCGCCTGCCTACTGAATCGGAATGGGAAATCAGCGCAGATCAACTGGATTGGGGCATGCTTTGGGAATGGACCAACAGTGCTTATTTACCATATCCAGGTTTTAGCAAGGCACCCGGAGCATTGGGAGAATACAATGGGAAGTTTATGGTGAATCAAATGGTTTTGCGGGGAGCATCGGTAGCAACTCCAGAAAATCATGCCCGTAAAACCTATCGCAACTTTTTTCAACCAGATATGCGCTGGCAATTTGGAGGCATAAGGCTGGTCAAATAAATTAGGATGGAACAAATTGGTTTCGGAGGCAGTTGTCATTGGTGTACAGAAGCGGTTTTTCAATCTGCAAATGGTGTGCTTGAAGTAAGGCAAGGATGGATAAGCTCCTATCCTCCCGAAGCAAATTATGCCGAAGCAGTTTGGGTTTTCTTTGATCCCGCCATAGTGAAAATGGAGGACTTGATTCAAATTCATCTGCACACCCATAGTTGTACGGCAAATCATAACATGCGAGCAAAATATCGATCTGCCATCTATATTTTTAACCCATTACAAAAAGAAAATACCCATAAAAGTCTGAGGTACCTTCAAAAAGATTTTGAATTACCCATTATAACAGTTGTGTTGCCCTTTGTTGACTTTACGTCAAGTCTTCCGGCGTCTTTAAACTATTACTACTCTAATCCGCAAAAGCCATTTTGTAAAATGTATATCGATCCGAAATTAAAATTACTATTGGATAGGTTTCCCGGAAAAATAAGGGTAGAGAAATTAAGATCAATCCTTGTTGTAAAATAGATTTACTTTATATCAATGGAAAGGTAAAACAGGAAAAAAGATTATTTTCCGATCCGCTTGCTTACTCAATAAATTTTAAGTATATTCGAAAAAGAAAAAAAATATGAAAGCTATTTTTGAAAACAAAGTCATTGCAGAGAGTGAAGAAACCATTGTAATTGAAGGCAACCACTATTTCCCCCCTGCCAGTTTGAAAAAGGAATATTTCGCCAAAAGTTCTACACATACTTCCTGTCCATGGAAAGGGGAAGCTTCCTATTATACCATTGAGGTAGATGGCAAAAAGGGAGTAGACGCAGGTTGGTATTATCCCAATCCTAAAGAGGCTGCCAAAGAAATAAAGGATCATGTAGCATTCTGGAAAGGGGTAGTGGTAAAGGCCTGAAAAAAACTGGAATCCAAAGATAAAAAGCCATTATTATATGAAATTATATGATTATATAATTATCGGTTCGGGGCAAGCGGGTACGCCGCTTGCTTTTCATCTTGCCGGAAAGGGTAAAGTTGCTTTTATCGAGAAAGATAAACCAGGTGGCACCTGCGTCAACACCGGGTGTACCCCTACCAAGGCCTATGTAGCAAGTGCCCGAAAAATTTGGGATGCCAAGAATGCAGTAGAATGGGGTATTGAAGTTCCTGAAGGTACCAAGGCAAATCTTGCCAAAGTAAAGGAGCGCAAAGATCAGCTTGTACAAGACTCCCGGGAGGGTATAGAAAATGGGGTGAAAAATAATGAACAGATTCAATGGTTTCAGGGAACAGCCCGCTTTATCAGTAATTATGAAGTGGAAATAAACGGCGAAATCATCACTGCTAAGCTTATTTTTATCAATGTAGGAGCAAGGCCGAAGATACCAGATGCTTTTCGGGGAATTCCTTATCTGACCAACGAATCTCTGCTTGATCTTAATGAAATTCCTGAAAAACTGCTGATAGTTGGAGGCAGCTATATTGGTTTGGAATTTGGACAGATGTTTCAACGGTTTGGTAGCAAGGTCACTATAATTGAAAAAGAAAACCGGCTCATTTACAGAGAAGATCCTGAAACAAGCAAGGTCATCGGAAATTTCTTAAAAGCAGAAGGCATTGAAATTGTACTCGATGCCAATTGTATTGGGGGCAGTAAAAATGGAGAGGACAGTATAACCGTGACTACCAAATGTCCGGGATATGAATCCGTCACCGGATCGCATGTGCTGCTTGCAATAGGCAGGGTACCCAATACGGATACCTTAAGTTTGAAAAATACGACCCTTGATATAAACCCACACGGTTATATTGAAGTGAATGATTATTGTGAAACCAATGTACCCGGAATATTTGCGCTCGGAGATTGTAATGGAAAAGGTGCGTTTACACATACTTCCTACAATGATTTTCAAATTGTAGCCGACTATATTGATGGCAACAAAAAACGAAAAATAAGTGATCGGATTACTACCTACGGGTTATTTACTGATCCTCCATTGGGCAGGGTAGGGCTTACCAAAAAGCAAGCTCTTGAGCAGGGTTTCAAGATTTTGGTAGCTTACAGACCGATGGATAAAATTGCCAGAGCCAAAGAAAAAGGGGAGACTTTTGGGTACATGGAATTGATTATAAATGCTGAAACCAATCAATTTTTGGGCGGCTGCATTTTGGGAGTTGGTGGCGACGAAATCATTCATGGTATTACCAACCTCATGTATGCCAAACAACCCTATACAGTCTTTCGGGATAGTGTCCAAATTCACCCAACAGTAACGGAATTGATTCCAACCATCCTCGAAAATTTAAAATCCTTTCCAGACCCATGAGTTTTTTTTTCATAAAAAAACTTTATCGGAATAATGAACTGCTTTTCTGGAGCTTCCTATTTAGTTTGGTTTTTCTTAGTGCAGGACTTCTTTTCCCGCAATCACTTATAGGGGGATTAAATAGCCTCAATACAAGTCTTCTTTCCATTTTCAGCTCCTATTATCTGGTATTGGGACTGTTGATTGTACTTTTGGCATTGGGAATTTTGTTTTCACCTTTGCGTAAAAAGAGACTGGGCGAAGCCAAACCGGAATATTCGCGTTTTAGCTGGATTGCCTTATTGTACAGTACCGGGATGGGATCCGGTTTATTACTTCGGGCTGTTCAGGAGCCAGTATATTATTTCAACAATCCTCCCGTCCTTTCAGAAAATGCAAGTCAAATGGCTTTGCAGTACAATTATTTTCATTGGGGATTTACTCCCTGGGCTTTTTACAGCGTATTTGGTTTGATAGTTGCCTACAATCTGTATGTTCAAAAAGCCCCTGATTTTTTGCAGGCCATATTACCTGGTAATAAAACAAAAAGGTTGAGTGCCGTAGCACAGGTGTTAACTATTTTTATAACTATTACAGGTGTAATCGCCTCCTTAGGCTTAGGAACCGGACAGTTTATAGGCGGGATAAATGAATATTTTAAATTACAACTTGACTCTTCTTACCTGGTATGGACAGCCTTGCTGATAGGTATTGCCGCTACCTTATCTGCGCTTACAGGCATTCAAAAAGCAATTAAAATACTGGCTGATTTTGATATGATTGCATCAATTGCCCTGATGGTTTTTATTGGTTTATTTCTAAATTTCATTCCTTTTATCAGAAATACATCCCTGGCATTCTTTAATTATGTAATCCATTTTTTTGAAATGAGCCTTTCCATAGGAGCCTATAAAACAACCTCCTTATTTTTAAAAGAATGGACAGTTTTTTATTGGGCTTTTTGGTTGGCATGGGTTCCTTTTACGGGTATATTCATCGCCCGCATTTCTAAAGGTCGTACCATACGTGAATTTATAATAGCCACTATATTGGTGCCCACTATTGCAACCATTTTATGGTTTTCAGTATTTGCCAATCAAGGTTTTAATATTATTCAAAGCGAAGACATTCATCAGTTTGACAATATCTTTACTTCACTGTTTGTATTTTTACAACACTTTCCATTGAGTTCATTTACTGTTATGCTTGCCATTTTGTTGGTGTTAATTGCCATTATCAATTCAGTAGATTCGGCCATCTTTGTGTTGAGTATGTTTTCCGACCGTGGTCAGGAGAATCCTTCTATGCTGCATAAAGGCAGTTGGGGAATCATAATTACGATCATGGCAGTTGGGATCACGTCGGTGGGTACAAGCGAATTGCTCAATGCCATCAGTAATCTGCTGATTATTATGGCTTTACCATTTAGCTTTTTATACCTTTTCGTGATCTTTCAGTTTTTACGCTCATTTTTTAAAAAATAGCCTGCTAAAATAGTTTCAACAAACGATAATTTGAAATAAATGACACAAGAAATATTCAGAAAAGATGTATTGGAAGGATTGAGTAAAACCGGGCAGAAAACCCTGCTTTCCAAATACTTTTACGATAAAAAAGGGGATGAGCTGTTTGTACAAATCATGAACATGCCAGAGTATTACCTCACTGATGCAGAAATGGATATCTTTAAAAACAAGACCCACGAGTTGATAGAAGCCCTTAAGATAGATAAAACTCAAAAGTTTGAATTGATTGAATTAGGACCCGGAGATGGTTCAAAAAGTATTCATTTGCTTAGAGGTTTGTTATCGGAGAGTTATGATTTTCAATACTTTCCGGTAGATATCTCTCAAAATGCATTAGAGGGTTTGGTGGATACATTAAGTAAACAGCTACCTGAACTCCAAGTGAAACCTCAGCATGGAGATTATTTTGAAAAACTAAAACAACTATACAAAACGACCATTCCTAAAATCCTGATGGTACTAGGTTCTAATATTGGCAACTTAAGGGATCAGCAAGCTGCCGATTTTATCTATCATTTGGGCGAAAATCTGATTTCCGGAGATACAATTTTGCTGGGAGTCGATCTGATTAAAAAGAAAGAAATCGTTTTACCTGCTTATAACGATCCCAACGGGATTACCGCCGCCTTTAACCTCAACCTACTGGAACGGATTAACCGTGAGTTGGATGCCGATTTTAACCTTGAGCAATTTAAGCATACAGCCTTTTATGAGGAAGAAGAAGGCATTGCTAAAAGCTATCTGCAAAGTATGATCGAACAAACAGTAAGGGTAGGGGACAATCAGTTTCATTTTGAAAAAGGAGAGACCATTCATACGGAGATTTCCCGGAAATACAATGACCTGATTATGGGGCAGATTCTTGCTGATACAGATATTACGATCCATAAAAAAATAATGGACAGCCGGAGCTATTTTGCTGACTATATTTTAATCAGAAATGGATGATCCAGATCGGACTTTTGGAGGCAGGCTTATTTACCACAGCTTTTTATCAGGGAAAACTCGATGCATTTTATCAGAAAGAATTCCTCACAAATGCAAATTTCCCTTGTGAATTAATCCCTGTAAATTTCGATCTGATCAACTCATTTTTGCCTGATGGTCACGAAGAAATAATAAAAATTCTTCAGCCCGTTTTTAAAAAGGCTGACGAATCTGGAATAACACATATGTTGGTGCCCAATATTACGCTTCACGAGGTATTGGATGAAATGTATGGTTCGTTTGGCTTCAAATGGATTCATCCAGTAAAAATTGGTATGGAATATCTTAAACGTGCTGGGTCTCAAAGTGTATCCGTTCTAGGTACAAGGCACACCATGAAGCGATCGTATATCCGGAATTATTTAGACAAGGCTGGCATGCAGGTGATCGATTTATCCGGTCAACTGATTGATACATTAGATCAACTCAGGCTAGATGTACTTGCCGGAAATGATCGTTCTAAAGAACTGGAAAAAATTTTACAGGATCATAGTCCTGCTGTAGATTCACTCCTGTTGGCTTGTACCGAATTGTCTTTGGCTGCAGAAAATACGAATGTTTTCAATGTAGTGGATCTGGCAAAAGGTCAGATGGAAAAGGCTATTGGGATTATGATGTAATCCCACAAAGACCGACCAATTCGATATGTGAGTTTAAAGTATTTGATAATTTGTTCTATAATTTATATTATGTTAAATAGACTAATGCAAGATCAGCCGATATGTTTCCATACCAGCTGATTACTATCTACCCTGTTATTTTAAGAAATTAATGATTGAGATTGGCATACATTGCCATAAACTTCTTCTCTTCTGTTTCAAACTTCTTTTCATTCGCCACATTCTTGTCGCGGATGGCGGCGTTTTTCAATTCCCGATTAATATCAATCAGGTTACTTACTGCATTGCGCCAGTTTTGCTTATCAACACTTGCCGGCTCATCCATTTTTGCATAGATACCCACAGCATTGTTGTAATATCCTAAAGCGATCTCAAGAATTTCTTCGTAAGTGGCTTGTAGATCTTTACGTTTTTCAACATCTTCTGGTTCAGCTGAAGCAGGTTTTGGAGCTGGCTTACCTTTCACCTGTTCTGGTGTATTGGCTTTCTGCTTTTCTCGCATCATTTTCTGATGGGCAGCTACCAGATTATTGGCCCGGATGCTTTTATTCATAAAATGGTTGGCAAGGTTCATGGTTCCCAAAGGACTTGACGGATCAATTTCCGTTGCCTTGGTAAATGCTTTTACCATCTTTGTTTCTATTTCGGCACTGTTTTCAGGTAAAGGGGCATCTGTACTTTTAGGATTCAATTCCTCAAAAAGAATTTCTCCATAAGCCAATTGAACCTTCAAATTATTTGGCTTTTTTTCGAGCATACCTTCTATCCTGAGCATCTTCTCTTTCTGATCTTCCAGGCTAAAAATAAAGTCTTCTTCTTTGTAAGAGTAAAATTCTTCCTCTGGAAACATTTCCTTACCAAGGTCCATGTATTTTTGAAATTCTTCCATTTTCTCCTGATCGAATGATTTTCGAGCCAGAAAACGATATATGAATTCGTTGTCTTTGCCTCCAACTTTATTATCTGCCAGCTTTTTGTAATACATAAAGGCTTCCTCTTCGTTTTCACCGGTTGCCTGCGCAGAGGCTCCTGCCAATAAAATAGCATTTGTATCCAGTGGAATTTCAGCTATACCGTTACTATTCAAAAACTCAGACCATTTGGTTACTTTTCCAAAAGTTTTTAAAGAGGATTTGTAATCTTTATCATTGTAAAAACGAATTCCTCTGTTAAACAAGTTTGAATATAGTGTTATCGGTGTATTTGCATAAGCGGGATCCTTAATCAAACTTTTTTCCGGATCCTTCTCCAGATATTCACTATAAATACTTTCTGCTTCGTCAATCATAGCTGTACCAGCTCCTGCAGAGTCAATTGCATTGCCCATCTGTGTTAGCAAAGTGGCTTTTAAAATGTAAGCTTCTGGCTTGGCTGTGAACTTGGCGTTGGACCAGTTTTTGTCAAGTTCTTCTTTTGCTTTTGCAAATTGCCCCAACAAGATTTGCGTTTTAATAGTTTCATACCGCTGCCCCCACCCCATTAAAAATGAACTGGTAATAGCAACAATGGTCAAGACAAAATTTTTCATTTTTCTCCTTTTTGTGTTTGAAATATTTCGAAATAGTATCGAAAAGATTTAATTATAGTGTTGAATATCATTTTTTTATGATACTTTTCAACATAATGGAATTAAGTGGTTTCCTCCTCTTGATTTTCCGCTCCTTCTGATTTGGTATCCTCTTCTTCCGATTGATTAGATGCTGTTGCTTCAGGATTTACATTTTCATCTTCCGATGTTAACGCTTCATTGGCAATTGGCACTTGTAAACCCTCTCCAACTACTTCCTCATCGTCTACTTCAATTTTATCCAATTTAGTAATAGCTGCTATTTCATCTGATTCATCAATGCGAATCAATTTTACTCCTTGCGTATTTCTGCCAGCTTCCCGGATACTTTCTGTTGAGGTACGGATAGTTACACCAGATTTACAACTTATCATCAGATCATCATCTTCGGCTATATCGAGAATGCCAACCAACTTACCCGTTTTTTCAGTGATGTTAATCGTTTTGATTCCCTTTCCTCCCCGGTTGGTTACCCGGTATTCATCAGGAGGTGTCTTTTTTCCAAAGCCTTTTTCGCTTACCACCAATATGGTCCGCTTATCGGCCTCTTCTTTGGTCATACAAATCATACCCACCACTTCGTCGGTTGCATCATCCACCTCAATGGCAGTTACTCCAATGGCTCCTCTGCCGGTTGGTCGTACTTTTCTTTCGGGGAAACGGATGGCGCGTCCGCTTCTGATAGCCACAATAATATCATTTTCACCATTGGTTAACCTTGCTTCGAGTAATTGGTCACCCTCCACAATTGTAATGGCATTTACCCCATTGGCACGGGGTCTGCTAAAATCAGCAAGCGAAGTTTTTTTGATTGTTCCCTGTTTTGTACACAAAACAATAAAGTGGTTTTCAACAAATTCCTTATCCTGCAGGTCGGCAATATCAATAATGGCACGAATTTTATCATCCTGAGGAATCTGCATCATATTTTGGATGGCTCGTCCCTTTCCTGTTTTATCTCCTTCGGGTATTTCGTAAACCTTTAACCAGAACAACCTGCCCTTTTCGGTAAAAAAGAGCATGGTATGGTGGGTGTTAGCCACAAACATCTTTTCTATAAAATCTTCCTGCCGGGTATTGCTTGCCCTTGCTCCTCTACCTCCTCGTCGCTGTTGTCTGAATTCGGAGGCGGAAGTTCGTTTGATATAACCTAAATGCGAAATGGTAATTACAACATCTTCCTGCTCAATCAGGTCAGCGAGACTGATTTCATTAGCGAGATACTGGATTTCAGTTTTGCGCACATCGCCAAATTTTTCCTTTACATCAAGCAGTTCCTTCGTTATGATTTCATAACGTAAGCCCACATCGTCCAAAATAGATTTCAGGTAGGCTATCGTTTTTTGTAATTCGTCGAATTCCTCCTTAATTTTATCCCGCTCCATACCGGTAAGCCGCTGCAATCGCAGGTCAAGAACAGCTCTTGCCTGTATTTCGCTCATACCAAATTGGGCAATTAAACCTTCCCTTGCCACTTCAGGAGTAGCTGAACCCCGGATAAGTTTAATCACTTCATCCAGATGATCGAGTGCAATTAAATAACCTTCGAGTATATGTGATCTTTCTTCGGCTTTACGAAGTTCAAATTTTGTTCTGCGTACCACCACTTCATGGCGGAAGAGAACAAATTCACTAATCAGGTGCAGGAGATTTAATGTACGGGGCCTGCCTCTTACGAGTGCAACATTATTAATTCCATACGAAGTTTGAAGTTCAGTAAGCTTGTACAACTGATTGATAATCAACTGTGGAACAGCATCTCTTTTCAAGTCGAGTACCACCCGGGTACCTTCCTTTAAATTCGATTCGTTGTTTACATTGCTGATACCCTCAATTATTTTTTCGTTTACGAGCTGCCCGATCTTGTCAGTCAGTACGTCGCGATTTACCTGATAGGGTACTTCGGAGATAACGATTTTTTCTTTGCCTTTGCTGTCAGTTTCTACCGATGCTTTTCCACGTAATACACAGCGTCCACGTCCGGTAAGTAATCCTTGTTTTACCCCATCGAAACCATGAATAACACCTGCAGTCGGGAAATCTGGCCCCTTTACGTACTGAATCAGTTCTTCGGCAGTAATATCCCGGTTTTCGATATAGGCTATACAACCATCAATGGCTTCAGAAAGATTGTGGGGCAGCATATTCGTAGCCATACCCACAGCAATACCACTGGAACCATTGATCAGCAGGTTAGGAATACGGGAAGGAAGCACTGATGGCTCGGTAAGGCTATCATCAAAGTTTGATTGAAAATCAACCGTATCTTTTTCAATATCGTTAAGCAGACACTCTGAAATACGTGCTAGTCTTGCTTCCGTATAACGCATGGCAGCCGGTGGGTCTCCATCCTGATTACCAAAATTACCCTGCCCGTCAATCAATTTATAACGCATGGTCCATTCCTGTGCCAAACGTACCATGGTATCATAAATGGCACTATCACCATGTGGGTGATATTTACCCATTACTTCCCCTACTATACGAGCCGATTTTTTATAGGGCTTGCCATAATCTAGGCTTAGCTCATTCATGGCGTACAAAACGCGCCTGTGTACAGGTTTTAGTCCATCTCTTACATCTGGAAGGGCCCTGCCTACTATAACTGACATGGAGTAGTCAATATAGGCTGTTTTCATTTGCTCCTCAATATTCACCCTTATAATCCGGTTACTGTCATTTGTTTCTTCCGGTAACTGTTGTTCTTCCATATATTAAGCTCAGAATAAGCTACAAATATAATATTTTACTATTTAGCAAACCCTTAAAAATGAGTGGCTTCAAGGTTTTTCAAGGTGTTTTCCTATAATTGTGGATAACCCGGTAATAGTTTGCGGAAAGTTTATAAAATCAGGAGTTAGCGAGTGCTTCAAATCCATCAAAATAGGTTTGGTATGCCCGCATATACTGCATGCCAATTACGGGCATGGCATACCGGGTGGCTGCTTTTTGGGCAATCCTTTCCCGATTGTAGTGAGCATAATTATTGATCACATTTTGCATAGCCGCCAGCAACTCATCTTCATTTTCAGAGTCCACAAGTAAGCCACTATCCTCATCAAGATGATAAGCAATACCTCCCACCCTTGTGGCTATTACCGGTAATCCGCAGCACATAGCTTCCAGCATCACACAAGGCAGGTTTTCGAACCTGCTGAAAAGTACAAGGGCATCGGATGCCTGCATAAGGTCTGCTACTTCAGCATAAGATTTAGCGCCGGTAAATCTTATGCCATATCGTAAGAGTTTGTCTTTTCCAAATGTTTGCTGCAACTGTTCTGGATCAGGTCCTACCACAAACAATTCAACGGGTTGCTCAGCATTTTTTTCATTTAGTCGGATCATAGCACGCAAAATGGCTTCTGTATTTTTTTGATAGCCAAGCGTAGAAACGTGGATAAACCGGAAGAAGGACGAAGCTTCCTTTGGCTTTTTAAGAAAAAACAGATCTATATCCACGGCATTGGGGATTTCCTCAAATGGAACCTTGCTGAGTGTCTTTGAGATGGTTTCACCGAGGTGCCTGCTATCGGGAAACAATGCGTTGGCCCGGTCCAGAATTTTTTTGGTCATTTTCCAGAACCAAGGAGGCTTTTGCAATTCAGCAGGCATCAAATTCCTGTAATATCCCGTCCAGTGTTCCTGCACCACATAAGGCGTGCCATATTTACGGTTCATCCAAAGTGCCAAAGTGCCGGCACGCATAGCCACCCCTACCTCCACCAATATCTTCCGCCCCTTATGTAACTCCCTGTACTTTTTTAACCATTGCCTGCCAAGCCGGTTGTATTGCAGGGTGGAAATGACTTTATCCGGCAATACCATACCAATTTTTAAAGGATGATAGTATAAAATGGTTTCGGTTAAATGGCCATTCTTGATGGTTTCTTCCAAGTGTTTGCGGGTTCGCTTGCCCTCTTCATCTTTGGCAATAAAAAAAACATGCAATGGGTGAAAAAGCGAAAAAGCCCGTGCCGCTCTTTGAATAAAATCACCGGGAAAGGGGTCCAAAGCGGAAGGATACCACGACACAATCCATAAAACAACCGGTGCTTTTGTTATTGTGCTTTCGTTTATCTTGCTTTGCATGTTGTTTCAAAAATTCGAAAATAGGCAACCATCCGGGGTTAATACATTTAAATTTTTAATTTCTCTATGGAAACCATCCTTGATTCCAGTGTAGAAGAAGCGGTTAAGTGGCTCAATATCAACGAGGTTGTAGCAATACCTACTGAAACAGTTTATGGTCTTGCAGGAAATGCCCTGGAAGAAGATGCTGTTTTAAAGATTTTTAAAGCAAAAGAGAGGCCTCATTTTAACCCACTGATTGTTCATGTAGAACATTGGGATAAGGTGCCTGCCTATAGCAAACAAGTACCCGAAGCGGCCCAAAAGCTGGCAGCAGCCTTTTGTCCTGGCCCGCTGACTTTTTTATTACAAAAAGGGGAAAACATCCCAGACCTCGTGACTGCCGGTTATGATAAAGTAGCTATTCGGATTCCAGCGCATCCTCTCACCCTCAAATTACTCCGGCTACTTAACTATCCGCTTGCCGCCCCAAGTGCTAACCGGTTTGGCTATGTAAGTCCCACAACTGCCGGGCATGTAATGGATGGACTAAAAGGAATAATTCCTTATATCCTCGATGGTGGGCCTTGTATTGTAGGGTTGGAAAGTACAATTGTAGATTTTGAGGGGGAGGATGTCATCATTCGTAGAAATGGTGGCATATCCATCGAAAGGATAGAGGCGGTGCTTGGTAAAAAAGTATCTACAAGGACCGATGATAACGAGCACCCGATTGCCCCCGGCATGTTAAAAAGTCATTATGCCACCACTACTTCGCTTTTTACGGGTAATTTAAAAAATCTGATTCTCCGTTTTACGGATAAAAAGATCGCACTTATTGAATTTGGCATGGAAATCCCCGGCAATTTTCATGGCCGTTTCAATCTTTCCAGTGAGGGAAACCTCGACGAAGCTGCCCGGAATTTATTTGACATGATGCGTCAGGCGGATGCCTGTGGTGCTGACTATATTTTATGCACGCATTTGCCCGGCACCGGATTGGGTATCGCCATCAATGATCGTTTACAAAGAGCTACTTATAACGAAAATTAATCCTTTAGATATTGGATATTACCCGGTATTCGATAATTGATTTTTTTGCAGGGCTTCTGCAATCAAACCCTCTTCATCCCAGCCTTTATCCTGTTCTACACCATAGGCTTTCATATCTTCCTGAATGGTGTTTTCCAGTTCCTCAATCAATTCTTTAGCTGTATGGATATAAAGATTTTTATCGCGAATGGCAGCAAGGGTTTTCAGATTGTGTTCATCATTGCGTAAAAAAGTACGGGAAGCTCTTTGTGCATTGTAAGCCCGGTAGCCCAAAAATTTAAGCGCATCCACGCCCACCCTGATTGATGTATCAAGGGTTTCCCGATAAACATGCAGCATGCCTGCATTCATCAGGTCATAGGTATCTACCCGGTTTGTTGCTCTTACCAGCATTCGTAGGTGTGGGAAATGTTTTTTTACCGTTTCTACCAGTGCAAGTCTTTTTTCATTGTCATCAATGGCAATGATTAGAATTTTTGCCTGACCAGCCCCGGCGGCTTGCAAAAGGTCATAGCGTGTAGCATCTCCATAAAACACTTTGAAACCCAGTTTTCGCAATAAGTCTACCCGATCGCTGTCTATTTCAAGGATGGTAGTTTCAATATTATGTGCCCGTAAAAAACGACCGGTGGTATTACCAAAATGGCCAAATCCGGCAATGATAACCGGATTGCTTTCATTTACAACATCGGCTTCTCTTTCCTCTTCCGCCTCTTCAAGGGTTCCAAACCTTGGTTGGATAAACTTCTCATTCACCATTAAAATCAGCGGGGTCAAGGCCATACTTAAAGCCACAACAGCAATCAGAATATCTACCACTTCTTTAGGCAAAATACCATCAGTCAGCGCAAAAGCAAAAAGGACAAATCCGAACTCTCCCATTTGATTGAGCGACAAGCCAAACAATACGTTCTGATCTTTGCGTAATCCAAAAAGGTGACCGAGTATCAGCAAAACCAGCGCTTTCAACAACATCAACCCTACCACCATACCAAATATGAGTAATGGCTTACTGAAAATCAGATCAAAATCAATGGAAGCCCCTACAGCAATAAAAAACAATCCCAGTAAAAGTCCTTTAAAGGGTTCGATATCACTTTCGAGTTCGTGGCGGTATTCGCTATTGGCCAAAATGACCCCCGCCAAAAAGGTTCCGAGTGCAGGACTCAATCCTACCTGTGACATCAGCACGGCAATCCCTACCACCAAAAGCAAGGCACTTGCAGTAAATAATTCTCTTAACCGGGTCTGTGCAATAATGCGTAAGAGCGGCTTTATCAGGTACCTGCCTGCGACTATTATGGTAATTACAGCGCCAACTACCGCTAGTGTTTTTCCCCAGGCAGGGAAGCCCTCTACCAGTGTCTTCGAATGGTTGTCCCCGGCTGTTTCTGGGGTAAGGGTAGCCAAAAGCGGGAAGATAGCCAGCATTGGGATGACTACGATATCCTGGAAAAGTAAAACTGAAAACACACTTTGTCCAGCACTGGTTTTTATGAGTCCCTTTTCGTTGAGTGATTGCATCACAATAGCGGTACTCGAAAGCGATAAGGCCATCCCGACTGCGATTCCCTGTTGCCAGGGCAATCCAAAAAAAATCGCCAGCATACCTATTATCAAAGCAGTAAGCAATACCTGTAACCCACCGAGACCCGCAATAGATTTGCGCATTTTCCATAGCAGTTCCGGTTCAAGTTCCAGGCCAATTAGAAATAACATCATCACTACGCCAAACTCTGCAAAGTGCATGATGTCCTGCCCTTCCTCGCCTATAAAGGCCAGCACAGAAGGGCCGATGATAATACCGGCCAACAGGTATCCCAATACAGAACCGAGACCGATTTTTTTGGCAATCGGAACCATTATTACAGAAGCAGCGAGGTAAATCATTGCCTGAAATAAAAATGATTGTTGATCCATTTATAAAAAAGCTTTAAGAAGTTAGTGGAATGGTACTCCATTCATTAATTGTGCTGAGGTTTTCCCAGGCTGTTTCCGCCATTTGGTTATTGCAAAGGGCATGTAATATTTGAGTGTACTGCATACCCACGGTTTCTATATCAACTTTTTGTAATTTGTGCGTACCATATACCACAAACGGGGGCAAATAGTCCATTTTACAAAGGCTTGCTGTCTGCTCCACCGGTGCCAGCAGTTGGCGTATCGTTAGCGCGTTCCGGCCATTGGCAGAATAGGCTTCTTCTGAACCCCCGCAGGAAATAGCATTGAAAACCCTTTTACCTTCCAATGCATTACCATTTGAGCCATAGGCCCATCCATGTTCTAAAACCAGATCGAACCACTGTTTGATGATAGCAGGGGTACTGTACCAATAAAAGGGATGTTGAAAAATAATGATATCATGGGTTATCAACAAAGCTTTTTCCCGGGGAATATTAATGTCAAAATCCGGGTATTGTTCATAAAGATCATTTATGGTAACCCCCCGGATACCTGCTGCTTGACGGATGAGGTGTTTCTGAACCCTCGATTTATCAAGATTGGGGTGTGCAAACTGGATAAGAATTTTTGCCATGGTTGCAAGATAAAAGAAAAGCATCCAAAGTTTCAAGGTGAAACCGTGGATGCTTTTGAGAAATAATAATAAGTTCTTGTTTGCCCCTTACAAGCGGGGCTTTTAGATTGCAGGATCCTTTTTTAAAGCATTAATAATGCTTCCAAAGTCGGCTGCTACGAGGCTTGCTCCTCCAACAAGACCACCATCAACATCGTGTTGACCAAAAAGGCTTTTGGCGTTGCTCGCTTTTACACTTCCTCCATAAAGTATAGAAATGGAATTGGCTATTTCATTTCCATATTTTGCTGCAATAACCCCACGCAGGTGTAAATGCATTTCCTGTGCCTGCTCTTCAGAGGCCGTTTTGCCGGTTCCAATTGCCCAAACCGGTTCATAAGCAATCGCCATTCCTTTTATTTGGGAGGGGTGCAAATGAAAAAGGCTTTCTTCAATTTGTTTGGTTACATATTCATTTTGAGTACCCGCCTCACGGATGGCAAGTGGTTCGCCACAACAAAAAATAGTAGCCAACTCATACTGAATGGCTAAGTCCATTTTCTTTGCAATCATCTCATTGGTTTCTCCAAAGTATTCGCGACGTTCGCTATGACCCAGTATTACATAGTCTACCCCAATAGACTTTAGCATGGCAGCACTGATTTCGCCGGTATAAGCTCCATGTTCTTCGTGGTGCATATTTTGAGCGGCTACATAATAACCATCTTTTCCATGCATGCGCTCCTGCGCTATCATCAGGTATGGATAGGGAATGCCAAGCACCACAATGCAATGGGCATTTAAATGATGCTCCTGTGCCATCAAATCGTCAATCAGGGCTTCTGCCTGCGTAATGGTGCAGTTCATTTTCCAGTTTGCTGCAGCTATTTCTTTTCTCATTGTTTAAATTATTTTAAATTAGATATTGCAAAATAGGGATATGAAAGCTAAAAAAGCCATGATTTTCGTCATGGATGCTTTTCATTTTGAAATAACCATCTCAAAATGGCCGCATCTTTTGGATTCTCTGCCTGATTTTTAAATCGATACCAGCCTTTAATATGTTCTAAAGCTTTTTCAAGCAGATAGGTTTGGTTATTTCCCCAGGTAAAGGAGCGAACATTTTTGGTTTTTTCCATCGGCTCGTGTATGCTGCAACACACTCCGATAACAGATCCGGTTTGAAATCCGGTATTGATCCCGCTTTTGCTGAAATCGCCCATTAAAAGTCCCGCCTTTTGGCCTTGTGGGTTCATGGATTGGGTTTCTTCATTCCACATTTTTACCAACCCTGCATTATTTTTCACATTACTATTGGTTGTACCCGCTCCGAGGTTACACCATTGCCCGATCATGCTGTCGCCAAGGTAGCCATGGTGCGCTTTGTTAGAAAAATCGCTTATCAGACTGTTTTTTATTTCTCCACCGATCGTACAATAACGGCCAATGCTCGTTCCTCCATAAATCTGAGTTCCCATTTTTACCACAGAGCCCTCTCCTATTGATACAGGCCCTCTTATGCAGGTTCCTTCCATTAATAAGGCATTTTTACCTATATATACCGACCCTTCCATGCAGTTGATGGTAACATCCATAGCTATTACCCCTTCCTCAAAATAAACAGGATGCTCCCCGTAAATTTTTAAATAAGTAGAATCAGAGGGTTTTTCCGGGGAAAGATGCTTACAAAAAAGCGCAATATGTTGTTGAATAATTTTTGCATTGCCCCGAACCCAATCCATTGGATGATTTATTCGTGAGACCTGAATTTCAGTTTGAATCACGGAGTCAAAAAAAATAGGCAGCACCTCTGAAACAGGAGGTTTTTCGGAAACATATCCCAGCAACCCATGTTTATCTTCAAGGACCTGATTGATATTTAATTTTTCAAATTGATTCCATATTTCAGGTGTCAGCACCACACTGCTGTCAATACAAAGAAAAGGGCCGGTATCCGGGAAATTATCCTGTTGCAAATAATCTGCTGTAAGGCTCAGGCATGGTTTTCCGGTAAATTTCTCTACCCATTCCCTGCTGCTGACCATGCCGGTTCTGATATCACAAACCGATCGGGTAAGCGAAAAGGGATATAATTTTTTCCGGCTTCTTGCTGTATCAAAAAGTATTGTAATCAAAGGTTGCCATTTAGTGGTCTAAATTAGGTAAAATAAAAAACTCCCTACAATGTAGGGAGTTTTTTAGCATAGAATGCAGAAAGATTAAGCCTTCTTGGCGTATTTCTTTTTAAACTTATCGATACGACCTGCGGTATCCATGAGAATATTTTTACCTGTATAAAAAGGATGACTCATGTGGGAAATTTCCACTTTTATCAACGGATAATCATTTCCGTCTTCCCATTTTTCGGTTTCTCTTGAGGCTGCAGTAGAGCGGCTCAAAAAAGAGTAACCATTACTCATGTCCTTGAAAATAACAAAGCGATAATTTTTTGGATGAATGTCTTGTTTCATAAATAAATTTTTATCCGACAGCGACCGGACTTTTTTTAGTTGGGGTGCAAAAGTAGGGTAAAATGAAATATTAGCCAAAAAATATTCAAATTGTCTTTCTTAGCTCTTCATATTTGTGTATTGTAGCGGAATTCCAAAGTTCCCTCCCCTGCACAAAGCAATCACTTCTTGTAAATCATCGAATTTTTTGCCGTTTACCCGAATGATATCATCCATAATGGCAGGTTGAACCTTTAAACCGGCATCTTTAATTGCTTTTACAATTTTTTTTGCATCTTCCTGTTTCAAACCATTGCGTACGGTAATTTCCTTTTTCCACACCTTTCCGCTCTGAAACCCTTCTTTGCTTAGATCATACACTGAGGCGTCGAGGCCTTGTTTGATGCTGCGGCTGATCAATACATCTTCCAGTTGCCCCATTTTCATATCACTGTCTGCTTCCATTTTCAGGATCATCGCTTTTTTATCGAGATCCATCACCACATGGCTGCCCTTAAAATCGAAGCGGTTGGTAATTTCTTTGCGGGTAACGTTTACCGCATTATCAAGTGTTTGTACGTCTACTTCACTCACTATATCAAAAGAAGCCATATGGGGTAAATTTTATACAAATATAGCAAAACAGAAATTTATTGCAAAAGTCCTGCAGCCCAATCAACCCCATAGCCTGTTTTAAAGAATTTGGCTTTGAGTTCGGCCAGTTTTAGGCGGGCTTCTATCACTTTTAATTCGCGACTATTAATAAGAAATAAAGTACTTTCTCCGATGGCGAATTTTTGCTCTTCTACCAGAAAAACCCTTTGAAAGGCAGCGAGTGCCCTTTCATTTAGGCGGATCTGCTGAAGTAAGGTAACCAATTCATTATAATATGATTTTACCTTATTTTCTATTTCGAGTTGGGTATTGGCTTGTTCCAGTTGGGTGGATTGGATTTTTAGTTTTGCCCCCCGGTAGTCGCCTCTCCCCTGCCGTAAAAAAAGAGGTAGACCAATTTCTGCTCCAAATTTGTAATTATTTTCCATTAAAGTGCTGTTCCATCCATTTATAATTGCGTAGTCTTTTGCAAGGACATTGTATTTCAGGTTAAGTGTAGGCAGCAGGCTTTGAAATTTTAACCGTCGTTCTACTTCAAGGATATCGAGTTTGTTATCAATCATCTTCAATTTAGGATGGTTATCAGCAGCAGCAGTCAATAGTTCATTAAGTGGTTTAATGGGTTGGGCAAAAGGATTGGATTTCTCTGGTAAAAGAAACGGTATAATATCCTCTGCCAAACGCAGCGGTTGACTATTTTGGCTCCATAAATAGGTGCTTAGCTGAAACCCGGTATTGATAAATTGCAGGTAAGCCTCGCTTTGCAGGTATTGAAAATTCAGTAGTTGAGTCAATGCTTCGGTACTATCTATCCCTGCCCTATCTCCCTGCTCAACCGTAATTTTTATCAAATCTAAACGGGCACTGTTGTTTTTTACAGCATCGGAAAGGATGAGGAAACGCTGATAGCTGTTGACCCATTCCCAGTAAACAACTAATCCGTCAAAAAGGAGATCATTGATAAAATTGCGCTGATCCTGCCTTGAAAGTTCTATAAAGATTTTTGATTGCTCCAATACAGCCCGGCGCTGATCAATGACCAGGTTTTTGGCCAAAGGGATACTAAAACCTGCAAAAGTGGAATTGCCAAGAGAGGTCTCCCGGCTCGTTAAATCTCCTACGTTGCTTTCTACACCCGCCATCAATTCTACTCCAAACCAGGTAGGTACTTTAAGTTGTGTAAGATTGTAATTATAGTAGTTGGTGCCGTCAAATGTTTTCTGATCATTTGTAAAGTAAAGCAAGGGATCAAAAGCTCCTCTGGCACTTTGCAGTTCGGCATATGCCTGATCTACCAGTAAACCGGCCTGTTTGGCTACGGGATGATATTGACGTACCCATTCTATGAATTGCTGAGACGATAAAGTGCGGCTGTTGTCATAGGATTGGGCATTAAGGCTGGTAACGATTCCGCACGTAAGGAACCATCCAAGGAAAAATATCCGTGTTTGGAGGGTGCTGAAAAAAATGCCTGAAACAATCTTATAAGATAAAAGCCCCATTAAAATACTGATTTTTTTTCTTCTTCTTTTATTGTCTTATCGCTGGGGGTTGTATAAAACTCAGGAGGGAATCCATTGATATTTCGCCATAATTCATACCATACCGGAACATCTTTCAATAATACGAAAGATAATGCTCCGGTACCCATCCTCAGGTTGGGGGGCCATTTTCTGTCGTCTGGATCCTCCACAATCAACACCCTGAATTGTCCATTTTTATTGAGGTTGCTTTCAACTGCAATCACCTTTCCACCAAAGGTGCCGATAGAGTTTTCTGGCCAGCCACTGAATACAATAGCAGGAAACCCATCAAACATAAAACGGGCTTTTTGACCCAGATTTAACAGAGGAAGGTCAAAGGGTTCTACAAATATTTCTACGGCAAGGTCAACCTCCTGCGGAATGATTTCAACAATCATTTCACCCTCTTTTATTATCTCGTTGATACCCGATTTTTTTGCCTGAACGATTTGCCCGGATTGCGGTGCCGTCAGGAAATAATATCCTGACCGAGCGGTCAGGTTTTGCTCTTTGATAGATAGGTCAGCCGCCTTTTCAAGTGCTGCAGCAATTTCACTCGAACTGGAAAACTGATCTCCTTGTGCCTTAGCAATTTTTTCATTATACTCCTGTTGAGCATTTTGAATATCCAGTCTGTTTATCACAAGATCTTGTTTCAGATTTTCCAAATCATTGCGTTTTTCTGTATAAACTGCCTGTGCTTTCTGCAGGGTGGCATTTCTTTTTTCAAGCTCAAATTTACTAATGGCTTCCTGCTCAAACATGATACGAGCCCGTTCAATCTGATCTTGGCTTTGTTTTAGATCCACACTGGCAGCCAGCAATTCCGCCTGTTTAGCTACAATCTTGCGGTCAATCTGTTCTCTTTTATTATTCAGCGAGTTCATTTTTAATTCCCGCTGACTCTGTAAATTTTGAATTTGTTGTTCGGTAGCATCTATTTTACCTGAATAAAACCGGGCCTTATTTTCATTTTGGGTAATCTGCTCTTGTGTACGGTTAATTATCTTCGGATCTAAATAATCATCTTTTACTTCCCCCAATTGCAGAATGGTATCTCCTGCTTTTACAAAATCCCCTTCTTTTATATACCATTTCAAAATTTTTCCGGGAATTTGACTAACAATTTCCTGCGGCCTGTCAGATTGATATAAAGTGGTTATAAATCCCTTGGCACGGATATTCTGGGTCCATGGCAGAAAAAGAAATACCAGAAAAATTCCGATTACAACATAGATTTTACGGGAAACAAAATACTTTTTGTTTTGATAATAAATATGGTCGAATGCTTTGATTGAATCCGGCATTTTCCCCCGGATATTTCCATCAATATGTTGTGGTTCGTTATTTGACATGTGTGACAGTATTTTTGAGGTAAACCTTATTTTTTATGTTTTCCTTCAGGAAATGATTCCTTTTTCCAGTCTGTAAATAATATCGGCCTTGCTTCTGAAATATTCATTGTTGGTGGTGGCCACAATGGTGCAATCTTTAAAATCTTCCAGTAAAAAATTGGTCATTTGCCGTGCAGCTTCTTCGGTAAGTCCCTGCCAGGGATCTTCTAGTAGTAAAAGTTTGGGTTTGCCAGCAAGAGCCCGAAGCATCAATAACTTGCAGGTAGCTGCCTTATTCAGTCGGCCGCCTAGTGGTTCTAAAACAGTATCAAAGCCCAATCTAAGGTTGCTGATATAAGGTTTCAGACCAATTTTTTCGGACATCAGTACTATTTCATTCATACTGAAAGCTGAACTACCCAATGAAATATTTTCCCAGACCGTGCCTTCAAATATTTCCTGTTCGCTAAAATACATTCCTATATGCCTGCGGAGTGAATTGTGGCTATAATTACCTATTGGCAACTGATTGATCAATATTTCGCCTTCAAAAGTAGTATAGGAACCAGTCAGCAGCTTTAGTAAGGTGCTCTTACCCGATCCTTCTCCACCCTGAATACAACAAATTGCACCTGGTGGTACTTCAAAGCTCGCATGATTAATAACCTTTTTATTTTCTACATAGCCAAAGTTCAGATCGCGTACTTCCACCCGCAAACCGCTGAAGGCAAGCAATCCTAATGTGCCTTCAGTTTCCAAAGGCTTATCTATGACTTTCCCAAGCTTTTCAATACTTGTCAGTACATCATACACTTTATCGAGACTGAAAATGAACTTTTCAATACTCGACAAAACCGTGAGGATTACGATTTCAACAGCCACAAACTGACCCACATTAAGTTCCTGCTGAATCAATAAAAAGGCACCCACCACCAGCATGGAGACAGTAATAAAAACTTTGAACATAATCATGGACCAATACTGCTTTAATAATACCTTAAAGTGTTTGGTACGCCATTCAAGATACCCGCTCACATGCTTGTCGGCTTTTATCAGGTGCAGATTACTTTCTCTTGCAAACTTCATACTGTTCATGGTTCGGCCCATTTCCTGCAGCCATGCAGCAACCTTATATTTGTTATCACTTTCCTGCATGCTGCTTTCAAAACCAGCCCTGCTGGTAAATCGTATAATTAAACCCAATACGATAATGAGCAATAAACCAAATATGATAAAGGAGGTATTGTAAAAGGAAAGCAGGAGCACCCCGAAAATAATCTGTATGGTAGCTATAGGAATATCGAGCAGGATTTTATTTAACCCTTTTTGAAGAGAAATAGTATCAAAAAAACGGTTAATCATTTCTGGCATATAATATCCATCAACCGACAAAGAATCCAATCGAGGAATTCGATAAGCAAATTCAAAGGAAAACTGAGCGAAAATATCCTGCTGAATTCTCTCATTGATCTTTAACTGCAGTATTTGCAAAATACCAGTCAAAAGAACCCCCACAACTACTGCAATAATCAAAATGGTGAGCGAAGTGGAAAAGGCACCACCCAGTACAAAGTTGATGATAGATTGGAGTCCCAGTGGAATACTAAGTGTAAGTACACCGGTAAGAATAGAATAAACATAGATGGCAGAAATCGCTTTTCTTTCAATGTTTAACAATTTAAACAAGCGTTGAATAGCAGTTCCCAATGATGCATTATGTGTCCCCGCCATGAGCGATAGTCAGTTTTTATGTTACGATATTACTCTTTCATTCTCAAATATTATCTCAGAAATTACATACAAAATAATTGGATCCTGTAATTTATGCCCTTTTTTCAGGTAACCATAAATAAAGATTGTTATTCCGTAACAAATTTGAGAACTGCGCAAAAGTATCCTTTTCAATGCATTAGAAGGTCAGTAAACGCTGTCAGGAAGCGAAATTTTTAAATTCATTAGCAAGTTCACCCCCTATTTTTCCGCAATTCCGAAACAATGCGTTAATAAAAAGAAAAGGATTATTTACATAACCATTTCATCCTATACATTTGGAGGGAATGCAAAAATCGAATCCCACTTCTTGCTATTGGTTACAAGCCGGCTTTTTATGGCTGGGCTTGTTTTTTTTGCAGGCTGCATCTGCGCAACTTCTTGAAGTAAAAGGGACAATATTCGATATTACTCAAAAGACACCTCTTGAGGGGGTGAGTGTAATGGCTTCCAGCGGTGCCGGCACCTCAACCGATGAATTTGGAAGGTATATAATCAAGGCCTACCCTACTGATTCTTTGTATTTTTCTTATCAGGGACGCGAAACAGGGAAATATCCCGTTTTGGCCATGGAAGATTACCGTCAGTTCAATATGGCACTTCATGTAAAAGTATTTGCCCTCCCCAATGTAATAGTACGCCCGCCAGATTACCGTCAGGATTCGATGCAGAACCGTCAGGATTATGCGAAGTATTTTAATTTTAGCAAACCCAACCCCCTTAGGTCTATCAATGTTGGTCCGGGTGGAGTCGGTATGGATCCTAATGAAATCATCAATATGTTCCGGTTTAAAAGAAATCGTCAACTGGCCTCGCTTTCAAGAAGGTTGATTGCAGACGAGCAGGATAAATATATTGACTTCCGTTTCAGTAAAAAATTTGTAAGAGAACTTACCGGGCTTAAAGATGAGGCCCTTTCCCTTTTTATGCGTAAATATCGTCCTCCTTATGATTTTGTAGAGATTATCAATCAGCTTGAGCTGGGATATTATATTCAGCAATGCTATAAAAAGGAAAGAGGTTTGTTGCCCCCAGGGGTTCCGTTATATGACCTTGGGCCTTTTTCTCCGAGAAATTACTAAGCCTGCTTCCTTCAACATTTCCTATTCAGTCAAAAAATCTGCCGTATTTTTGACCACAAAATTGAATGCCAATATGCCACAACAGGATTTATTTATGAGCCCGGATTATTATCAGGTAGATGAGCTTTTTACCGAAGAGCAGATTATGATCCGGGATAGTGTTCGAGCCTATGTAAAAAAAGAGATATCTCCCATTATTGAGGAATATGCTCAAAAGGCTGAATTTCCGCATCAAATTGTAAAGCAACTGGGTGATTTAGGCTGCTTTGGGCCTACTGTACCTACAGAATATGGCGGTGGCAGTTTGGATTATATTAGTTATGGGCTTATGATGCAGGAGCTGGAACGAGGCGACAGTGGTGTGCGCAGTACTGCTTCTGTGCAGGGCTCGTTGGTTATGTATCCTATTTATGCCTATGGCAGCGAAGAACAAAGAAAAAAATATCTCCCCAAGCTGGGCAGCGGTGAGTGGTTGGGTTGTTTTGGATTGACCGAACCTGATCATGGAAGCAATCCTGGAGGTATGCTTACAAATATAAAAGATGCTGGTGACCATGTGATACTCAATGGTGCCAAAATGTGGATCAGTAATGCTCCTTATGCACAAGTGGCGGTTGTATGGGTCAAAGATGAGCAAGGTCAGGTAAGAGGCGTGATTGTGGAGCGAGGCATGGAAGGTTTTACCACTCCAACCACGCACAACAAATGGAGCTTAAGGGCTTCTGCCACAGGAGAACTTGTATTTGATAATGTAAAAGTTCCCAAAGAAAATATTTTACCTAATATAAAAAGCATGCGTGGGCCATTGAGTTGCCTGAGCAAAGCCCGGTTTGGCATTGCATGGGGTGCTTTGGGTGCCGCTATGGATTGCTATGATACCGCCCTGCGTTACAGCAAAGAGCGTATTCAGTTTGACAGACCCATAGCGGGATTTCAGTTACAGCAGAAAAAGCTGGCCGAAATGATTACTGAAATTACCAAAGGGCAGTTGCTTGTTTGGCGGCTTGGTACCCTGATGAATGAAGATCGGGCCACACCGGCACAGGTGAGCATGGCCAAACGCAACAGTTGCGAAATAGCCAAAAATGTAATCAGTGATGCCCGGCAGATGCTCGGTGGCATGGGAATTACCGGGGAATATCCTATTATGCGGCATATGATGAATCTGGAAAGTGTGATTACCTATGAAGGAACACATGATATCCATTTACTTATTACCGGAATGGATATCACCGGGTTGAATGCTTTTAGTTGATGCAGGTAACCCCTCCGCTATGAGAAAAATATTGCTGGTTGGTTTATTTTTAGCAGTTGCTGCTGTTTTTGCAAGTGGTCAAAATACAGACAGCCTTACCAATATTTTGAAGTCTGCCACTGTTGATTCGGTTAAAGTAAAAATCATGCTAAGGCTATCGGAGACTTACCTTGCAAGCAATCCAGACAGCGCCGTTTATTGGG
Source organism: Chitinophagales bacterium (assembly GCA_038209595.1). GTDB lineage: Bacteria > Bacteroidota > Bacteroidia > Chitinophagales > Chitinophagaceae > Phnomibacter. The sequence goes on from JBBQXO010000001.1 coordinate 108,206, forward strand.
CTAATTCAGCTTTAAAATTATCAGAAGCAAAAAGTAATCTTACCCGGTTTCGCATCAATAGCTGGAATACGCTGGGTATGGCGCAATATTACGGGGGGCATTACACACAGGCATTAGAAGCCTTTTCAGGGTATTATGCCGATGCAAAAAAAAAGGACGACCGGAAGCATATGGCCTTTGCCCTCAATAACCAAGGCAATGTTTATATCGAGTTGGGAAAAATGGATAGTACCCTTTGGTTTTACAAGGAAGCACTTACAATAAGACAACAAATAAAAGATACTCCTGGTATCGCTCAATCGTATAACAACCTGGGATATGTTTCTAAAGAAAAAGGAGATTTAGAAGCTGCCATTGAGTATATGCTCTCTGCATTGCGTACTTATGAAGAGGTGAAGGATAAGAAATCTGTGGGCGTTACCTACAATTTCATTGGACAGGTTTACCTTAAAAAACAAGAGGTACCGAAGGCTATAGAATATTTTAAAAAAGGGCTCCCTATTTTCGAAAGTCTTTCCGATAACGCGAATTTCGCCATCGGACTCCATAGTATTGGTAACGCCATGATTTTGCTGCAGCAGTATGATAGTGCGGAATATTATTATGAAAAAGCGCTGACCATTTATACTCAAATGCAGGATGTCAGGCAATTGGCTCTTTTAAACTCAAGCCTTGCCGATATTAGTAGCAGGAAAGGTAAATATGCATTGGCTTTTGATTATTTTCAAAAAGCCCTTGAACTGAATCATCAAATTCAGAATACAAGAAATTTAGCAGGACTATTTATCGCTTATGCTGAAACGAGCTTAAGTGCCGGCAAAATTCCTTTTGCCAAAACCTTACTTGACAGTGCCTGGGCAGCCATACAGGAAAATAAAAAACTAATTAATCTTCGGGATTACTATAAAACCGAGGCACTGTATTTTGAAAAATCAGGACAACCTGTACGGGCACTTTCCAGCATACAGCAATATTTGACTTTTCATGATTCCATCCTCAATGAGAGCAACATTGAGGCTATTGCAGATATGGAAGTGAAGTACGAAAGCGAAAAAAAAGAGCAGCAAATAGCTCTGCAGCAATCAGAACTTGTTCGGAAAAATACCACCATTGGTTCACTTGCAATAGTTGGGGGCCTGATGGTTTTATTGGGATATAATTATTACAGGCACTATCAGTTGAAAAAGGAAAAAGAGTTACAGACCGAAATTTTACATCAGCAGGATTTGAGTGCAAGGGCAGTGATACAGGCAGAAGAAACCGAACGCCGTAGAATAGCAGCGGAATTGCATGATGGTGTAGGGCAACTGATGAGTGCCGCCCGTATGAACCTCGAGGCGGTGATGGAGGACATGAAACCCTTGAGCGAAGAAAAGCAGATAAAACTAGATCGTGTTTTAGGCCTTGTTGACGAAAGCTGCAGCGAAGTAAGGGCGGTAAGCCATAGCATGATGCCCAATGCGCTCTTGAAAAAAGGTCTTTCCTCAGCCCTTGGCGATTTTATCCAAAAGATTGACCAAAAAGTATTAAAAATACAGTTGCATATAGAAGGGCTCGAAGAAAGATTGATGCCTGAAACGGAATCCGTTCTGTACCGCATCATACAAGAGTGTATCACAAATGTGATAAAACACAGCCAGGCAAACCGGCTCGACCTTTCGCTGCTTCGAAATAAGGAAGGCATAGATATAACCATTGAAGATAATGGGAAGGGATTTGATACCAAAAAGAAATCGGCTGGTATCGGACTGCAAAATATACAAGCACGTATTGCGTTTTTAAAGGGAAGTATAGATTTGAGCAGTGTACCCGGCAAAGGAACTTCTATTGGAATCTACATTCCGTTATAAATAAATAGTATCATAATAGGCAGTATTATATTTAGTAGTTACTTTAACTTAATTTTAACATAGGGCTTAATACTGTTCGGGTATGGATAAAATCAGCATATTTATTGTGGATGACCATCAGATAGTGATTGATGGTTTAAAAGCACTACTCGACGATATAGAAGATTTTACCATAGTGGGGTTTAGTACTCAATCGAAAAAAGTAACGCAAATGCTAGCGACCCTTTCAGCAGATGTTTTATTAACTGATGTAATGATGCCTGAAATGAACGGGCAAGCGCTGGCGAAACAAATCAGAACGCAATTCCCCGATATGAAAATTCTTGCTTTAAGTATGAGCGGTGCAGGCGAAATTGTGGATGAAATGATCAACAATGCCGATATAAATGGATATGTTTTAAAAAATATTGGGAAAGCAGAATTGGAAACGGCCATTCGTAAAATTGCGGGTGGGGGTATTTATTTTGGTGAAGAAATATTGACCGAACTGGAAAAAACATCCAAGGTAAAAAAAGAAAGTGAGGAAGCCCAGTTAACCAATCGGGAAATTGAAATTATCCGGTTGATTGAGAAAGAGTATTCCAATAGGGATATTGCTGAATCTTTATTTATTTCGGAAAGAACGGTAGAAACGCATCGAAAAAATATTTTTAGAAAAACAAAAACAAGTGGCGTTATTGGCTTGGTAAAATATGCCTATGAACACCGTTTGATTGGGTAAAATCCTTCCTTAAAACGCATACCATTTTTTCCAGCCAATAATATTGCGCTTGTATGGACACAACTATTTTTCAAGAACTGGAAGATGATCGGGTCCTTTTAAGACCCTTACAGTCGATTGATTTTGAGTATCTGAAACCCTTTTCGCTTTATGAAGGTGACCTTTGGAATTTCAGTATCACTTCCGCCGCCGGGGAGGATAATCTCCGAAAATATATCGATAAAGCTTTTCAAGGGCGGGAAGTAGGACTAGAATACCCTTTTATTGTGTTTGATAAACTAACTAAGCAATATGCAGGAAGTACCCGCTTTTGCGATATTCAACCATTCCATAAGAGTTTACAGTTGGGGTATACCTGGTATGGAAAAGCTTTTCAGGGAACCGGCGTCAACAAACATTGTAAATACTTACTGCTGGAATATGCTTTTGATCAACTGGGTATGGAACGGGTTGAGTTCAGGGCGCATCTCGAAAATGAAAGGAGTATACGGGCTATGAAAAGTATTGGTTGTACCGAGGAGGGTGTTTTACGAAGCCACCTTGTAGGTTCCACCGGCCAAAGACGAAATAGTATTATCCTCAGTATTTTGCAAAATGAATGGCATGCGGGTATCAGGGAAATGCTCCGGCAAAAAGTATATGGACAGTAAACCACTGCGACGGTTTAACTTTAACTGTCGCAGTGGTTGGAAAACATGGCCTTATAAACTATTTCTTTTTTGAGGCTGCTTTTTTTGGGGCGGTTCTTTTTGTAGAAGCCTTTTTTGGTACAGCCTTTTTTGTAGTTTCTTTTTTCGCTGCTGTTTTTTTATCGAAAGCTCCGGGAAGCTGTGCTTCTACCATCGCTTTTACCTCTTCCACGTTTATTTCAGCCGCTTCTTCTGGCGTAAACTTACTTTTACCCGGCTTGCTAAGCTTCAACATTTTTTTACCAAAACGGATAAAGGGACCCCAACGACCATTCTCAATACTCATTTTCCATTCGGGAAACTCCTGTATGTAGCGGTTGGCTTCTTTTTCAATTTTGGTTTCTATCAGCTCTTTGATATCGCTTGAGGAAAGGTTATCAAAATTATACCGGCGGGGAACATTTATGAATTGGTCATTCCATTTTATAAAGGGCCCGAAGCGTCCCTTGCCTTTGGTAACCGGCAGGTTCTGGAAAGTTGCAATCGGTGCATCTGCTTTATTTTTTTCGGCAATGATTTCTTTCGCCCTGTTCATGTCTACCGCTAAAGGGTCTTCGCCTTTAGGCAGCGAAATGAAATCTTCTCCAAATTTTACATAAGGGCCAAACCGGCCAATACCCACAATCACTTCTTTCTCTTCTAAAGTTCCGAGATTCATAGGCAGTTTGAAAAGATCAAGAGCCTCTTCAAAAGTGATGGTTTCAATACTTTGATTGGTCTTCAGACTGGCAAATTGTGGTTTTTCCTCTTCTTCTGTGGAACCTACCTGAATCATAGCACCATAACGCCCCATACGGGCAATCACTGGTTTCCGTGTTTCGGGATGTTCTCCTAAAAAGCGCTCTCCTGTGGCTCTTTCAGCAGTCTCAAGCGTTTGTTCTACCTCTTTGTGGAAAGGGCTGTAAAAATCTTTGACCATTTTTTGCCATTGCTGTTTGCCATCTGCAATCAGGTCAAATTGCTCTTCTATGCTTGCGGTAAAACCGTAGTCCATCACATTATCAAAGTGCTTATTCAAGAAGTCTGTTACCACAAAACCCAGGTCTGTAGGAAACAGCTTACTTTTTTCCGTACCAAAGGTTTCACTTTCCACCACCTTGCTTATTGCATCTTTTTTCAGGGTCAGCAGGCGGAAGGCCCTTTGCTCTCCATCGCGATCTTTTTTCTCAACATAACCACGTTTTAAAATGGTACTTATGGTTGGAGCATAAGTAGAAGGACGACCTATCCCAAGTTCTTCCAGCTTTTTCACAAGCGATGCTTCTGTATATCTTGCAGATGGACGGGTAAATTTTTCAGTGGCCTTCATCTGTATAAAGCGGATGGACTGACCAACCGTCAGATTGGGCAGGCGACCGTCTTCTTTTTCTTCTTCATCGTCGTCGGTACTTTCCATATAAGCAGCAAGAAAACCATCAAATTTGATTACCTCACCGCTTGCTGTCAGTTCTTCCTTATTGGTACTGATACCAATTTTTGCAATCGTTTTTTCGGTAACTGCATCTGCCATTTGCGAAGCGATGGTTCTTTTCCAGATCAACTCATACAAACGCCTGCCTTCAGAATCCTCAATGGAATGATGTTCCATGTAAGTAGGCCGGATGGCTTCGTGGGCTTCCTGAGCATTTTCATTCTTATTTTTATATCGCCTCTCCTGATAGTATTTTTCTCCATAATGGCTTTTGATATTGGCTTTTATATCTTCCCTTGCCGTATCACTCAGGTTAACACTGTCGGTACGCATATAGGAAATATGTCCCGCTTCGTATAGTTTTTGAGCAATCTGCATGGTTTTACTAACACCATACCCCATTTTCCGGCTAGCTTCCTGCTGAAGCGTACTTGTGGTAAAAGGAGCTGCCGGTGTTCTTTTACCAGGCTTTACCGTAATATCATTTACTTTGTAAGTAGCCCCGATACAGCTTTTCAAAAAGGCTTCTGCATCATCGGAGGATTTGTATTTATGCCCATCGGCTGTAAACTCAATTTCTTTGTCATGAATGTCTTTCGCTACGAGGTCGGCTCGCAGATGGAAGGCACTTTCAGGTAGAAAAGCATTGATTTCCCGCTCTTTTTCCACCAGCAACCGAACAGCTACCGATTGAACCCGGCCAGCACTCAGGCTACGCTGCATACCGATCTTACGCCATAAAACAGGGCTGATTTCGAAACCTACAATCCGATCTACAATCCTGCGGGCTTGTTGGGCATTCACAAGGTTCATATCGAGCAACCGGGGATTGGCAACTGCTTTTTGTATTGCAGGTTTGGTGATTTCATGGAAAACAATCCGTTTGGTAACAGCCGGATCGAGCCCAAGGACCTCGCACAAATGCCAGCTTATGCTCTCTCCCTCCCGGTCCTCGTCACTCGCTAACCATACTTCTTTGCTAGACTTGGCCAGTTTTTTGAGCTCGCTGACTACTTTTTGCTTTTCCTCAGATATAATATAAGTAGGTTCAAAACCCTGTTCGATATTGATACCCATATCATCCTTGGTTAAATCGCGGATGTGGCCGTAACAACTTTTCACTTCAAAGTCTTTACCAAGAATTTTTTCAATGGTTTTTGCTTTTGCCGGGCTTTCTACAATCAATAAGTTTTTTGCCATATCCTAAAATGATTCGCGTTTTAAAATGTTTTAAATGAAGGGTGTAATTAAAGGCAATATTAAGATAGTTTTGAAAAAACCAGTTTTTTTTAGCTTTCCTCTAAGTTTCCCTCATTCGAAAGCCCTTCCATGGGTTCAAAAAAATCTAAAATTTTTCGCTTCACTTTATTGTCGCGGTAAATGGAGCTGTGACCAAGACCTTTGGTAATATAAAAGTGAACATGTGCCGGATTTTTTTCTAATAAAGGATATACGTCTCCAATTGGCGTGGTGGCATCGTCTTCATCGTGTAGCCATAATATTTGCGCGCTTGTTTCTTCCAAAACCCGGCTTACGGAATACCACTCCAAAGGCATCCCCCCTAATCTTTCTATATGCTTTTCAAAGGCATTTCGCAAAGATTCAGGCAACTGTAAAAATTCAAAAAACTTATCTGCTGCGCTTGTACTTTCCGTAGCAGGAGCTATCAGCGCCACTTTAGGTCTGTCCTTCATTGCCAGTTCGTGCAGGGCAATCATAAGGGCGAGCCCACCTAAACTATGCGCCATATACCCATCAAAAGGTCCATGGGTTTTTATAATGGTTTTTATAAGCGATACGTAAATCTTCACATTCAGCCGGTTACCTCCGCTTCCGCCGTGCCCGGGTGCATCATAAGCATACACATCGTATCCGGTTCGTTGAAATGGAATCAGGTAGCGGTCAAAAGCAGTTACACTCCCTGCAAATCCATGTATAATCAGTAATTTCTTTTCATTATCAGGTTTGGCCCGCCACCGGTAACCACTCATCTTCTGCCCTTCAGAAAAAAGCGACAGTAGTTCTGGTTTTTCTTTGGCATTGGATTTCCTTTTTCTGGGAGATCCATAGGGTTTGGTAAACAAATCAAATGCCTGATGTGCTGCCAAACGGGGTGAGATAATATTAATCAGGTTCAGTTTGGCCCGGTAGTAGTTTATAGCAAGTTTTTGCGCAGATGTAAGTTTGGGAGTAGCCAATACATTTCAATTTATACTGCAAAAGTGCATCTTTTCGGGGGGAGTTCATAGGATGGTTTTTATTTATCTCTCTCTAAGTGATTGAAAATGGTAAATTTACAAATATTGTAGATGCTGATTTGTAATGAAAATTGTGCTCCTTGGTTCCGGAAATGTAGCTACCTGCCTTGGCAGACTTTGCCTCTTTGCTAACTATGAAGTATTGCAGGTATTTGGCAGAACGCCTGCTTCCGTGGAAGAATTGGCAAAAGAAATGAATGCAGAACCCGTAACCGAATGGTCTGCTATTTCCAAGGATGCTGATTTTTACATTGCTGCCTTGTCAGACGGGGCCTTAGCTGCTTTTGCAGATAACCTGCAACTTGAAAAAGGGATTATTGTACACACAGCAGGGGCAGTTTCCATGGAGGTTCTTTCAGGCGTATCCAAAAATTATGGTGTGCTGTATCCATTACAAAGCTTGCGTAAGGAAATCGTCCATTACCATCATATCCCCCTGTTGGTGGATGGAAATACACCGGATAACAAAACCATTATTGCCAATTTTGCCGCAAGCCTTTCCGGTAAAACCGGCTTTGCAAATGACGCAGACCGCTTACGACTGCATCTTGCTGCTGTGCTGGTTTCCAATTTTACCAATCATCTATTTACCATTGCAAATGACTTCTGCCTGCAGGAAAAAATTGATTTCAACCTTCTGTTGCCGCTAATGGAACATACTGTAAGCAGGTTACATAGCTTTCCGCCCAACCAAATCCAAACGGGTCCCGCTGTACGAAATGATCTGACATCGATCCAAAATCACCTCGATTTGTTAAAAGATTACCCAAACATTGCTCATTTATATCAGGTCATGACCCAAAGCATACAAGCATATGCAGGCTTTACGACTTCTTAAGCATTACGGAAAACGATAAATTTGGATATTTTGTCCAACTAAAAGCGATGGAGGCAGTTATAATAGTTTAATTAACCAACTGTAAAAGCTATTTTTGCGACCCAAAAAGATACAGATATATAATATGTATAAGATTCATTTTAAATTTGAGGAAAAAAGATTAGAACCGATTACTATTGAAAATATTGATGCAGGTGATTCTATTCTGGAGATTGCCCTTGAAAACGACATAAACCTGCATCATAACTGTGGTGGCGTATGCGCATGCAGCACTTGCCATGTTTATGTACAAAAAGGAGAGGAATTTCTTCCGGATATTACCGATAGAGAAGAGGATTTTATAGACAGGGCAGTAAACCCAAGACTCATCAGCCGGCTCGGTTGCCAATGTGTACTGGAAGATGGAGAAGGTGTACTCGAAGTACTTGTACCCGACCAAAGTCAGTTTTTAGGAGAATAAACTTTTAATACAAAAAGGAAATACTGGGAAGAATTATCCGGTAAATTAATTAATATTCAGAGCACCCTACCCTAGTTATTAATATATAGGCTTCGGCCAAACAAACAAACTACCACAAAATGAGCTACGAACCACCCATTCATTGGAACGACTACGAGGATATCGCCATTAAACTTTATGAGCGTTTTGGAGATGATTTTAATGAAGGAAAGATTTATAGAATCCGGTTTACCGAACTGTTGGATTGGGTACTTGAAATTGAGGGATTTGTTGGTAAAAGAGAGGAAAGCAACGAAGGCCACCTTGAAATGATCCAAAGTAGTTGGGTGTACGAATGGCGCGATAATCAGAAATAATTTTTTTTCAACGCAAAATCCCTTTCTGAATTGCTTTCCTTATTTCAAAAGATAACCTGTTTTGTATTTGACGTGGACGGTGTTCTTACCGATGGCACCCTGCTACTACTTCCTGATGGAGAGATGGCAAGACGCATGAATATAAAAGATGGGTATGCATTGCAATTAGCTGTAAAACAGGGATTTACGGTTGCTATTATATCTGGCGGACAGTCTGCATTGGTACAAGAAAGACTTTTTAAACTGGGTATCCAATATATTTTTATGGGGGTGCACAACAAAAGGGAAGTCTTGACAAAATTTCTGGAAGAAAAACAGATTGATAGGGAACATACCTTATTTATGGGCGATGATGTCCCCGACCTTGAAGCCATGCAAGCTGTAGGACTGCCTTGCTGTCCGGCAGATGCCTGCCCCGAAATTATTGAAGTTAGTCGCTATGTTTCACCTTTAAATGGAGGAACCGGTTGTGGACGGGATGTTATTGAAAAAACCATGCGTCTGCAGAATAAATGGATTCATGTGCAGACAGCTACAAGCCGATAAACTTGAATGATTTATCTTTTCAGGAAATTATTGACCCTGTAACAATTAGAAATATGGCTTTATGCGAATTGTGTTCCGATTGAGTTAATTTCGTGTTTTATGAAACAAATTGGGTCTTTCCTTCAACTTATCCGCTGGCCCAACTTAGTTTTTATAGCTATTACACAGCTTCTCTTTCACTTTTTTGTGGTGGTACCTTCTTCACAGGGCAGTATTTATTATTTTCCACTGCGGCTTTCGACACCTCTTTTTTTTCTGCTGATGGCTGCATCCGTTTGTATTGCTGCGGGCGGATATATCATCAACGACTACTTCGATATCAATATTGATCAGATCAATAAGCCTGCGAAAATGGTAGTCGGCAAAAAAATCGGTCGCCGTTGGGCACTTGCGTGGCACCTTATTATTTCAATGGTTGGGTTAGTTTTGAGTATTTACGTAAGTTATCATCTACAAAACTGGCTGATCGCCTTGGCCAATTTTTCCTGTATTGTATTGCTTTGGTACTATTCTACCAGTTATAAAAGGCGCTTGCTTATAGGAAATGTATTGATCTCGGCTTTGACCTCTTGGGTCATTTTAGTGCTTTTGGTTGCCGAAGTGCCAGGATGGTGGACTGGCAGGCCTCTGCGGGAATCTGAAATTGCTACTGTAGCGCGACTTTCCAGAATTGGGGTGCTTTATGCTGGTTTTGCTTTTATTCTTTCGTTGGTTCGGGAAGTGGTAAAAGATCTGGAAGATATGGAAGGCGACCGGAAGGAGGGTTGCAAAACCATGCCAATCAGTTGGGGGGTAGCTGCCAGCAAGGTTTTTGTGGGTGTTTGGTTGGTGGTTTTGTTGTCAGCCCTCGTTATTACACAAGTGTATGTTATCCAGTTTGGATGGTGGATTTCTGCCTCCTATATTCTTTTAATGGTGGTTATTCCCCTTATATATGTCTTTAAAAAGCTATTGAATGCCAATCAAACCCTTGAGTATGCAGCAATAAGCCGTCAAATCAAGTGGATTATGCTAACTGGCATATTTTCTATGGTATTTTTTCTGATTTATACCCGTTAATCTTTTTTTATACTCTTGAAAATAATACATGAACAGGATTATTCTTGCTTCCCAATCACCCCGCAGAGCACAATTACTCGAGTGGGCTGAGGTTCCGTTTGAAGTATTGGTAAAACATGGAGATGAAGACTACCCTCCTGAAATGGCTGTGGAAGAGGTTCCCGAATTTCTTGCTGTAAAAAAAGCACAGGTGGTTCAGGAAAGCCTTGTCCACAAAGCAGAGAACCACCTCGGGCATTTGCACCCGATTCCTGTTGTGGCCGCCGATACAGTGGTTATTTTGGAAGGCGAAATTATTGGTAAACCCCTCAACCGGCAGGAAGCCATTGATTATTTATCCCGGCTTTCCGGTAATACACATAAGGTAGTTACAGGAGTGGCTATTTTATATAAAAACAAAACCATCCGTTTTTCTGAAACCACCTACGTTCATTTTCATCCACTTACCGAGCAACAAATTGGTTATTATGTTGATAAATACCAGCCTTATGACAAAGCCGGAGGCTACGCCATTCAGGAATGGATTGGCGTAGTAGGAATTAAAAAGATTGAAGGCGATTTTTACAATGTCATGGGGCTGCCGGTTAGCAGACTTTTACAGCATCTCAGAGAAATATTACCTGAAATTTGAAAAAAGATAAACCAGCTATTATCTTTAGGAAATGACCGAAAAGCTCTTGCAATTTATCTGGCAATTCCAGTATTTCAACACCGGCGAAATGAAAACGACCGGAGACGAGAAAGTGCAAATTATTCATCCCGGACAGCTCAATCACCATCAGGGACCTGACTTTTTTAATGGACGGGTAAAAATTGGCACTACCGAATGGGCGGGCCATATCGAACTTCATATTAAAAGCAGTGATTGGTACCGGCATCATCACGAAAAGGACGCCCGCTATGGTAAAGTAATCCTGCATGTAGTTTGGCTCCACGATGCCGAGGTTACCGATGAAAACAATCAGGTTGTTCCGGTTGTCGAATTACAATCAAGGGTTTCCGGATTATTGCTGGCACAATATGAATCATGGATGAACACACCTGATTCTATTCCCTGTGGAAAAGGTCTTGAAACCCTTCCCATGCTGCACTGGCACAACTGGCTCGATCGTTTGCTGGCAGAAAGATTACTGGAAAAATGTAATCGGGTCAGCCAGCATATTGAAGCCACCGAAATGCATTGGGAAGAAGTATGTTGGCGGATGGTGTGCACTTATTTCGGTGGTTCGGTAAACAAAACATCCTTCCAGCAGATTGCCACTTCACTCCCCCTAAAGATTCTGGTGAAACACAAGCAGGTACCCACGCAGGTAGAGGCATTGCTGATTGGACAGGCAGGCCTGCTTCATCCCGGGTTGGAGGATCCTTATGCTAAAATGCTTTACCGGGAATATCAATTTTTACAGAAAAAATACAAGCTTCAGGTGGTTAACCTGCCTCCTTCTTTTTTAAGGATGCGTCCAGTCAATTTTCCCACCATCCGGTTGGCACAATTGGCCATGCTTATCCATGATAGCAGCCATTTATTTAGCAAAGTCCTTGAAACCGAAGATTTAAAAGAGGTCAGGAAACTTTTTGATGTGACCGCAAACGACTTTTGGCATTACCATTACGGCCTCGAGGAAGAAACCAGCTTTTTGCCAAAAAAAACCGGCTCCCAAATAGTGGACAGTGTTTTAATCAATGCCATTATTCCCATCCTGTTTTCATATGGGCATCATCATTTCAATGATGCCGTAAGAGCCAAAGCTTTACGCTGGCTCGAAGAAATGCCGGCAGAGAAAAACATTTATACCAAACTTTTCCGTGAACTTGGCAGAACTGCGGCAAATGCTGGTGAATCACAGGCAATGCTTACGCTTAAAAAGTCGTATTGCGACGCTAAACGTTGTTTGTCCTGTGCCGTAGGATCGGCCTTATTGAAGCCTGTAAGGAACTAATTACCAGATGTATATGATATTTTGGATAATATCCGGATGCAGGCTTCTAGCCACCGGGCAGGTATTGCCGGTATTTTCAAGAATTTGCTGATCTTTTTCGGAAAGTGCTGTCGTTTTAAAATACACTTTGACATCAATTTTCGCAATACGACGGGGAGGTTCTGTGCTCATGATTTTGGTCACTTCGACCTGGCTGTCATCAATATTTATCCCCATATCAATCGCTTTGATGCCAATTGTCGTAATTAAGCAGAGTCCGAGCGAGGTAGCAGTCAAATCGGTTGGGGAAAACCTTTCCCCCTTCCCCTTGTTATCAGATGGTGCATCGGATTCAATAATTGTTGAACTTTGCATATGCGTTGCGGTGCACCTTAACGCTCCATTATATAAAATTGATGTTGTCATACCTTACATTTGATAAATTTTTGACTGAATTATTCGCACATATAAAATTATGATAAATAAACGCTTTTTCACTGGCACATTTACCTTTTTGGTTTTTGTGCTGAGCATTAATACCGTCTTACAAGCGCAAACTACGGACAACAAGTCCAAAAAAGAACTGAAACAGGAAAAAAAGGCTGAGAAACGTGAAAATATAAATGCCCTGATTAAGCAGGAGGAAGAGGGAGCTATCATTTATGAAAAACAAAACACCTATGGATTGAAACTTTACTCGGATGGTTGGGGCGCTTTTTTCGAAAAAGGCTACCAAAAATCAGTAAATAAAGCAAATTTATTCAGCCTCGAAATCGGGGAACGCAGGCATCCAAAAGAAGATAAGGTTTTCAGTCTGCAGCAATCGGGGGGTTTTTTATTTGGTACACCCCTGATTTATGGCAAACAAAATAATTTCTTTTTTGCAAAACTGGGACTAGGACAAAGCTATTTAATTGGAGGTAAAGGCAACCGCAACGGAGTTTCGGTTTCGGCTGTTTACAAAGGTGGCTTATCCCTTGGCGCACTCAAACCATATTATGTTGATATTCAGCCACCTGGAACCACAGAAACCATTTCTGTAAAATGGGAAAACGGAGAAGGCCCCTATGACGATGTTTTTTTAATCAATCCTATTGGGAGTTCTGGTCTTTTTAAAGGTTTCAATGAGTTGCAACTAAAACCAGGAGCCTTTGTTCAAGGTTCAGTACGTTTTGATTATGGCAGATACAATGAAATGGTTAGTGCTTTAGAAGTTGGTTTCAATATTGAATACTATACATCAAACATGCCGATTATGCTGGAAAAAGACAATACCATTGTAAATCAATCTCCAATTATAGTGGAGCCTAAAAAATTATTTCTCAATGTGTTTATAGCCGTTGAATTTGGCAGACGTAAATAAACAATTGTTTTTGGATGAACCAATTATTTAAAGAAGATTAGATAAAAACTTATGAGTTGCAGCAGCGTAGAAGCACCCCTTCAAAAAATAAAAAAGCCCAATTGGTTAAGAGTGAAACTTCCCATTGGGGAAGATTATAAGCATGTACGTGGATTGGTAGATACCTATAAATTACATACCATTTGCGAAAGCGGTAATTGCCCGAATATGGGTGAATGCTGGGGTGCAGGAACGGCCACCTTCATGATTCTTGGTAATACCTGTACCCGGAGCTGCGGTTTTTGTGCAGTAGCCACCGGCAGACCTGACCCCCTTGACTGGGACGAACCTCAACGTGTAGCAGAAGCCATTCACCTGATGAAGGTGAAACATGCCGTTTTAACCTCTGTAGATCGCGATGAATTAAAAGATGGGGGTAGCAATATCTGGTTTAATACCATTAAGGCAGTAAAAGCACTTAATCCCAATACCACCTTGGAGACCCTTATTCCTGATTTTAAAGGAGAAACGGAAAATATTCTTCGGGTGGCAGAAGCCAGACCAGAAATTATCAGTCATAATGTTGAAACAGTTGAACGGCTTACCAAACAGGTACGTATTCAGGCCAAGTATTGGCGGAGTATGGAAGTGTTGCGAACGCTGAAGCAAGCAGGTATTCGTACCAAAAGTGGTATTATGCTTGGGTTGGGAGAAACCAAAGACGAAGTGGTTCAAACCCTGGAGGACCTTCGTTTCTCACAGGTAGATGTAGTAACCATCGGGCAGTATCTGCAACCTTCACGGAAGCATTTGCCAGTAGATCGTTTTGTGCATCCCGATGAGTTTGCCGAGCTACGTAATATTGGCTACGAAATGGGATTTGACTATATAGAAAGCGGTCCGTTGGTCCGGTCCTCCTACCGCAGCGAAAAGCATGTTTTTGAAGGCTATGGCCGCAAAGTGTGGGAGCAGGAAAAAAATGAAGCCTTATTTATTTAAATTGAAAACCGGGAAACAAAAATTCAAAATTGTTTCCCGGTTTTTTTATTTGCAAAAATTAACTGATTAGTTTTTATGATTTATTCCAAGACAATCTTGCCTAAAATGAATAGAATTTTTATAGGATGTTTGTTGCTGTTAGCATGTTTTTCCAATGTCTCCGCTCAACTTAAATGGCAGGATGTTTCGCAACAATTTGGAGTGCTTCCTGCTTCAGTAAAGGTTTTTGAGAGCAACGATAGCCTTGATGATAAACCCAACCGTTGTTTTTATATTGTAGCCGATCTGAAAGATCGTTCACTGGAATTTACAACGGAAGTGCTTACGGGAAAAAGAAAGACACCAACGCAATACTACGAAGAAGGCAATCAGCCTTTGTTGGTGGTCAATGGAACTTTTTTTTCTTTCCAGACCAATAGCAATATCAACGTGGCCATAAAGGAGGGGAAAATGATGGCTTATAATATCACCTCCGTCAAGGGGAAAAACGATAGCCTCTACCAATATATCACCCGTGGCGCTATTGGTATCCGCAAAAACAGAACAGCCGATGTTGCCTGGATTTATACCGATTCGGTCCGCCCATACGCTATGGCGTTGGAGGATAAGCCTTCTTCCTTGCAGGGTGCTGCAAAAGATCCGGGGTATGATTACATGAAAAAAAATCTGGGTAGGAAAAATGGGATAAAGAAAAAGTGGAAAATGGAAACGGCTATGGGCGGCGGACCGGTCCTGATTACGGCGGGTAAAATCAATATTACCTCAAAGGAAGAGCGCATGTTTGCCGGAACAGAAGATGAATTGAATCCAAGAACTGCCATGGGCTACACTTCGGATAACAAACTTATCATCCTGATGGCAGAAGGACGGAACCCCGGTGTGGCATCCGGTTTGTCGCTGCAACAGGAAGCTGAAATACTTTTAAACCTGGGTTGTGTAGAAGCCTTAAACCTCGATGGCGGGGGCAGCAGTTGTTTGCTCCTGAATGGTAAAGAAACCATTAAACCAAGCGATAAAGAAGGACAGCGGCCGGTACCTGCAGTTTTTATGATTCGAAGAAAATAAGTGGTATACCTGCATAAAAAAAATGGCCGCTATATGGCTGCCATTTTTTTTATAATATTTTAACGAGAAATTTCTTTTCTATGCACCCCTCCGTTTCAATTCTTTCTTTATCAAAAGTAACTCCCGGCTTGTCTGTCCGCCAACACTGGTGTTTTCCTGTGCCCTGCGCATGAGGTAGGGAATTACATCTTCAATAGGTCCGAAAGGCAGATACTTGCTGACCTTACATCCGGCGGCGGCAAGGTTA
This sequence comes from Chitinophagales bacterium, assembly GCA_038209595.1. Classification (GTDB taxonomy): domain Bacteria; phylum Bacteroidota; class Bacteroidia; order Chitinophagales; family Chitinophagaceae; genus Phnomibacter. The sequence continues at coordinate 123,966 of JBBQXO010000001.1, forward strand.
AACGTAATATTATCGCTCATGCCATATAGCTGACTAAAATGAACCCGTGGATGATCGAGTGGTAAATGTTTTTTCTGCAACAATTCTGACGCAAAACGATTGCTGTGTTCATTGTGGCTTGCAATAATAACTGCAACGGCTTCCAAATGATCAATACACAATTGTGCCGCTTCATTAAAATCGGCATCAGTGCTTGCCTTATCGGGCTGAATGGGCGAAGGATATCCTTTTTCTTCAGCTCTTTTCCGCTCCTTTTCCATGTAAGCACCCCGAACAAGTTTCACTCCTAAAAGGAATCCTCTTTGTTTTGCAGCTTCCAGCATTGACCGCAGGAACGCTAACCTGTCATGCCGGTAGAATTGTACCGTATTGTAAATGGCTGCTTTTTCGCGGTTGTATTTATCCATCATCAAAATGGTTAAGGCATCTACCGGATCCTGAATCCATGTTTCCTCGGCATCTATCAAAACACCCATCCGGGTATCAATAGCTTCCTGACAAACTTTTTCCATCCTTAACACTACCCTTTTCCATTCCGCTTTTTCAGCATCACTTAGCTGTTCAATAGCCCATTCATACCTTCTTATCAAGGTATTGGTGCTCTGATGCATCAAATTATCGAGTTTTTCCAGCAAACCAAATCGTGCCATCCCGGTAAGCTTAACGCTCATAAATGGAATATTGGGTTGCGTTCCGCCATAATCAATCACCTTGATAAACTCTTCCATGGCATGATCAAATCCAGCCTCGCCATCTTCCCCACCTTCTACACCATAATCAAGAATGACTTCCACCCGATATTTGCCGAGCATATCTACCACGGGCTTGGTTGCTTCCAGGGTTTCGCCACCTACAAACTGTTTGAATATGGTATTCCGAATAATGTTTTTTACCGGCAACCCACTTCGAATGGCCCATGGCGTTATGCGGGTACCCAACTGTACCAACCACTGAAAGCCCATACTCGAAAAAAGGAAAAGCGCTTGCTTTAAATCCTTCTCGGATTTATATTTAAAGGCATTTTCTGTGTTTTCAAATGAAATGGCAACTTTTTCGGAAACCGGCATACGCTATCTGATTTAAATGCAAAATAAAGACTATTTTTTTCATCTTGTACGGATTTCGCTGATGGAATTATGCCTGCAGACTTGCATTGACTATGATACAAAAATCCCCGGCAAATGATTACCGGGGAATGTAATTAAATATGTGAGCAAACGATCCTTAAATAGCCTGATGATTAAATGGCTGTAAAACCATTTCGCTTACCACCCCACTTCTTGGTTGCTGACATAAAAACCAAATGGCTTTAGCCGCTTCTTCCACCACAATCATTTTATCCCGTTGTACACGTAAATCTATATTGTCCCAAAAGGCTGAATCTACCCCGCCCATAAACAGATTGGTAATACGAATTTCCGTACGCTTCAATTCCTCCCGGATACTTTGCATCATACCCACTAATCCATACTTGCTGGCACTATAAGCTGCGGCTCCAGCCATGGGCACTTTACCCAAAACACCCGGAATATTGATGATCAATCCCTTTTTCTGGGTTTTCATTTCGTTAAGAAAAGCTTTTACCAAATTGAAAGGACCAATCAGATTGCTATCGAGTGTTTTTCTAAATTCCTCAGAAGTAAGCACATCCATGGGTTTAATAATACCTATACCTGCAGCATTTACCAGGATATCGAGTGCAGGAATAGCAGCGTGAATTTTTTCTGCCATGGCCTTTACCTCGTCGTAATTGGACATATCCACCACAAATGTCCGGTCAGCAGGTACAGAAAGATCTGAAGCTACTTTTTTCAGTTTTTCTTCATTACGACCACTTAAATACAAAATAGCTCCATTTTGGGAGAGTAATTTTGCTGAATGTTCTCCAATGCCACCGGTCGCACCGGTTATCAATACATTTTTTCCTTTCAATGATTCCATAAAAAAATTTTTCTATCCGACCTCTCATCTTACAAATCCATTATGAAAATGATTAAAAGAAGATTGTGAGCGGTACGGAACTTTTATTATTGATTGTAGTTTATTATTTCTTATAAACATTGATAACTCATTATTGTTGTAGTTATTCTACCTATGAAACTGGCCTCCGATCAAAATATTTCCGAAGAAGTGCTGCTGATATTTCCTAATCAGCTATTTGCGGCTCATAAAGCTTTTGCTAAAAAAACACCCATTGTACTAATAGAAGAGTATTTATTCTTTAGTCAGTATTTGTTTCATCAGCAAAAGCTGGTCCTGCACCGGGCTTCCATGCAATGCTGGATGGAAGAAATGAAGCAAAAGGGATATGGAGTAAGTTATGTGGAAGCTGCGGATAACCCCGATGCTGATATAAGGAAATGGTTAAAAGGGGCTTCGGAAATTGGGATAAAATCTATTCATGCCATTGATCCTGTTGATTACCTTTTAAAGAAAAGAATAACCCAAGGTTGTGCATCTTTTAACCTCAAATTAACCTGGTACGATAATCCGCTATTTTTAAACAAGCTAGAAGAAGGAATCTCCTTTTTTGAACAGAAAAAACGCTACCACCAAACAGATTTTTATATAGCAGAAAGAAAAAAGCGAAATCTGTTATTGGAAGGGGATAATAAACCAATGGGAGGTAAATGGACCTTTGATGGGGATAACCGGGAAAAGTTCCCGAAAAATGAAACCGTCCCCGATTATCCATTCCCCGAACCAAATGAATATGTAAAAGAGGCGAAAAGCTATGTAAAAACACATTTCGCGAACCATTACGGAAAAGCAGATGATTTCAAATATCCGGTTTCCCGTAAGCAGGCGCTCAATTGGCTAGAAGATTTTCTCGAAATGCGCTTTGCAAAATTTGGTATTTATGAAGATGCCATGGTGGCAGAGGAAAAATACCTATACCATTCCGTATTGACACCTATGTTGAATACAGGACTTCTACTACCATCTGAAATTGTAGAAGCGGCACAACAAAAAGCCTCTGAAAAGGAAATACCACTCAATTCATTGGAGGGATTTATACGCCAAATAGTTGGGTGGCGTGAATTTATAAGAATCATCTACGAGTTGGAAGGTTCGGGTCAAAGGACAAAAAATTATTGGGGTTTTACCCGTAAAATACCCCCTGCATTCTGGTCCGGAGAAACCGGCATAGGTCCTGTAGATATCGTTATTAAAAAGTTACTCGATACGAGCTATAACCACCATATAGAGCGGTTGATGGTACTGGGGAATTTTTTCCTGTTATGCGAGTTTGATCCCGACGAGGTGTACAAATGGTTTATGGAAATGTATATAGATGCCTACGATTGGGTAATGGTACCCAACGTATATGGTATGACGCAATTTGCCGATGGCGGCCTGATGACCACCAAGCCCTATATAAGCGGAAGCAATTACCTGATGAAGATGGGTAATTGGCCCAAAGGGGAATGGCAAGCTACCTGGGATGGTTTGTTTTGGCGGTTTATGGATGTACACCGGGATTTTTTCACCCAAAACCCGCGGCTAGGCATGCTGATAGGAACGTTTGATAAAATGAAACCCGAAAAAAGAACCGCACATCTGGAAAACGCAGCAGCTTTTTTGAAGCAATTGGATGAATGGAATAAGGAAAGCAGTATAAAGAATAACAAATGACAAAAATGCCGGAAAGCAAAAAAAGCAGTCTGCGTAAAAAACCATGGAATCGGGTTAATTTACCTGTTTACAGTGTAAGCAGCCTTGGCGTAAAACCCAATATGCATATCTGTACTTATGTGAGTGCCGTAAGCATGCAACCCAAAAGGATAATGGTGGCTATTTACCATGGTACTCAAACCATTGAAAATCTGGAAAAACAGGATCATTTTGTTTTACAGATTCTGGGTAGTGAACAATATAACCTTGTAAACCTTTTAGGTAAACAGTCCGGGAAAAAAATTGATAAAATCGGGCGGCTTGAAAAGAGAAAACTGCTGGAAGAATGGGAAGGTTTTCCTATCCTTTCGCAAGCACTTTCGGTAATGAAACTGAAGGTGTGCAACCAAATGGAAGGTGGCGACCACCGGCTTTACCTCTGCGATGTAGAGGCTTATAAAAACCTGAATGAAGGCATTGCATTAACTACAAATATATTAGGTGAAAAAGGAATCATTAGAATCTAAAACATTAACGCCGGTGGATATTGACCGGATTATTGAGATGGCCTGGGAGGACCGCACTCCTTTCGATGCCATTGAAATGCAGTTTGGCGTACCTGAAAAAGAGGTCATAACGCTGATGCGGCAAAACATGAAGCCCTCCTCTTTTCGCATGTGGCGGAAAAGAGTACAGGGCCGCAATACCAAACATAGCGCCAACCGCGGTGCTGCAGTAGACCGGTTTAAATGTACCCGCCAACGGCAGATTTCCTTAAATAAAATCAGTAAAAGATAAGCGAAACAATATTGTATGAGTGATTATAGAAAATGGCATCAGGATAATGAGCCATCTGCTTCAAAAGCATTTCCCGATGTTTCCTTTCCAACCAATTATCAAGCTATACTCGATAGGATTACAATGGTTGACCCCACCCGGTATGCTAAAAGCCGCAATTTCATTGATGGTTCGGTCACTTACCTTTCCCCCTATATTAGTCGTGGTGTTATAAGTACAAAGCAGGTATATGACAGCCTGAAAGAACGCGGATTCAATTTATACCAAATGGAAAAAATGGTCAGCGAACTTGCCTGGCGAGATTTTTTCCAAAGGGTATGGCAATCAAAAGAGGAAGGTTTGTTTGAAGATATCCGGCAGCCGCAACCCGATGTGAAAACAAGAGAACTGCCTGCTGCTTTGCCTAATGCTTCTACAGGGATTGATGCAGTGGATAAGGCTATCGAAAACCTGTTAGAAACTGGCTACATGCACAACCATGTAAGAATGTATTTGTCCTCGATCGCCTGCAATTTTGCCGGGGCATACTGGAAAAAGCCTTCTGAATGGCTGTATTATCATTTACTAGATGGAGACCTTGCGAGCAATACCTGCAGTTGGCAATGGGTAGCCGCCGCTTTTTCTGGTAAAAAGTATTATTGCAATCAGGATAATATCAGCAAATACACAGGCAGCAATCAAAAAAGAAGTTTTCTCGCCGCGGATTATGGTTCCTTTCCGTTGGAAACTGTTCCGGAAACTTTGCAACCCACACAGGCATGGGAACCTGTTACCAATCTTCCGGAAACACCTTTACCCACCATTGATCCGGAAAAACCTTTGTTACTTTACACCTCCTACAATCTCGATCCGCTTTGGCGTAAAAAGGAAGAGGCCAACAGAGTCCTTCTTTTAGAGAAGGAGCACTTTGATCAGTATCCGGTAAGCGAAAAAGTACTGGACTTTATTCAGGCGCTTGGCAGGGATAATATTGAAGGTTTACAGATTTACGCTGGTTCGCTCAAAGATCTCCCCCATTTAAATTCTGTTCCGGCTATTTATAGTAAAGAGCATCCTGCTTTTCAACATTTTCCTGGCACAAAAGATGCAAGAGACTGGTTGGTTCCGCAGGTAAGTGGCTATTTCTCCGGTTTTTTCGGCTATTGGAAAAAAATTGAGAAATACCTGAAATGATAAGGACGAGTTGATCCCTATCAAAGATTTTTAATCAAGCTCAGGAGCAGCAGAATTGGAAAGCTGTCCAAAGAACCGAATAATCAGTTGCCCTACAGCGATTGTTTTGGTAAGTGGCAGTGTTTCAGGCAAATCATATATATCGTGATAAGCTTTAATGCCTCCCATGGTGTAAACAAAAAACGCAGGCACCCCGTTTTCGGAGAACCAATAATGATCGCTATTGGCTGCTTTACCCCGCTGTCCAATTTTAGACAAGGCGCCGGATTGCTTATTCAAGCTATCCAGAATTTGAAATGCCGCAGGATATTCGGTTGCATTCACCACCATCAAACCCTCCTCCCCTGTACCCAACAAATCCATGTTTACAAGAAAGCGGATGTTTTTCAGCGGTACCATCGGATGTTTTACAAAATAATCAGAACCAAGCAGCCCCGCCTCTTCCCCTGCAAAAGCGATAAAAAGCACCGAATAGCGCATGGGTTTTTTGGCAAGGGTTTCCGCTAGTTTCAACAACATCGCTACCCCACTGGCATTATCGTTGGCTCCTCTGAAAACAGGTGCGTTTTCTCCGCTTCCCATTTTCCCCAAATGGTCAAAGTGCGCAGTAAGAACCAAAAAGCTATCGGGCTTTTCAGTTCCAGGAATAAGACCTACAATATTTTCCGAAGTATAATTTTTAAGGAATTTAGCATTTACAGAGGCTTTGTAATTTGTAAATAAGGATGGCCACGCAGTTGCTACCAGCTGAAAAACAGTATAATCATCCTGAACCGTACTCACAGCCCAGGTTAGTTTTGGCACTTTTTCGAAAACGACCCGATTTTTCGGATCAATCAACCTTACACTATCCAAAACCTGCAAGGACCCTGATTTTTCAACTGATTTTGATCCTGGAGTCACCAAAAAATCGCGTCCGGGCACCAATTTTATTCCGTTAATGGAAACAGACATATCTCCATTGAAAATATTGACCGAATGGGTAAATGGCTGACGGTAATTGCCTGCTACTGTCTTTAACCCCTTCTGACGAAAATAATCCTCTATATATTGAGCCGCTCTTGGTAAACCACTATCTACATAACCGCGACCACCCATAAATGGAGAAGCGATGGTGTCTACCAATTGTCGGATAGAAACTTCTGGATTTTGGGCTATTAATGGATTATTGATTCCAGATGTAAAAAACATCAATGATAAAATAATGAGAATCAATCTACAAGGCTTGCGGAACCTCGAAAAGGAATTTTGTAACATCGAAACAAATCTACCACTTAAAAAATGAGAAGGGTCATGAACTATGAAAAACATAGGTCGGAAATTTACAATTGAAAAAGAAAATTGTATATTCAATCTCTCAAATACGATTACAACATCCATCTTTATTCACTTTAAAAACAACGTATCACATGGTCAATGTAGAAAAGCATGAGTCCTTACTGTCTGATTGTAAGACCTGGCTCGAAAGTCTCAAGTCTCGCAAGGTACATATCAATCATCTGCGAAATGAATTGTATAAAGCAGCTGCTGGAAAAACTGATATGGAATACCTCAAAGAAGTGGAACATTACCACAACCTGTTTCATATTCAGCAAATCAATATCCACGATTTGAAACATAAAATTAAAAGCCATATTGCTGAGGCAGAAAGACATCCAAATTTTGGACATAAAATCCCACACCATAATCTGGAAATACAATACAATTTCCTGATAAAGGATATTGATCAGCTTTCAAAAGATTTTCTTCTATTTGTAAAGACTTCGTAACAGCCTTCCTTTTAAGGCTGCCAATTAAAAAGAGGTAAGCCGGCTAAACTGCCGGTTTTTTATTCTTAATAAAACCCGGAATCCAATTTTTTTCAACCTTAAGGAGTACTCCAAAGGCTGCCAATAGAACGTGGCTTTTTGAATGGACTTCTTTTTAACGAATGTGCTATGCCCAATTATGATACCCAACATGTAAAGAATATCGTATTGCTCGGACATGCCGGCAGCGGGAAAACAACGCTCTCCGAATGCATGCTTTTCGAAGCCGGTCTCCTCAACAGACGTGGAAGAATAGAAGATCAGAATACCGTAAGTGATTACCATGATCTGGAAAAAGAAAGGGGTAACTCCATTTTTACTTCGCTGCTGCATGTTACCTGGAAAGGATATAAAATCAACATCCTTGACACACCCGGTTATGATGACTTTGTAGGAGAAGTAATCAGCTCCCTGCGGGTTGCCGAAACAGGTGTGATGGTCATCAACGGTGCTGTGGGTGTGGAAGTGGGAACCGATATGATTTGGGAATACACCGAATCCTTTAAAACTCCAATGATTTTTGCAGTAAATAAAATGGATCATGGGCAGGCCGATTTTAATAAAACACTTGCAGAGATCAAAGATCATTTTGGCTCTAATGCTGTGGCTGTGCAGTACCCGGCGAATCCAGGAATTGGTTTTAATGAAATAGTAGACGTGTTGCATATGGTTTTGTACCATTTCCCTGACAATGGCGGTAAACCTGAAAAAAGACCCATCCCCGAGAGTGAAAAGGAAATGGCTGAACTCCTGCACCGCGAATTGGTAGAGGCCATTGCAAGCAATGATGAAGGTTTGATGGAAAAATATTTTGAACAAGGAGAATTGAGTGAGGAGGAAATGAAAGCCGGGCTTCATAAAGCCATGATTGCACATGAAATATTCCCTGTTTTTTGCATGAGTACGGCACAAAATATGGGAAGCGGCCGGTTGATGGGATTTATTGATGTGGTCTGTCCCGGTGCTAACGAAATGCCTCCGCAACCAACCGTTTCCGGCACGCCCCTTCCCTGCGATCCCAAGGGGCCAGCCACTATTTTTGTTTTCAAAACCATCAGCGAACCGCATGTGGGGGAACTGAGCCTTTTTAAAGTATGCAGCGGCACCCTGAAATCGGGTATGGAACTGGTGAATGAAAATACGGGCGTTACTGAAAAGTTTAATCAACTTCTGCTGCTGGAAGGCCGTAACCGAAATGCTGTAAATGAATTGACAGCCGGGGATATCGGAGCTACGCTAAAACTCAGAAATACCCATGTAAACAATACGCTTCACGAAAAAGGTAAAGCCATTGAATTACTGCCTATTGAATTTCCTACTACCAATATGACTATGGCAATAGAAAGCCTGCGAAGTGGGGAGGAGGAAAAACTCAGTATCGCCTTGCACACCCTGCAGGAAGAAGATGCCACCGTGCGGGTAGAGATTTCTGGAGAACTGAAACAGACCTTAATCCACAGTCAGGGCGAGCTACACTTACAAGTGATTAAATGGAAATTGGAAAATATACACAAACTGGAGATTGAATTTAAAAAACCAGGCATTCCGTACCGGGAAACCATCCGCCAAAAAGCGGAAGCATTGTATCGCCATAAAAAACAAAGCGGTGGCTCCGGACAGTTTGGCGAAGTGCATTTGCGGATTGAACCTTGGTATGAAGGCATGCCCGAGCCCGAAAACCTCAATATTAGGGCCCGCAATGAAGTAGATTTACCCTGGGGAGGTAAATTGGTATACTATAATTGTATTGTAGGTGGTGCCATTGATACGCGTTTTCTCCCCTCCATATTAAAAGGAGTCATGGAAAAAATGCAGGAAGGTCCTCTTACAGGTTCCTATGTGCGAGATATTCGCGTTTGTGTCTTTGATGGAAAAATGCATGCAGTGGACTCCAATGATATTTCCTTCAGACTGGCAGGACTCAAAGCCTTCAAAGAAGCATTTGGAAAGGCTGATCCGCAGATACTGGAACCCATAAATGAAGTGGAAGTGCTTTGTCCGGCCGAATTAAGTGGCAGTGTCATCGGCGATTTACAAACCCGGAGGGCAATCGTTGAAGGCATTGATACCGAAGGACATTTTCAAAAGATACTGGCAAGGGTGCCACAATCAGAAATGCAAGATTATTCAAGTTCGCTGCGCAGTATTACCAAAGGGAGGGCAAAATTCAGAACCTATTTTGCAGCATATGTTCCGGTGCCCTATGAGCTGCAGAAAAAGCTTGCAGAAGAATATCTGAAAAATGCGAAAGAGGAAGAATAGTGCAGTGATATCTCCAATGAAAAATTTCTGTTTATTTCTGCTAACTTGGCCTTTATGGATCAAGCATTGAAATACGTTTTATTGATATGGATAACACTTGCATGCTTTCAGGTTTACGGCCAAAAGAAGCCACGGGTTCGGGACGCAGGTATAATTATTGGGGTGCTGAATCCGGGTCCGTTAAACGCTATTACCGATGTGCCCGGAGTAAAGGTGGGCCATAAAACAGTAATTAGCGGGGAGCAGGTGCGTACAGGTGTCACAGCTATTTTACCAGACACAGGCAATATTTTCCAGCGAAAAATTCCTGCCGCTATTTTTACTGGTAATGGTTTTGGCAAGCTTGCCGGAAGCACACAGGTTCAGGAACTCGGATTGCTGGAAACCCCGATTGTACTGACCAATACCCTTGCGGTGCCGACAGCCATGCAGGCGGTAATTGAATACACTTTACAACAGCCCGGCAACGAAGAAGTGCAAAGCGTAAATGCCCTTGTGGGAGAAACCAACGATGGTTCTCTTAATGATATCCGAAGTTTTGCCCTTTCTAAAAAAGAGGTAACAGAGGCAATACTTTCCGCAAAAATGGGACCGGTAACAGAAGGGAATGTTGGGGCGGGCACCGGAACAGTTTGCTTTGGCTGGAAAGGTGGCATAGGGACGGCATCAAGAGTACTCCCCAAAGAAGCAGGTGGATATACGATTGGGGTTTTGGTACAAACCAATTTCGGTGGAGTTCTTCAGATCAATGGTTTACCTGCCGGACAATGGTTCAATCAATATTATCTGAATAACCTGTTGAGCGAAAAACCAGATGGTAGCTGTATGATAGTAGTAGCCACAGATGCCCCGCTTGATGCCCGTAACCTGCAACGATTGGCCAAAAGAGCCTTTATGGGTCTTGCAAAAACGGGCGGGATAGCAAGCAACGGCAGTGGTGACTATGTAATTGCTTTTAGTACCGCCACCCAAAATCGCGTTTCTTACAATATGGACAACCCCGTAAGCAACTTTCAGTTTTTACACAATGATGCCATTTCTCCCATTTTCATGGGAGCCATTGAAGCTACTGAAGAGGCGATCTTGAATTCCCTTTTCGCCGCGGAAACCATGACCGGTAAAAATGGAAAGACAGTGGAAGCTTTTCCCGTAAATGCTTTTTTACAAAAAATGAAACAGATAAAATAAATAACCCCTTCTGACTTGGATTACCCGGCTTCCTTTCGCAGTATTTCAAGCGGTGGCTTGTTGACCACCTCCCGGCTGTTGAGTAACCCTATAATCATGGTTAGGAGCGTAATGCTTCCAAAAGTGATCAGCAAAGGAACAGGTTGAGGTAGCAAGACGGCATCAAAACTTACCTTGGCAAGCAAGGAGCCTGCAGCCAATGCAATGGCGATTCCACTGAATGCCGAAAGGCTACCCAAAAGAAAATATTCTACTAAGTTGATGCCGGCAATTTGTTTTCGGCTTGCACCAAGTGTACGCAATAAAACACTCTCCTGTATACGCTGGTATTTGCTGATGAGTACCGAACCGATTAAAACAAGCAAACCGGTAACCATGCTGAAAAAAGCCATAAAACGAATCACAAAGCTAACCTTGCTCAATACCTCATCCACCGTTTCTAACACAAGGTTCAGATCAATCACCGAGACATTGGGAAACTGAGATACCAATGCTTTCTGAAAACTGGCAGATTGAGCAGTAGAATCAAACCGTGTTAATTGTACGAAAAATTGTGGCGCTTCCTCCAGCACGCCGGCCGGAAACAGGACCAGGAAATTGGTTTGTACCCTTTGAAAATCTACATCCCGCAAACTACCTACATAAGTGGTCAATAAAGCACCTTGTACATTGAACACCACCGGATCGCCAATTTTTAGTTTGAGCGATTGGGCAATACCATCATCAAAAGAAATAAAAATACTATCTCCAGGCTTTGCAACTTTACCCCGCCATTGGCCTTCTACCAATGTTTCACTATCTATCAGACTATCCCGGTAAGTAACCCGATATTCCCGATTAAGTAATCCACGGCTTATTCCATTGGTGGTATCTTCTTTCAGTTTTTCAACCGTTTCCCCTTTTAATCCATACAACCGCATGGTTACAATGGGTACTGATCCCATTAAGGGCAATTGATATTCTGTGGTCAGCTTTTCTATCGGTTTGACTTGTCCATCCTGAATATCAAAAATGACCATATTTGGCCGGTTTTCCGGGGCAGAACTAAATTTTACTTTGTCAAGCAATAATTGCTGAATCAGCATCAGCAAGGTAATGAGTGCTGTTCCTAATCCGATGGTGATGACCAACGTCAAGGTTTGGTTATTGGGTCGGTACAGGTTGCTTAGCCCGTGCCGCCATATAAAAGATTGCCTGACCGGCAAAAAGCGCCGAACGAGGTAAATAATCAATTGGGCAAATGCGGTTAAAATACCAAAGGCCGCAACCAATGCTCCGGAGAAATAGGTGGCAGATGTAAGGTCTCCTGTTTGTAGCCAAGCAAAACCAACCAAGAATAAGGCTACCAGAATAAATGCTCCGTAACGCAGCGGATCCTTATCCCCTTTTTCAAAAGAGGCCCGGATGGCTTTCAATGGAGAAATACGACGAATACCAAGCAAAGGAAATAAAGAAAAAAGCAAGGCGGCTAAAACACCGGTACCTATTCCGGTAAAAATAGCCGGCCAACTTGGTTTGGGTTGTACTTCTACAGGCAGGAAATCAGCAAATACAGCGGGCAAAGCATATTGAATGGCAGTTCCCGCAAAAGCGCCAATTACCGAACCAATCAAACCCATGATGAGAATCTGCATAGCAAAAATGCCCATTCCATCTTTTCCACTAGCGCCCAAACAACGCAATAATGCCACCGTCTGCACTTTTTCCTTCATATAAATGTGTACGGAGCTTGCCACCCCAATACATCCAAGAAGTAAAGCAATAAACGCAGTCAGGTTGAGGAAACTTGTGAGATCAGCATAGGCATCCCCTACTTCTTTTTTACGCTCAGCTACATCATTAAAACGAATATCTTCTTTTTCCAGCTTTGGCTTAATGAGCGATTCATATAAACGGGTGTCAAAACCAGCCGGATATTTTATGTATAAGGCATAATTGAGCCGGCTTCCTTTTTGCAGCAAACCTGTTTGGGAAAGTTTGTTATACGGCATAAATACCGGCGGGGCAACGGTAGCAGCTATCCCCGACTGTCCGGGTACTTTGAGCACCTCCCCTTTTATTTCAAAACGTAAATTACCAATACCAATCGAATCTCCTGTTTTGGCGCCAAATTGAAGCATTAACCCCCGGTCTACAAGCGCCAACGATTGATTGTCCATATCAACGGATGCCTTTGCAGGTGTTGTTTCCAGTTCTCCATAAAATGGGAATCCTGGTTCTATAGCCCTTACGTTGACCAGTCGGGTGCCGCTTCCGGGGAAGAATTGTACCATCGAAGCAAAACTTACTTCCCGGGTATATTTCATATTTAGTGAATCAAAAAACTCAATCAATGCCGGGGGAATGGGTTGACGCGATTCAATAGAAATATCAGCTCCTAAGAGCGCTTTGGCTTCGTCCTCAATCTGATCCCGCAAATTGCCTCCAAAACTTTGAATGGCAACGAGTGCTGCAATGCCAAGCACGATGCTACTCATGAACAGCAACAACCGGCCTCTGTTTTTGCGGCTGTCCCGCCAGGCCATTTTTGCCAACCAGGTTATCTTCATGCTAGTGGCTGATTTTGAGATGAAGTATTTACCATTTCATCGGTAACGAGGGCGCCGCCTTTCATGTGCAAAACGCGATTGCATTTGCGGGCAAGTTCGAGATTGTGCGTAACCAGTACCAAAGTAGTTCCTGAGGCTTTGTTGAGGTCAAAAAGCAATGCCTCAATGGTTTCGCCGGTTTCATTATCGAGGTTACCAGTAGGTTCATCGGCAAATAAAATAGCGGGTTTGTTGGCAAATGCCCGGGCAAGTGAAACACGCTGCTGTTCTCCGCCGGATAACTGTGCCGGATAATGGTTGTAACGATCACCAAGCCCTACCTGCGTTAATAAAGCCATAGCCCGCTGCCGGATTCCTTTTTCCTTGCGTAGTTCAAGCGGCACCATTACATTTTCCAAAGCGGTTAAGGTGGGCAATAAATTAAAACTCTGAAAAACAAAACCTACATGTTGATTGCGAACAGATGCCCGCTCATCCTCATTCATCTCATCGAGGGTTATATGATTTAAAACTACAGATCCCGAAGTAGCCCGATCGAGGCCTGCGCAAAGCCCTAACAGCGTAGTTTTACCACTGCCCGAAGGGCCTACAATAGCACAGGAAGTACCTGCTTCTACTTTGAAACTTACCCTATCCAACACCGTCAACATCCGGTCGCCTGTTGGGTAGGTTTTAGTCAATTGGTCCACCTGAAGCATATATAAAGTCTGATTTTATTTTTTAAATAAACTATTAAATGGAAAAAACATTTCTCATTTAATCCCATAAGTGCGGTCAATCTACGAATAGTTGACTAAAAGAGTGGGATATTTGAATTTCCAAACACCCCACCCTACAACTTTAGGAAGGTGCAAATGTTTGGTCTTTATTCAATTTTATATTATGCTTATTAAATTCAATTACATAGTATTACTTCTTATGGTTTTGGCAAGCTGTCAAAATGAACCCCAAAAAATAAAAAGAGAAGGGGAGAATGCCTCAGTTGCGCAACAAGGCACAGACTCCCTTGATGCCAGTCAAAAATACCTGGTCTTTTTTGGCAACAGCCTCACAGCAGGCTATGGAGTTGAGCCATCCGAAGCTTTTTCTTCTCTGATTCAGAAAAAGCTGGATTCCATGAAAATAAGCTATGTAGTGGTGAATGCGGGGCTCAGTGGCGAAACGACGGCAGGTGGCAACAGCCGGATAGATTGGATTTTAAAGCAACAACCAGTTGATATTTTTGTGCTTGAACTAGGTGCCAATGATGGCCTACGGGGTATTGCCGTTGCAGAAACCCGGAAAAATCTGGAATCTATTATTGGGAAAGTAAAAGCAGCTTATCCCAAGGCAATTATCATCCTTGCCGGTATGATGGTACCACCCAATATGGGACCCGATTACAGCCGGTCCTTTCAAAAAGTTTTCCCCGAAGTTGCTCAAACAAAACAGGTAGACCTGATCCCTTTTTTGTTGGAAGGGGTTGGCGGCGTAGACAGCCTGAACCAATCAGATGGCATACACCCTACCCCGGAAGGGCATAAGATTTTGGCTTCAAATGTGTGGGCGATATTGGAAAAGTTTACCCAGTAGAAGAACGATTTCATTAAATCGAGCTTTGTTTTACTTTCTTAACGTTAATTAGGGAAACGGTATAAAAAACTTTTTGGAACTTTCCACCCTAAACAAAAAAATAACTTTACACATGACACTCTCACACACATCTAAACAAATTTTTAAATTAGCAAGTATCCTATTTTTTAACCTCTTCTTCATGCAAGGGTTATTAGCTCAATCAAAAAGTTGGGGTAAACTCCAGATTGATTTGCCTGGTGGTTGGAGTTCGAGTATACGCGATGGCGTGTTCAGTTTGAGCAATTACAACATAAAAGACGCAGACCCTTATTCTATTATCCTTTTCGGTATTACCCCTTATACCGGCAAAATGGATACGTTGTTTGCTCATGTCTGGAGCCAAAAAATAGGCAATGGAAGTGAAGCAGCACCTATACCAAGGTGGAGGAAATTTTATACCAATGATGGCATGCTTATTCAGCAAGGATTTCATGAAACCAATGAAAATGGTGAAACGGTTTACCGTCAACTTAATATTTTCCTTATGGATGGAGCCTTTCAGGCTTGTATCATTAATGCAAAAAGTCTGAAAAGTTACCGCACCGTTCAATCTGAATGGCAGGATCGTATTGTTGCTGTAAGATCATCCGGCAAAAAAAATTAGACAGCCTACGCTGCTTTGTCGGCATTTGCAAGAGTCTGTTACCTTTGCATCGAAATGTCACAAGGAAATATCATTCTTGAAAAAATACAGCAGTTAGATACCAAGGGATTGGTTTTCATAAATAGAACCATCGCTAATCCGCTTTTTGATGCCATATTGCCTTGGATGAGGGAAAGCATTATATGGCTACCACTATATTTATATCTTATTTCCTGGGGCCTTATGAACATGGGCAAACGAAAATGGTGGTGGGTATTTTCAGCCATTCTATCCGTAGCTGTCAGCGATCAGATAAGCAGTGGGTTTATTAAAAATACCGTTCAGCGTGTAAGGCCATGCAAAGATCCCGAAGTGTTACCACAAATCCTGTTACGTCTCGATCACTGTAGTGGAGCATTTAGTTTACCAAGCAGTCATGCGGCCAATCACTTCTCGTTGGCTATGTTTGTTTTTGTGAGTTTATTGCCCATGGTATCCCGCAAAATAACCCGTTGGTTATTTTTATGGGCGGGCTTAATATGTTTTGCACAAGTGTATGTTGGGGTTCATTATCCGATTGATATTTTTTTCGGAACCCTTGTTGGGATAGGAAGTGGCTGGTTGGCCGCTAAAATATTTCAAAGAGCCACCCAAAGCATATCGCTCAATTGATATTATTCTTATCCCTCTTTTCTACTTAATATTGCAATATAATGGACTATAGCAATCGCTTCAATAAATACCGTATTACATTGATAATCATTGCATTGGTTTCTATTTTTCTACCTTTTCAACGATTTACTTTTGGTGGATCAAAATATCGGGTTTATTTGTTTGATAACTACAGTACATGGGCAGTAATGGTTTTGGTAGTTGCAATTGCAGGTTATAGCCTTTGGATGCTTTCCCGAAAGAAAAGTACCTTCTGGATTATTGATATTCTTTCTGGCAGTTTACTTGCAGGTTGGGTACTTTTTACAGTTTACCATACTTTCACTCTTTTTCCTGATCAGGATTCCACTCATTTAGCCGTTTTCCTGCATGCATCTGCCACTCTTGGTGAAGGCCTTTTGCTATTGTTTCTAAGTGGCTGTTGGCTCATCCTGCAGGGAATAAAAAATCAGCAGAAATAAGATGTTAACCTGGTATGAATAAAAGGGTTTCAGGACTCCTTTTGCAGTCCCTACCTTTGAAGCAGCGTATTATGGCAACAACTAAACGAAATACTAAGAGCAGGAAACCATCCAACACCATACCTGTAGAAAAAGATCCGGCAATAACTGTCAAAAAAGTGGTACAGGATGAACGTGTTCATAAAATTATTGGCTTTTTCCTGATATTACTGGCATTATGGCTCGCCATTGCTTTTGTATCCTATGTATTTACCTGGCAAACCGATCAGGACAAAGTATTTAAAGCCGGAGGAGATTTTTTATTTGCAGATGACATCAAGGTGGAAAATCGTTTAGGTAGGTTAGGTGCCTGGGCAGGGCATTTATTTATTTATAAGGGATTTGGCCTTGCTTCCTTCTTTTTGTGCATCCTGCCTTTTACCATTGGAGTAAACCTTATTTTCAAAAAGAAAATCTTTCGCATCTGGAGAAATGTTTTTTATGCATTGACCGGATTGATCTATTTCAGTGTAACGCTGGCTTTTGCCACCCAAGGGGCGGCATTTAGTTTTGGGGGTGGTTGGGGCGAATGGATCAGTGAAAGCCTTGAGTCATTTCTAGGAAAAGCAGGTACGATTCTATTATTGTTGGTTGCCGGATTTGCCTGGTTTATCTGGCGTTTTAATCCTGTATTTAAGATGCCGAAAGTACCGGCTGTACCCAAACCGTCCTTCTTAAACAGAAATCAAGATGCAGTCCTTGAAATAGAAACCGGTGCTGAAAAAGAAGAAACTGCTGCACCCGCAGTTGCATCAGGTGTTGCGGCTACTCCACCGCAACCCGTTGTTGCGGCAGCAGCCTCCGCTACCGCTGCGCAAAAAACTACAGTTGCAGCTCCTGGAGCTTCAGAAGCAAATGTATCAACAGGACTCTCCATTAACGAGTTGTATGCACAAGGCATGCAGGAGGAGTTGGCAAAACGAAATAAATTTCAAATTCAGGATGATCCCAATCCGCTCGATCAACAACCTGTGCAAGGCGGGGCCAACACCCTGCAGGGAGATGAAAAAGCAGTTTCTGTGATTATGCCTGAACCCTCCAAAAAAAGCCAAAAGGATCCGATGAATTCTTTTAAGGTTTCGGATAAGGTGGATGCGGATATCCCTTTGACGGTTCTGCCAGGGCAGGAAGATGTGGTTTCTCCAGGGACTTTTACCAAAGAAGACCTTGAGGCACCGCCACCGGGTGAATTGCAAACCAAACCCACCCACGTACAGTTACCAGAAGAAACAGCGCCAGTAATTACTTCAAGAAAAACACCTGAATATCCGGTTACAGTGGTGCCTGATAGCGAAATGGAATTGGAGATAAAACCATCTGCTGAATTTCCTAAAGAAGAAGAGGAAGAAGAGGAGGAGGAGGAAGTGACCGAACGGGTTACAAAGAAAACAGTAGAGAACCTGGCTCCTTACGATCCCAAACTCGATTTGCAGGGGTATAAATATCCAAGCCTCGATTTACTGGACCTGCATGGCACAGAGCGAATTGTAACCGATGCAGCAGAATTGGAAGCGAATAAAAATCAGATCCTCATCACGTTGAAAAACTATGATATTCATATCCAACGTATTTCAGCTACCGTAGGGCCTACGGTTACTTTGTATGAAATTGTACCGGCACCTGGAGTAAGAATAAGCAGGATTAAAAACCTCGAAGATGATATTGCCTTGAGCCTTGCAGCTTTAGGTATTCGCATTATAGCCCCCATACCCGGCCGGGGCACCATTGGTATAGAAGTACCCAATGTGCGCAAGACCATTGTAAGCATGCGCACTTTACTGGCTTCTGAAAAATTCCAGAACAGCAATTTTAGTCTGCCGATTGCCATTGGCAAAAAAATTGATAATGAGCATTTTGTAGTGGATCTTGCTAGTATGCCCCACCTCTTAATGGCTGGTGCAACTGGACAGGGTAAGTCTGTGGGTATCAATGCGTTGCTTGTATCCCTTTTGTATAAGAAACATCCTTCACAGCTCAAATTTGTATTGGTTGATCCCAAAAAAGTGGAGCTGAGCCTTTACCGTGCTATTGAACGACATTTTCTTGCAAAGCTACCCGGCGAAGAAGAAGCCATTATTACCGATACCAAAAAAGTGGTGCATACCCTGAATGCCCTTTGTATTGAAATGGACAATCGCTACGATCTGCTGAAAGAAGCGGGTGTACGAAACATTCGGGAATACAACGAGAAGTTTGTAAAAAGAAGACTCAACCCGGAGAAAGGGCATCAGTTTCTTCCTTTCATTGTTTTGGTGGTGGATGAATTTGCCGACCTGATCATGACGGCTGGCAAGGAAATTGAAATGCCGATAGCGCGGTTGGCGCAGTTGGCAAGAGCGGTAGGGATACATTTAATTATAGCCACCCAGCGTCCTTCGGTAAATATTATTACGGGTACCATCAAGGCCAACTTCCCCAGCCGGATTGCCTTTAAGGTGAGTAGTAAAATTGACAGCCGCACCATCCTTGATGCCGGTGGAGCAGAACAATTGATTGGTAAGGGGGACATGCTCATCAGCCACAACGGGGAACTCATAAGGTTGCAATGTGCTTTTGTGGATACCCCTGAAGTGGAACGGGTATGCGAAGCCATTGGCGAACAAAGAGGCTATCCAGATGCCTTTCTATTGCCCGAATATGTAGATGAAAAGGACATGGATTCCCGTGAACTGGAGATTGGAGACCGCGATACCCTTTTTGCAGATGCAGCCCGGCTGATTGTTACTCACCAGCAAGGCAGCACAAGCTTGATCCAACGCCGCATGAAACTTGGCTACAACAGGGCGGGCAGATTAATGGACCAACTGGAACAAGCTGGCATTGTTGGACCCAACCAGGGTAGTAAACCCAGAGACGTGTTGGTTAAAACCGATATGGATCTGCAAGAGTTATTGAACCAATAAAGCATTCTTGTTATACCCAAGGCTACCAGAAAACTCTTCAAAAATGCTGATGAATAATTATATAAATTCTATAAGAAATTCATTTACAATAAGTTACGGATTTTTTTAGAATTTATAAGCCTTTTCTTTATAGCTTTTAATAGGGTAGATTTTCTTATAGCTAGAAAATATTTATCCCTAAAAATCAGTTGAATTACATAAACACAGGTTCTTTGGCTTCTAAACGGAATCCAAAGAACCTGTTAACATTCCGGGAATATTGAACCGCGGGCTTATTCTGCCGTCTAATGTTTAAATTTGTAATTATTAAATAGAAAATATGAAACAATTATTAGTACTCATCGCTGCCTTGTTTACACTAACGGCGCATGCGCAGAAAGACCCAAAAGCAAAGGCCATTTTAGATAAGGTAAGTAAGAAATTTAAGACATTAAAAAGTGTAGAAGCCAACTATAGCCTGAATGTAACCAACCGGGCAGGAAAAAATGCTGGCTCAAAAAGTGGCAAAATTTATCTGAAAGGGGATAAATATCTGATTACAGAGAGCGATATGAAAATCATTAGCGATGGTAAAAAGGTATGGAAATATGAGCCTGACGCCAATGAGGTTTTGGTAAGCAAAGTGGATGCCGCAAGTGATGGCATCACTCCTCAAAAGCTATTTACCAACTTTTATGATCAGGATTTCATTTATAAACTCAACGGAAAAGTAAAAGAAGGTGGTAAAATGGTGACTGAAATAGAAATGACTCCCACGGATAAGCGGAAGAATTTTTATAAGGTTTACCTGTATATTGATGAAGTACAGCAAATGATTACGAGCAGCAAGATTTATGAAAACAGCGGGAATGTCTACAGCTACAGTATGAATGGATTAAAGCTGAACCAAACCATGGCAGACAATTTATTTGTATTCAATAAAAGCCAATATCCGGGAATAGAAGAAATTATTCAATAAAATGGAGAAAGCCTTTAGGGCGCCTTTATAAAACAATCCTCATAAAATGGGTTAAAGCCCAATATTATGAGGATTGTTTTTTGGATAAAGGAAAAACGGAATCGGCTCAGCCATTTACCCATGGTAAAAAAAGGTGTTTTTGGCTTGCTTATTCTGCTTCCTTATCGCCCCAACGGTAGCTTTTAAGTTGTAAACCTGCGAGGTCAACCGCCCGGTCCACAACCGTTGCTGCAAGCTCTTCAAAAGTTTTAGGCCGACTATAAAAGGAAGGAGTCGCCGGGCAAATAATTCCTCCAGCCAGCGTAATCTGTTCCATATTTCTGATGTGAATGAGGTTATAAGGGGTATCGCGTACCAAAAGAATAAGCTTGCGTCGTTCTTTTAATACAACATCAGCAGCACGGGTCACGAGGTCATCACTTACGCCACTGGCAATCCGACCCATTGTGCCCATGCTACAAGGAGCAACAATCATAGTATTGTATTGCCCACTGCCGGAAGCAAATGGCGCCATAAAGTCGTTTTTGGCAAAAAATGTAAACGGGTAATTCTCGTAGCTTTTTTCACCGAGCTCGAATTCCCAAACCATTTTGGCATTATCACTCATCACAACACCCACCGTTTCCCATTGGTTCTGCAGGGTCATTAGCCGGTCAAATAATACCTTTGCATAAATACTGCCGCTGGCACCGGTAACAGCTACTATTATTTTATGTTTCGACACTTGATTCATATTTCAAAATAACAATATTCTATGGTAAAGGTTATTCTTCCCTGTTTGTTTCTGGTATTATTTCTCCCTGTTTTCAGCCAAAAAAACGATAAAAAAGCTGTGGAATGGCAAACTGTGGAAACAGTTCAAAAACTGGCGACCTCTGAAAAAAGACCTATCCTGATTGATGTTTATACCGATTGGTGCATGTACTGCAAGGTAATGGATAATACTACCTGGAATCAGCAGAAGGTTTCCAATTACCTTAAAGATAATTTTTATGCCATAAAGTTTAATGCAGAAAGCAAAGAGGCAGTTGACTGGATGGGACAAACTTTTGAATATAAAAGCACCTATAAAGTACATATGCTTGCAGCCCAATGGTTAGGAGGCAATATGGTTTATCCGTCAACAGTTATTGTTCCCGTTTCAGGGGAGCCCATTGTTGTTCCGGGGGTAATTAATAAAAAGGAAATAGAACCGATTCTGGTGTATTTCGGAGAAAAACATAACCTGAAAACCGACTGGAAGACCTTTAAAGAAAATTACAAATCCACCTGGTAAAAAAAGAAGTTCATAATACCGGTTTTAAGCGATTTAGGATTTTCTTCCATGCATTTCCACCTAATAAAAATGTTTTATACAGGCATACTTTTCAAAAAAGAAGGGGATACCCTATTTTTAGTTGCCTGCTCATAAGCATAAGCCATGTTCAATAATTTTGCCTCCGAATAGGCTGCGCCAAATAGGGAAAAACCTACTGGCAATCCAAACATTTTTCCTGCGGGTACCGTAATATGCGGGTATCCCGACATGGCAGCAGGAGCTGTTAAAAAATCACTGCTGTAGCGGTCTCCGTAAAGCATATCAATGCTGCAGCCCGGTCCCATGGTAATACCGGCAAAAGCATCGAGTCCATGTTTTTCCATTAAGCTATTCAAAATTTTTCTGCTTCCATCCCGCCCTTTTGTCAATGCCTCCAGGTAATCCTTACTATTCAGATCACCTTTGGCTTCGCAGTTTTCCAATTGGTCTTGCTTAAACAAAGGCATGGCTTCTTTTTCATTTTGCGTGTTATATGCAATTACCCCGGCAAGGTCTTTTACCGGCGCAGCACTATTGGCGAGGTATTTATTTACCCCATCTTTAAATTCGTATTGTAAAATGAGGAGTTCAGCATCTCCCAATGCATTGATATCATCTACATAGGAAACCTCCACTATTTCAGCACCCTGCTTTTTTAGCTCTTCCAATGCCTGATCCAATATATCATTTAATTGATAGTATGCGCTCCGCTTTTTAAGATCTACCCCAATTTTTTTGCCATGTAAACTTCCGGCACTTAACCCGGCTGTATAATCAGGTATAGCTTTGCCAGTGCTCTCTTTTGTAACCGGATCTGTATCATCTACTCCGGTGAGCAGCCCAAGCATTATAGCAACATCCTTTACCGTTCTGCCCATGGGCCCGGCAGTATCCTGGGTAGCAGAAATAGGAATAATACCACTCCGGCTCCATAATCCTACCGTAGGTTTTAATCCAACCAATCCGTTTACACTTGAGGGACAGGTTACACTTCCATCGGTTTCGGTACCAATGCCAATTATACAAAGATTGGCAGCTACGGCAGAACCGGTTCCAGCACTTGAACCGCATGGATTATGGGTAAGTACATAAGGGCATTTTGTTTGTCCCCCACGACTGCTCCATCCCGAAGAGCTGCTAGAGGAACGGAAATTGGCCCATTCGCTCAAATTGGTTTTTCCAAGCAAAACAGCTCCGGCTTCGCGTAGTTTACCAATTATAAAAGCATCTTTTTTAGCAATATTCCCGCTAAGTGCAAGAGCACCTGCCGTAGTTTGCATTTTATCGGCCGTATCAATATTGTCTTTTATGAGTACCGGTATGCCATGCAAGGAACTTCTTATTTTACCAACTTTCCTTTCCGCATCCATATTTTCGGCTATCTTGATAGCATCAGGGTTCATTTCAATAACGGCATTCAACATCGGGCCGGCCTTATCAATAGCAGCTATCCGATTGATGTATTGCTGTGTAAGCCCGACAGCCGTCAAAGTACCTGCCGCCATTTGTTGCTGCGCATCTTCAATGGTAATCTCGTTCAATGCAAAAGGTTCCGCTTCATTTTCCTTTGCATCAGTCGATTCATCGGAGGACCCGGTAGCACAAGCAGTAAGCGAAGCAGCAGCAGCAACAGATAAACCTGCTGCAGTTGAATTTTTCAAAAAAGAACGACGATGCATATATTTATTTTTGAATTATATTTTTGCACAAACTTAGGTAATTCTTGTCGGTTGTTTTACCGTTATAAAATTGAAAAGTGTATTAAAACACCATTCATCCCAAAGATGTATGGGAATTGCCTCCTTATATTTACTCCATATTTATTCATTGAGCTTGGTTTTTAAAAATACTTCAACTGCCATGAAAATCCTTCCGCTGATTTAATTTTTTCTAACCTTTCTCCTATAACATTGCGGTGAAAATCGAAAAATGGATCAAATAAATAGGTATGGTTCTGATCAGTTTGCAAGCCCATCAATAAATGATTCATTTTTTACCTTCCTCAAATTCGTTGATGGGGATACCTTTTGGATAAATGACGGAACTGACAAGGGAAAAAAGTAAAATTAACAGGCATAGATGCCCCGGAGGCCAAATCAGTTTTTAAAAAGAAAAAGCATCTTATGGAACCAATGGTGGCGGCTTATATAAAGAATTTGATGACAGGTAAAAAAGTACGTTGAGAAACGGATGTTCTGGAGCTTGATCAATACGGCGGACTGCTCGCCAATGTGTATCTTGAAGATGGCACCATGCTCAATGCTCATTTACTGAAAATGGGATACGCCGTATTATTGACAGTACCCCCGAATGTGAAATATGCAGAGAATTTTTATGCCCTACAAACAAGAGTAAGGAATAAAAAAAAGGCATGTGGAAGGATTAGTAAAAAATAAACCTACAAAAAAACCGGCAACGCTTCCTTCAAAGCAACTGCCGGTAATTAGATATTGAATTAAAATAAATTAAAATTTTTCTGCCATGTCAGGGATAGTTTCTGCATTGTAAGCCCCTTCATCCAATTTAGCTTTTGTTTCGCTGAAAGCTTCCAATGTGCGCTCAATATCCTGATCGCTATGTGTTGAAGTTGGAATCAAACGATAGATAATATGTCCTTTCGGAATAACAGGATACACTACAATGGAACAGAAAATATTGTAGTTTTCACGCAGGTCCATTACCATTGCGGTGGCTTCTTCTACCCCACCCTTCATGTAAACAGGCGTTACCACGCTATCGGTTTTACCTATATCAAACCCTCTTTCTTTCAAACCGTTTTGCAATTTCAGCGCATTCTCCCAAAGTTTGTTTTTCAATTCGGGCATGGTTCTAAGCATATCCAACCTTTTCAGGTTTCCTATTACCAAGGCCATAGGGAGACTTTTTGCAAAAATCTGACTGCGAATGTTATAGCGGATATAGTCAATAATAATTTTGGGGCCAGCTAAAAAGGCACCAATGGAAGCCATGCTTTTAGCAAAAGTGCTGAAATAAAGGTCAATCTGATCCTGACATCCTTGTGCTTCACCTGCACCTGCACCGGTTTCGCCGAGCGTTCCAAATCCATGAGCGTCATCCACAAGCAGGCGGAAGTCGTATTTCTGTTTCAAATCTGCAATTTCACTGATATGCCCCTGATCGCCAGCCATACCAAAAACACCTTCTGTAATCACGAGGATACCCCCGGCATTTTGCTTATCCAACAAAGTGGTAGCTCTTGCCAGTTGTTTTTCGCAATCTTCTACATCATTGTGCTTGAACACATACCGGTGACCGGGATGTAAACGCAAACCATCAATGATGCAAGCATGGCATTCGCTATCGTACACCACCACATCATGACGACCACAAATAGCATCTATTGTACTCATGATGCCCTGATAACCATAATTCAATAAAATGGCATCTTCTTTCATTTCGAAAGCAGCCAATTCTCTTTCGAGTTGTTCATGGTGATTGCTGTTGCCACTCATCATACGGGCACCCATAGGGTAAGCAAGACCATAATCAGCCGTTGCTTCGGTATCTACTTTTCTTATCTCCGGATGGTTAGCCAATCCGAGGTAATTATTCAAACTCCAAACAATCATTTCCTTTCCCCGAAAAATCATGTGCGGGGCTATAGGCCCTTCCAACTTTGGAAATGCAAAATAACCATGTGCTCTCTCCCGGTGCATCCCAAGGGGGCCGGAGTTTTTAATTAATCTTTCAAAAATATCTGCCATACTTCGTAATTGGTGGGATGGATATCCGGTTTTATATTTTTAAAAACAAGCTTTAAAAAGCCATTTTTATAACGAGGAGCAAAATTACATAAAGATTGCTGTGTGTCCAAAACAGGATATTCTTACCATTAATAATAAAAGAACCATTATGAGTCCTATTTTGTTGAATTAAGCCTTAATTTCCGGCAGAATAACGCATTTTTGTACTCAACCAAGCATGAAAACATGAAAATCCAATGGAAATCATATCAACTTAAATTTCAGTACCCTTTTACTATTTCCAAGGGAACTAAAACCCATCAACCCACTTTTGTGGTGGCCTTAACTCATTTGGGTTTAACAGGCTATGGCGAAGCACCTGCCATTACCTATTATGATATTTCTACCGAAAAAATGGAAACCGACCTCCTCCTCAAGCAGGATATTCTTTCCAAATACAATTTTAACGATCCTGGCCGATTCTGGCATTTCCTGCACCATTTATTCCCTAAAAATCCTTTTTTGGTGGCAGCGCTTGATCTTGCCGGCTGGGATCTTTTTGGCAAAATGCGGCGTCAACCGGTTTCCAACATGATTTCGGAACCAAAGGATATACTTCCTTTAACCGATTATACAATTGGTATTGATACCATTGAAAAGATGGTAGAAAAAATGCAGGCAAAACCATGGCCGATTTATAAAATTAAATTGGGTACCGATCGGGATATTGAGATTGTGGAAGCTTTAAGAAAACATACAGATGCTGTACTGAGGATAGACGCCAATGCTGCCTGGAACAAAGAAGAGGCACTTGAAAAGATAACCGCTTTCTCTTCTTTAGGAGTTGAATTTATTGAACAGCCTTTGGCTAAGGACAATTGGGAAGGCATGGCCTGGCTTTACGAAAAAAGTCCTTTACCGCTGATTGCCGATGAAAGCTGTGTAGGCGAAACCGATGTCCCAAAATGTGCCGGTCATTTTCATGGTATTAATATTAAATTGACCAAATGTAGCGGACTGACTCCGGCCATCCGGATGATACGCGAAGCAAGAAAGCGGGAACTAAAAGTAATGGCAGGCTCCATGAACGAATGCACCATTGGTTCTGCGCCCCTTGGGCACTTATTGCCGCTGATTGATTATGTAGATATGGATGGTCCATTGTTGCTGGAAGAAGATCTTGCAACAGGGCTTATTTATGATATGGGAAAAGTGTCCATCAACAAACAGGCTCCCGGATTTGGCATTGTCCCGAATCCTGATTTATTTGAAGATAATGAATAAAAAAATTTCGTTTACCTTTTTGCTTTTGAGCATTTTGTTTTTGGCAGGTATGGCCCAAAACAAACCGGTAATCGGATTAGCCTTATCTGGTGGAGGAGCGAAAGGGCTGGCGCATATCGGGATTCTGAAAGCCATTGATTCGGCAGGATTAAAAGTTGACCTGATAACCGGTACCAGCATGGGAAGTATTGTTGGTGGCCTATATGCAGCAGGCTATACCGCAGATAGCATTGAGCAAATGGCACGAAATATTGATTGGCGCGTTTTACTTACCAACTCAGTGAGCATGCGCAGCTATACCATGGAGGAAAAAAGCGAGTATGGTCAGTATGCTATTGAACTAACTGCCAACAAAGGAAAAATTGCCTTACCTACCGGTTTCCTCGAAAGCCAGGAATTGTGGTTAAAATTACAGGAACTCTTTTTTCCGGTTGCCTATATAAAAGACTTTGATAATCTCCCCCGGAGATTTCGTTGTATAGCAACGGATCTTGCAACCGGTGAAGCGGTTGTATTGAGCAAGGGGGACCTTGTAACCGCCATCAGAAGCAGCATGGCAATTCCAGGAGTCTTTTCCGCGGTAGATATGGATGGTAAAAGATATGTAGATGGTGGCGTAGTGAGGAATTTCCCCGTGAAAGATGTAATTGACATGGGGGCAACCTATGCCATTGGAGTATCTGTAAGCAGTCCCTTACGCGATGTGAAAGAACTCGACAATGCCTTGAAAGTGTTGACACAAGTGGTTTTTCTAAATGAAAACAAAGACCGGATAAAGGAATCGGCACTTTGCGATTTATTGATAGATGTGCCGATGGGTGATTTTTCCAGCGGAAGTTTTAACCGGGCCACTGAAATTTTAGATATGGGATTGGAAGTAGGCCGGAAATACTACCCTTATTTCAAAAAACTGGCAGATTCTCTCAATCATCAACAGAATGCTGCCGGACTTCTAGCTCAACCCATGAGGAAGGAACTACAATTAAATAACGTAACTGTGTCCGGGTTGCCACCAGGTGGGGTAGAATCTTTTTTTGAACAACTAAACCTCGAAATTCCGGGTAAATATGAAGCATCGGAGATTACCGGTTCTTTGCGAAATGCCTTTGCTTATAGAATGTATAAAAATATCACTTATACACTCCAACCCGATAGTGACAGCGGGTTTACTCTGGCCTGCAAAACGGTTTCAGAACCTTTGGCAGCCTTAAAAGCAGGATTGCATTTCAACAGCCTGATGGGATTTAGTGTGGTGGGAAACTTGACCCTGCGTAATTTTTTCAGTACATCTAGCCGCACCCTCTTCTCTTTGAATGTCGGAGAAAATTTCCGTGGCCTTGCTGAGCATTTACAACTATTTGGCTATCGCAATCCATGGAGTAACCGTACGCAGTTTTATGCCGAATTTCAAGACCTTCCGCTTATTGAAGATTTTAAAAGACTCGGCGGGTACACCTTCCGTTATTTCAAAATTGACAATCAGTTTTTGAATTCGGCGCGTAGAAGATGGTCGGGAGGTTTTGGAGCCAAATGGGAATATGTGGGTTTTAATCCTACTATTGAACAAGGCGATTATTTCAACGGGCACAACGATTTTTTTACGCTTTATGGTATTACCACCTACAATAGTTATGATCGCCCATTTTTTCCACCCAAAGGATACAAAGTAGACTTTTCCATTGGCTATGTATTTGGATTAAATCCTAAAGTAGACCTTTTCGAAAATGGGCAGGATATTGGTACGATCCAGGAAAACGGCATAGAATATAAGAACTACTTGCGGACGACTCTACAAGCTGAACGAATTTTGCAGCTTGGCAGCCGTTGGGCTAATGTCAGCTTTTTGCAGGCAGGTATTAATTTCGGTCCCCATCAAAGTCTGGCAAACAACTTTTTTATGGGGGGATCCACCTCGGTGATGCGTAACCAAATAACTTTTAGTGGTTTACGGGAAGCCGATCTTGCTTCCGAGAGTGTACTGGCATTTAAAAACGGATTTCGGTATAATGTTTTGGGAGATGGATATGTAACGCTGCACGGTAATCTGATGTATTATGATTTTATTGAAAAATCTTCTATCACCCTAACCCCCTCCTGGATAGCAGGTGCCGGGGTTACACTTGGTTACAATTTGCCTATCGGACCTTTTGAATATACCATTCAGTATGGTGGAAAAGGTGCGGGATGGTCTACATATCTTAATGTTGGGTTCCCATTCAGATCCCATTAAAGCATGGGTTGTGAGCCATTTTTTAAAATAAAAAATATTGTCCCGGTAAAAGAATTATCTGCTATTTACGAACTAAAACAAATGGATTTCCCTGATAGTCGAATTGGTACAAAATGGGTTGTGCATTGGGGGAAAGATCTTTGGAAAGTATCAAAAAATCACCCGATTTTGCGTTTGATGAAAAGGGTACAATTCTGGCTAGATCTTTTTGCAAATAAAAACTAATGGTGGTCGAAATCCTTGTGCTGTCAGGCAGGTAAATGGGGGAAGTACCGATTATTTTTGCCATTTCCACTCCCGCAATACGGTCTTTAGCAGCCTGACTGTTTTGACCTCTTTCACTACTTGTAATCCACCCACCGGCCATGCGTACTAAAAATAGCAGCAAAACAGTAAGGTAAATGGGAGCGTACTTTTGCCTTTTGGCAATCCATATAAAAAACAATGCTGCGGCAAAGCAAATGCCGGTTACCAATATAGTCCCGCTCACTTTTAAAAACATCGGCACCAAAACCAATGCCAACCCAAGAATGCCTGCTATAAAGTAGGGCAAAAAACTAAAAATACGGTTCACCCAAACAGTCATTTTCGAAAGAGGATTTGACTGCAAAAAAAGCTGTACAATGGGTAATATCAGCAAAGGATGAAACATGTATAAATAGCGGGAACGGCTATCCGGAGAAACAAGATAAACCCAGATATTGGCTACAAATACAATGACACAAAATACAAACAACTGATTTTGCTTCTGGTAATTTCTGAAGC
Organism: Chitinophagales bacterium; assembly: GCA_038209595.1. Lineage (GTDB taxonomy): Bacteria > Bacteroidota > Bacteroidia > Chitinophagales > Chitinophagaceae > Phnomibacter. The sequence continues at coordinate 153,869 of JBBQXO010000001.1, forward strand.
CTGACACCGTAAACGTGAGCAAGAGTAACGAAGCTGGGAAAATGTCTTTTAGCAGGGCTACCGGGAACAGTAAAAAAGCCTGTACCCGCTCCAAGACTGATTGTCCCCCTGCTGTTCGTTCTACAGACTGACTCCAGAAGGTACTCAAAAGAATATCCATATCTCCTTGAGTTAAAAATGGCAAAAGGTATAATCCTGCCAATAGCAGAAACAAAGCCAATCCGGTAAATTGCTGCCAGCAAAAAAGAATTTTCCAGGAACGATTCCAAAAAGCCCACCCTACCAATGTGAATCCGGCAAATAAAATAGCAGGCAATCCCTTGGTAAGCAAGGCGAGTAAAAGGAAAAAATAAAATAGGCCGTAGGCAGCGAGCCGCCTGTTGGTTTGCATATAATGGAAAAAAGTAAACCATGCCGCCACTACAAGCATAGAAAAAAATACGTCTATCTCTCCCAAAAATGAAAAATAAAATAAAATGTCGGCTCCTGCAAGATACAAAGCCCCGGCAATCAATCCGGCTTTGGGAGAAAAATAGCGCTTCCCGATCAAAAATACCATCCATCCAACCAATAAATGCGATAACATGGTAAGAATCCTTGGTATCCAATTTTGAAATCCAAAAAGTTTAAAGCCTCCTGCAATCAACCAATTAAATAATGGAGGTTTGTTATAGTATGCAGCACCATGGATGGTGGTATGAATGAAATCCCCGGAATAAAGCATTTCCATAGCCACAAGTCCCCGACGCGGTTCTTCCAGAAAAAGTGGCGCCTTGTCCATTCCTAAAATCATGGAAGCAAAACAAAGAGCAAACATGTAAAAGGCCTGTTGATTGATACTTTCCGGTTTCATGCGCCAAAGGAACGATTTTGTTTGATTGAAAAAGCCTCGGCCTTACCCATATGTCTTATTTAAGAGGAGAGAAAAAAGAATATACCCGCCATTGGGTATGCACAGATCCGGAGAGCTTAATAATTTAGTGCCTTATTAATAACCGATTCATAATGTGGCATTTAGTCATAAAATGAATCATTAAATTTAGGGAAACATTATGAAATTACCAGTATTAAAAAGGAGTCAGATAATATCAATTCCGTGTCTTATTTTACTGTTTTTATTGAGTGCCGCTATTGTAGAGGCGCAACAATTGGGTGAATTTAGCCCTAAGGATAACACAACCGGCTTGAACAAGCTTAAATCAAAAAAGATTTACATAGCAAATTTTACAGTAAATTATCAGGTATTCAATGAGAAAGAAGATATTAACAAAGGGGGTGCTTTAATTGGAAACAAAGGAGTTCGGGGAGATGCAAAAGCTGCGCTGAATGTTGGTTTGGGTAATATTTCCCAAAATGACTTTCAGCAACTTACCAATGATTTGTAAGCAGGTTTTATAAAGGATTTGACATCCAAAGGACTTGAATTGGTTTCACCCGAAAAAGCTGGTAGTACGGAGGCTTATAAAAACTATGAGCGCCTCGAAAAAGCTGCCCCTTCCATGGCTGAGCAAATTGGATTTATGACGATTTACCCTTCCGATACGGTTTTTTATATAAAAGGACTCGATAGGCAGGGCAAGGTGAAAAAGGGAGGTTTTATGGGTGCTATCAGTAAAAATCAGACCAATGACCCAAATTTTGAAGTCATGCAAATCTTTCCTAAATTATCCAGTCAGCTTGAAGATACCATTATTGCGAATGTTGATTTATATGTTTTTTTTATTAAGGACCTGAATTCTTTTAAAGGAAATGCAGCAAGCATAAAAGTGAAAACCAGCCTACGATAGGTATCAACCGATTACGTGTCCGCTAAAAGTGATTCCAAAGGCATGCTAATGAGAAAAGATGTGGAATTTGCCTCAGGTACAAGCCAGATTGATTTTGTAAGTGGGCGTTACAATGTAGGATTTAGGTTTAAACAATGCAGACCTTTACGCAGGTACAAGCCAGATTGATTTTGTAAGTGGGCGTTACAATGTAGGAGGATCTGCTGAAACAATATATACAGGCACTTTAAAAAAAGATATAGCAATAGATGGGGTTTTGGATGATACAGTTATTCGGAGTTTTGCAAAAGGGAGTGTTGATTTTATCGGAACAGATACTTATTTTGGAAAACTTTATGAAGCAGATAATAAAAGTTCCACGGTAATTAAGGAAATTTCGGTTGAAGTAAATAAATATAAAAACGGGGTAAAAGCCGCCGCAGAAAAGTTTCTGCAATACCATGTTGAAAATTTTGTAAAAGCTTTAAAACAGGGAACATAGAATCTCTGTAAATCTATTCCGAAGCTAAAAGGATTTATTAAAACCACGGTCAATTATGGCTGTGGTTTTTTTATCCATATTTTTAAAAATGCTTCAAAAGCAATAAAATCCTCTAACGAATGTAGTTTTTGGAAAAATTGTTGGCTTTTACGAGCAAATGTTTCTTCACGTCTCATTTTGGTAACAATTCCTTAACATTTAATTCATATTCCCGGCTTTTCTTTATGCACTGTTTAAGATTTTAAAATAAAAAATGGCAACTAAAAAAGGGAAACATCGGTATTTTAAATCAGGGATATTACCGACTAAACTATACCGTTTGTTATCCATTTTCCTCATTAAGGAAAAAACCTTTCTTGCTATTGTGCTAATTGCCTTTCTTTTATCGGCCAATCTGTTTCAATACAGGCAGAGTGCCATGTGGTTAGGTTTTATTTTTGCTGCTTATTCGGCCACTGCCAACGATAGTATTCAAACCATCGGAACTTTTCTGGCCTCGAATCTGCACCGCAAGTGGTATGTGCTTTGGGGGTATATCTCGCTTATTTTCCTGGTAACGGTCTGGTATAGCTGGTCTTCTTTTGATGGTGATGTAAGTTATGAAAGGCTTTCTGTTGATGGCTTCAACTCCACGCCGCAACAATATGACTTTTTACAAATCGCAGCTCCCATTTTCCTGTTGATGCTTACCCGTATGCGGATGCCGGTGTCTACAACTTTTTTATTATTAAGTATTTTTTCCACAAAAAGCTCCGGTATTTTCGATATGCTGGAAAAAAGTATGTGGGGTTACATCATTGCATTTGGTGCTGCTATCATCATCTGGACACTTGCCCATAAATTAATGCAAAAACTCCTGCGTGGCGAGGCGCATCCCATGTGGTCAGTAGCACAATGGATCAGCAGCGGGGCCTTATGGGCGGTTTGGATTATGCAGGATGCAGCCAATGTTGCCGTGTATCTTCCAAGACAACTTTCCGGTATCGAGTTCGCTTTCTTCTGTGGTATATTCATCATTGGATTAGGCGTATTATTTTTCATGAGGGGTGATAAAATTCAGGACATTGTAAATGAAAAAACAGCCATTACCGATGTACGAGCCGCTACTATAGTAGACTTTATTTATGCCTTGATTCTTTTTGTATTTAAAACCATAAGCAAAGTACCTATGAGTACTACCTGGGTGTTTATTGGATTATTGGGTGGCCGTGAAGTGGCTATTCAGTTGGTTTCAGGAAAAACAGATAAGAAAAACGGCTGGTTTGTGGCTAAAATGGTTGGGAAAGATATTCTTTTAGCATTTCTTGGATTGCTTGTTTCTATTATTCTTGCCACCACCATTAATCCGGATTTAAGAGAAGAAATTTTTTCCATCTTCAGATAGCTTCCGTTTCTTCCGGGTAAATAAGTGCCTCAGGATGTGCCGCGCTTCTGGAAAAAAGTAAGTTTCGAATGAACTCATTTTCAGGGTACGAGATCATTTTTTCTTTCAGGCTAAAAAAGTTGGCATCAGGCAAAGGGGCACAGCTTATCATACCTTTGAACTGACCTGCTTCTACCAAAAAATAAACGGTTTGTGGCAAACCAAACATGTCAGACCCTTTTTCGCTGTATAAAAAGGTGGGCAGGTATTTTGTTAGTTTTGCTACCACTTCCATCACCGACTCATTCAGATTTTCCGGAAAGGGTATTTCCGGATCATAATAACCAAGCAATAACTCAGGCTTTACCCCTGTTTCAGCGGCGAGTTTTCTTACCAATTGAACCCCTTCGTGTGGGTAGGTAAAAACATGAAGCGCTGGTAAAGTCTTTTTTCTTTTTTCTACCGCAAGTTTTTTTCTACCGGCCCGGTCTTCAAAACAATACAGCCCATAGCTCGGTTCATATTTTTTCTGACTCCGGTTAAACTCCGGCCAAAGTCTTTTAATCTCAATCGACTCAAGCACTTCTGCCATGGTTTCGGTAGCGCAGGCAGTATAGTCAATCGAAAATACTTTCCGGATCATGTCTTGTCTTCTCCGGCCTGCTGCATTATTGGTAAAATGGCTGCGCACCCTGAATTTAAGATTTACCGCTTTGCCTACATAAAGCACCTTACCGTTTTCGCCCTTAAAGTAATAGACGCCGGGTACATAGGGCAATTGGTCAATCACTTCTGCCGGAACGTGCATGGGTAAGTAACTATGCGGATTTCGCCCTTTAAGCATTTCTTTTAGTTGAATGCTATCTGCGTCAAGCTGCAGCAGGTGTTCCCATAGTTTTACGGTTGCATTTACATCCCCGGTAGCGCGGTGGCGGTTCTCTATTTCTATGCCTGTTGCCTGACAAATCCGGCCAAGACTGTAGCTTTTCAAACCGGGTAATACCTTGCGGGCATACCTTACAGTACACAATTTTTTCACCTTCAGCTCATACCCTGCTTCCCGCAGATGATGCAGTAAAAAGGAATGATCGAAATTGACGTTATGTGCTACAAAAACCCGGTTTTCGAGTAACTTGAAAACTGTTTCAGCTATTTCAGCAAAAGTTGGCGCTCCGGCAACGGTGTAGGCAGTGATGCCGGTAATGGCAGTGATGTAATGAGGAATAGCGCAACCCGGATTGATGAGTGTGGTAAAACGATCTTCCACTTCCTCCCCATTATGCAGCACAATCGCTATTTCAGTTATTGCTGAAGAGGCTGCACTTCCACCTGTAGTTTCAATATCAACAAAAGCGTATGTCATATACCGTACGCCAAAAGTAATACTAAAATATTTAGCGGATTATTTTTTCAGCAGATATATGAGTGAGCTGCTATTTTCGCGGTCAAACAAAGTACTCATGGTACCCCATAATCCCTGCAAAAGGGCCGTAAATAAACGAGGGCTTCCGTTTTTGTATTTTTCGCTGAGCATTGCAATATAGTAAGCATCAAACCACATTACCCTTTTTTGATGCATTATAAAACCTGTTCTCTTGGCCAGTGCCACCATGCTTTTTGGGGCAAAATGGTATAGATGTCTTGGTACGTCATATGCCGCCCAAAATTTACCATAATGTACCCCATCGGTTGAAGTATAATTGGGAACCGCTATAAATAATATTCCATTCGGTTTTAAAAGCGATTTCAGTTGTAGCAGGTATTTTTCCAGATCCTCCACATGTTCCAGAACATGCCAGAGCGTAATGGCATCAAAGCTTTCGGGTGGAAGTTTGAATAAATTGGGCGTGGATTCCAATTGCACATGATAATTGTCTAATGCTCTTTTACGGGCCCCTTCATCGGGTTCAATACCGCTAACCTGCCAGCCAGCTTCTTTCATTTCATATAAAAAAGCTCCGGTACCTGCTCCCACGTCTAATAATTGTCCGGTCGTGATGCCTGTTGCACGCTGCACCATTCTGCGCTTTTCGCTCAGGGTAATGTTCCTTACAAGTTTGTAAAGCTTATTAATAAGACCTGCAGAAGTATCAGAGTGAGAGATGTATTTCTCGGAAACGTAATATCTGCCCATGTCCGCTTCAGATGGCACAGGAATAGTGTAGCGGAGTTGACAATTGCTGCACTCCCAAATTTCGAATATTTCCTTTGTTATGCTGTAATCAGTACAATTAAATGCAAATTGAACGGTACTTGAAAGACAGACAGGACAAAGAGTCGATTCTTGATTGGTATTCATAAAAATACTAGAGCCAAATGGTTCTTTGTTTACTAAAGGTTGTGCAATGATAATGGTATAATTTTAGAAAAACATTAAATATTAGCATTTTTATACATTCTGTATTCATTCCGATTCCCAGACCTTGTCTACCTTCATCGCTTCTATGGATGTATCTATTGGGAAAAGGTTTACCCAATTTCAACGCTACGCAATGTATCTGCCGGTAAAAGGGTATCTCCTGATATTTCTTACGGGCATTATTTTGGGAAATATATGGCTGCGAAGCCTCTTCACAGCAGAGCCATCTGTGTTTAATGATGTAATGTCCATCACGCTTTCAGTGATTAAATGGGTGCTTGTTCCCTTTCTTATTTTTGGTTTATTTTCTGTATTGATTCCTTTTGCTCTGTTTTGGCTGGCAAGTAGCCGTAGAAAACTTACCGTAAATCTACAATCGCCCAAGGAGCAACCAGAGGGAAGACTTCAACCGCTTGATTTTTTAATAGAACCCCTTTGGCAACCACTTTTGGGGCAATTGTATTACCGCTTGATTTACCATAAAGGCATGGAAAGTTCCCCTAAATTTTCGTTAGTACGCCGCGAAAATTCAATAGGCTATGCCGGCCGTACCCAAAATGGATGGTATCGATGGCCAGTCCTTGGGATCAAGGAATATGAGGTAGATACCATGATTGTATATTTTGAAGACATTTTTCATTTTTTCTCGCTTGCTATCCCGGTAGCGGTTCACCAGTCCTTTTTTACCCGGCCAGCAATGAATCCAAGAGAAGTAACTCCAATATCCCCTACCCGAACTGAAAAAGATGAGGTTAAAATTGAGGATTGGCGGCGTGTTCAGGGCGAATTATTCAATTACAAGTTTTTCGAAAATAATGACGATGTAAGGAGAATTGTATGGAAAATATATGCCCGTAACAAAGATCTTGTGGTTCGTACCCCTGAAGTAATGGATCCCTTTGCTTCGCATATTGGCATGTATGTATCTTTTTACACAAGACCGGGATTTGGCGAAATTGATTCGCTGATGGATACCTGTCTTGATTTTTATAAAACAGCCTGTTGGTCGTTGTACAACCAGTTAACCAAACAGGAGCTTCATATCCGATTTGTAAAAGATCAGGAAGTGCCTCAACGTAATGTTGAACCAGGTAATAAATGGGTAGAATATACCCTTGCTGTAAGCCATTGGCAACGCGAAACTTCTTTACAACAACTGGTGAAGCCCAATGAAGCTTCGCTTGTTTGCATCTCTTCGCTTTCTGCTCCCGAAGATGTAGCTTACCTGATTGCTAATGGCCCTAAAAATATGACCTTAGCGTTGGTGCCTCTCAGCAAGGCGATCCCGTTACCCAAAGGACTGAAGTGGCTCAAATGGCTTTGGGTGGAAGAAGAAAAGGATCCCATCCACCGGCAACAAATAAAATGGTTCCTATCGTCCGACCGAAAAAAAATGATGATGAATGAAGAGAAATTACAAACGATGATTGACCATAGTGGCATAAAACAAATCAGCTTTACCGCGGCTCTTTCCTGATATCCATGCAAATACCTGTTTTACATAGTAAAAAAAAGCGCAATGCACAATTGCTGTTACTGGCTCTACCTACCGCTTTGGTAATGGGTTATGTGGTTTATGTATCAGATAAATGGCTATCCGTTTTTGAGCAACCCTGGGAGTTACAAACGATTTCTTTTATCCTTGGGATGGCAACTGCTTTATTCGTATTTGCTCATCGTTTGCGTTTTGTAACGCTGACTGCCTTGTTATTACTTCTTTTCGCCATCATCAAAGCCATGGCACAATGGGTGCAACCGCAAGAGTTTGATGCGTTTTTCTTTTTGGTAAAAGCCAATAATTATTTGCTCTTATTTTTTGTTGGCTGGCTCGCTGGTTTTGGATTTTCAAGAAATCGTTTCTTTAGTGCCATTTGGTCCATTTTTTTGTTGGCAATAGTCGGTTTGGTTAGTGCTTTTACCATTGAGCCCAAAACAATAAATATCATTGGATCAATAGCTCCTGTGCTTTTATACAGCCTGTACATCATTTACACAAGCGAGCTTATCCGCAACATGAACCCGGATCAGCAAGGTTTTGGTTGGTTTGTTACCCGCAGGCTTGGTGGCTTTTTACTTGCAGCAGGATTGATAGGTATCGCGGTATTTTTTTTCCTGAGATCGGATATTGAATACATTGAGAAAACCTGGGAGAAACGAAGTCAGACACCTAAGGAAGATGACCGGCAAGGAAGTCTTACCCGAAATGATGGCATGGGCACGGCCACCAACCCATCTATGGGATTGCAAGGTTTCAACAACCGGGCGAATAAAGACTCACTGGTATTTGTAGCAAAGCTCGACCATTTTTTTGCTGATGGCGTTACGCCCAATCCCCTCTATTTTGTATCAGATTATTACACTTATTTCGATACGCTCACCCAAACCTTTGAAACCGACACCCTAAGACCATACAACGATTTGTACCAGCCAGACCTAACCACCATGCCGTTGTACTTTAACGGAGAAGATACCAGTGTGCTTCGTCAAACCATGGCCGTTCGTAATACAATAACAGTAACCGCTGAGATATATAAAAAGAGCCTCTCTCCCCGCTATTTTATAGCACCGTCTACGGCATTTTTTGTACAGCCCATATCTGTACCTCCAGAAAATAAAGACATTTATAAAAGCGCTTACCGCACCAAAATGGAAGTGAGCGATCTGAACAGTGCCTATTTTGTGTACAATCCGGCAGGCGATATCGGTCTGAGTGAATTTCAGGAACAGCGGTTTTCTTTGCTGAGGCAAGTAGAAGATTATCAACTGGCACCCGAAGATTTTATGGCCTATTACACAAAAATGCCTCGTGGAACAGACTACGACAGCATTGGGTTGCTGGCAAACAACATTATCGAAAAAGCAGGGGCCACTGCACCTGTTGATAAGATTATCGCCATCAGAGATTACTTTCTTGCCACCGATAGCATGGGGCAGCCTACCTACAAGTACTCCGATAATCCGGGTATACCGGGCATACCAAGTGCCAATAAACTTTGCTATTTTTTATTTCAGAATAAACGTGGATACTGTGCTTACTATGCAGGGGCTACCCTGTTTTTACTGCGGTCTTTAGGGATCCCTTCCCGTATAGCAACAGGTTTTCTTACCGTAGACCGAAGCAGCAAAAACCCCGGCTGGTATTGGTTTTACGAAGATCAGGCACATGCCTGGGTGCAGGCATGGTTTCCCGGTTTTGGCTGGCTCGATTTTGACACCACCGTACCGAGTACCGAATCGCAGGAGGCTCCGCAGCCAGATCAGACACCACCGCTTACTTCACAAAAAGCATGGCTTGTAGCCAATGGCAGCATTATTTCGGTAGATACCCTTGCAGGCACGCTCCGCATGATGGCCAAACAAATGCTTTATTGGGACAATCCTTACGAGTTGATACCAACCCAAAATCTTCCGCTTGATTTCAGCATGGCAACCATCTTAAAAGATACGGGTGTGGTAGACAAAAGCAACCTGTTGCCCGGAATCGATATCGTGGCGGTTTCTTTTTCGGAACAGTTTAAAAATTTGCCTCCGAAAGAAAACGAACCCTGGATTTCTTTGCTGAAAAGAATGCCAAAGCCACTCCCCATTGATGAAATTAAAATCATTGCGCCGGTTTCAGAAGATAAAGCACAAGCAAAAGGATCGGGGTTGGCTGGTTTTTCATGGAAAAAAGCAGCGGGTTATATTTTGCTGACTTTGTTTGTTTTAGGAATAATACTTCTATTGGTACCCATCAGTGTATTCAGTTGGTATGTGTTTAAGGCAAAGCGGACCTCGCCTATCCGGCAAAAGGCATATTACACTTATATGGCCTCAATGCTTTATCTGCATCAGTTGGGTTACAAAAAAACAGACCGTACCCCGCTACAATTCGCAAAAGAAGAAATTGACCCTCGCTTTCAAACCCATTTTGAAAGGTTTGCTGCCGTGTACCAGAAAATAAAATACAGCAGGCAAACGCTCACTGCATCAGAGGAAGCGGTGATTTTTTCGCAACAAAATGAATTTTTAACCTCGGTAAAAAAACAATTGACTTTGAAAAAAAGATTCATTAGTTTTCTCAATCCGGCTACGACCATTGAATTTTTTACTGAACCCAATATTTTAGGATCATCCTTTCAAAAACAACGTTGAAAATAAATATATATGGAACCAACCATCTCTACTGAAAAAGCCATTGAAAATATTGCTAAACTCACTCAAAATATTGAGCGGGTAATAAAAGGTAAATCTGAAATGATCCGGTTTATCCTGACGGCACTTCTAGCCAAAGGGCATATCCTGATTGAGGACAATCCCGGTACCGGTAAAACGGTCATGGCCAAAACCCTTGCCAAGAGTATCAGTTCTGCTACCGGAGCGAAAGAGGATGTTGCCCAATTTCACCGGATACAATTTACGCCCGATCTGCTGCCAATGGATCTGCTGGGTTCGCATATTTTTGATGACATCAATAAAGAGTTTATTTTTAAAAAAGGGCCGCTATTTACCAATATCCTGCTGGCCGATGAAATAAACCGGGCAAGCCCAAAAGTACAATCAGCACTGCTGGAATGTATGGCCGAAAACCAGATAACGATAGGCGAATTGACGCATGTATTGCAGGATGTTTTTTTTACCATTGCTACGCAGAATCCTGTGGAAACGGAGGGCACTTATCCGCTACCTGTTGCACAACTCGACCGGTTTAGCATGAAGATTGTTTTTGGCTACGTGGATGAGGATACAGAACTCGAAATTTACAATAACTACCTTGGCATCTCCAACAACCTCGAATCGACAGAGCAGGTTTTGAGTATGGCCGAATTGCAACATTTACAGGCCGAAACCGAAAATGTATTTATAGATGAAGAGATAGTAAAAGCTGTTAGAAATATTGTACAGCATACCCGCAGGCATAGTGATGTCACCCTTGGCGCTTCCACCCGAAGCGGGATCAGCTTTCTGAAATGCCTGAAAGCATTTGCGCTGGTAAATGGACGCACTTATGTAATGGAAGATGATATTCAGCAACTCACTGTGCCGGTGTTGGACCATCGCATGATTTACCGGAACAAAGATGGAAAATCGAATGCGCTGCGGAATATCCTGAAAACGGAGATGGACAGGTTGCATAAAGTAAAGAAGGATTAATAAAATGACAGAGCGTTCGTACATATCGTATTTATTATCAAAAAATGGCAAATGGCCTTTTCTGCTGTTGCTTGCTATTTTGGGAGCTGTAACCTTACCCGCCCAAAATGCAGCAAAGCGTTATGAAATTGATGCCAAACGCATGGATGTGTCGCCTACCGACAAAGATGCGCTGCCAAGGGGAAGAGAGTTTGTAAGACTTGACAGCACATACTATGTTGGCTGGATGTATCAGGGTTTATTTTTATACGATAGAAGTGCGGATCAGTCGGGTTTTCAAAAGGCACTCCCCTACCTGCGCAATGGGTTTGTACTGCTCGATAAAGATTTTACACCTGCCCTGCAAACTATTTACAACAGCCCCAACCTGTACGTTCAAAACAATAATATCTACCGCGACTATCTTGAGCTTGCAAGAACATTACGCGACAGCTACGAATACCTCGAAATGCCGGATAGTGCCATTTGGGTAATCCGTCAAATAGAGCAAAAAAACTTTAAACGGGACGAATCCGGATTGCTGTTTGGTACAAAAGCATGGATCATTCACCGGAACAGGTATTACACAAATAAGGAGTATGGTTTTTTAAAAGAGACTGTTGCTGAAAATGAACAACTTGCCTTGCAGACCTGCTACAATGGTTTTGCTTTTATACAAAAAAACCTTGGGGTGATTGATGGATGGTTCGGTAGTTTTCAGGCACAGATAGATCATCAGTTTATTTACCATTATCTCGCTATGATTCATAGCTATATGCAGCAGTACGACAGCAGTGAATATTACTACAATAAAATGGCTGAATTTGGTTCTATTTCCTGGAACAATTACGGCAGTCTGAAGCATGAATTGGGACAATTTTCAACTGCCACGCAACTCTATCAACTTGATCAGTATTCGTATCACAGTGACAAGCGATTGATGGAACCTTTTTATTACCTGCCCATGCTAAGCGTGTATGCAGGTAAAACCCGGGAAGCCATGGCTACAGCGCAGGAAGCCATTACGCAATCACAGTCATCTCCCGGTTTTGGGTGGTACAATATCGCACTTGCAAGAGCTTACCTTTACAATGGGCAGCTCGATAGCGCCAATATTACCCTGACAAAGGCCAATAATTTTAAAGAAGTACATATTGGTACAACCCTTACGCAACCCCAATATGCTTTTACCATCAACTTGTTGCGACAGGTTTGGTATAAGAAAAAAATGGCGGCTATAAAATTTGAAGACCGGGGTTGGTGGTATAAACCCACCAAATGGTATGCATTGGCCAAACTGAACACCCAAAAGTACCTGCATCAATATGCGCTTGCCACCCAATTGGCTGCCAACCCGGAAAGACAACGTATGATCTATGATCTTTTTTGCGGCGAAAGCACGGTTTCTTTTGATGAGATTTTTGAAATCATGGAAACCTTCAGCCAAAGGTTTTTTGCCGGGATTATGGAAGAAAAAGCAACAGCCGATCCAAGGGATAATATCAAGCGTTACTTCAGACTGACAGAAGCGAGATTACTGGTGGAAAGAGGCAAAACAGACGAAGCAAAAACCCTATTGCTGGACTTGTATAAAAATACGGATATAGATGCTCCGTATGAAAAGCTCTTTACCGCGAGGGTATTGGAAATGCTTGCTGATATCAGCAAATCGACTGAACAACAAGGTTATCTGAATCAGATGCTTTCTGTTTACCCGCAGTTGATCCCATTTAGTGGCAACACCCTAAAAATGGGATTACAGATCAGTACTTCGGGCGACCCGGTACTCACCAAAATTGGGGAGGCATTACACAAAACAGCTATTGACTTTACCGATGATATCACCCAACAAATTCCTGTGGCGTCCATACAATTCAAAAAAACAGGGATTAAATACGAAGCCACCATTGATGTAAGGAGTGCGGATAACAAAACCATTGTACGGCAGGAAAAATTCTTATTTCAAAAAGCAGAAGGCGTAGCCAACGAAATAGCGCTTCGTATTTTTGGTAAAAACGGAACCCTCGAACTGGAACAATAAAGGAAGTCGGCACAAAGCCGCAAGGGTTTCCATATTTTTACATCCATTTTTATACGCATAGTTTTATTTACTCCATGACCAAGGATACACTTTCTAAGAATTTTGAGCACCGGGAAGCCGAAGCCCGCTGGTATCAGCATTGGCTCGACAATGCCTATTTTAATAGTACGCCCGACGACCGTCCCGCTTACAGTGTGGTTATTCCACCGCCCAATGTTACCGGTATTTTGCACATGGGGCACTGCCTCAACAATACCATTCAGGATATATTGGTGCGCCGTGCCCGCCAAAAAGGATTCAATGCCTGCTGGGTGCCGGGAACCGACCATGCAAGCATTGCTACTGAAGCAAAAGTGGTGCAAATGCTCCGCGAAAGAGGTATTTCCAAAAGCAGCCTTGGCAGAGAGGAATTTTTGAAATATGCCTGGGAATGGAAAGAAAAATATGGTGGCATCATCCTTGAGCAACTAAAAAAAATAGGATGCAGCCTCGATTGGAACCGGGTAAACTTTACCATGGATCCGGATTTTTACGATTCAGTTATCCGTGTTTTTATTGATCTACATGAAAAAGGACTGATTTACCGGGGCAAAAGGATGATCAATTGGGATCCGCGGGCACTCACAGCACTAAGCGATGAAGAAGTGATAATGAAGGAAACCCAAAGCAAATTATACCACTTACAGTATAAAATTTGTGATGAAAAAGGGTCGCTAAGCGGAGAAACGGTAACCATTGCTACGGTACGTCCTGAAACCATTTTGGGAGACACAGCAATAGCCGTTAATCCTTCTGATGTGCGGTTTATGCACCTGCACGGCAAGTTTGCGCTGGTGCCGCTTATTGATCGCGTCATCCCCATTATTACAGATGATTATGTGGCCATTGATTTTGGAACAGGAGCATTGAAAGTAACTCCTGCCCATGATATGAATGATTATCAGTTGGGCGAAAAACATGGCCTGCAGGTGATTGATATTATGTATGACAACGGTACTTTTAGCGAAGCCGCCCAATTATATATCGGAGAAGACCGGTTTGCGGTACGTAAAAAAATAGTGCCTGAACTGGAAGCTGCCGGCTATCTGGTAAAAACAGAAGATTATACCAATCAGGTAGGATACAGCGAACGCAGCGATGCCGTAGTAGAACCAAGGCTGAGCCTGCAATGGTGGGTAAAAATGGCGCCGTTGGCAGAAAAAGCACTTGGAGTGGTAGAGCAGGATGAAATACGCTTCCACCCGGCGAAATTTAAAAACTTATATCGCCACTGGATGAGTGGGATCAAAGATTGGTGCATCAGCCGCCAATTGTGGTGGGGGCAGCGTATTCCAGCATGGTATTTGCCTGATGGCTGCTATTTTGTAGCCGCTACCCGCGAAGATGCCTGGAAAAAATACGAGGAGACCTGCACAATGAGGGAAGACGAAACCTCTGCATTCACCATCCATGATTTGCAGCAGGACGATGACTGCCTTGATACCTGGTTTTCCTCCTGGCTTTGGCCATTTGAAGTTTTTAAAGGCTATAGCCATCCCGGCAACCAGGATATTCAATATTACTACCCTACCGCTACACTGGTTACGGCCCCGGAAATTATCTTTTTTTGGGTAGCACGAATGATTATGGCTGGGTTGGAATATCAGGGTCAAATCCCGTTTAAGGATGTTTATTTTACCGGCATAGTGCGGGACAAGCAAGGGCGAAAAATGAGTAAAAGTCTGGGCAACAGCCCCGACCTGCTGGCTTTGATTGATCAATATGGTGCTGATCCGGTCCGGTTTGGAATCCTCATTGCAAGCCCTGCAGGCAATGATATCTTATTCGATGAATCGGCACTGGAGCAAGGACGAAATTTTAGCAATAAACTTTGGAATGCGCTCAAATTGCTCCGGCTTTGGAAAGAAAGAGGAACGAATTCTCTCACCGGAAAAGCCGATAGTCATTTTGCGAATGCCTGGTTTAAAGCAAGGCTTGCACAGGTGGCTACCGAGATTGATGAAATGGGCAATCAATTCCGTTTGAGCGAAGCTTTAAAAACCCTTTACTCGCTTATTTGGGATGACTATTGCAGTTGGTACCTCGAATGGATAAAGCCTGCATACGGAGAGCAGATTGATGAAGACTCACTGCAACAGGCTTCGCTGTTTTTTGAAGAATTAATGCTGTTGCTGCATCCTTTTATGCCTTTTATTACCGAAAGCATCTATCATGAATTGGCTGAACGGCCTGAAGGCGATGACCTTTGTATAAAAATATCTCCCATATCTTCTGCCATGCCCGATCAGGAGAAACTACAGCAGGGTGACCTGCTGAAGACCGTCATCACTACCATCCGTGATGTGCGGAATAAAAATCAGATGAAGCCAAAGAACCGGGTGGAACTGACCATTGAAACGACTTTGACCGATACCTATGCGATATTTGAAACCATACTGAGCAATCAGGTAAATGCCGATATTGTAATGGAAAATGGACCAGTAAAA
The DNA here is from genome assembly GCA_038209595.1 of Chitinophagales bacterium. Lineage (GTDB taxonomy): Bacteria > Bacteroidota > Bacteroidia > Chitinophagales > Chitinophagaceae > Phnomibacter. Next base: position 169,498 of record JBBQXO010000001.1, read on the forward strand.
GGGGCAGTAACCGTGGTACTCGAAAAAGACAAGTTTTTTGTAAAAGCAGAGCAACAAATAGATCTTACCCAGCAAATTGATACTTTGAAAAAAGACCTCGAGTATCAGCAAAATTTTCTGACAAGCGTAGAAAAGAAACTCTCCAATGAGAAGTTTGTAAATCATGCAAAACCAGAAATAGTTGCCATTGAGCAAAAGAAAAGAGCCGATGCCATAGCCCGGATTCAGAATATCAGAGAGAGCCTTGAAGGTTTGTAGAAGTTAAAAAGAACTGTCTTTTTCATTTTAACATGGCAAAAAACCGGGGTGTGCTTAATTTTGAATATGATAAAAAATTTAATCCTTTTTATTGCACTTTCAGGGTTTGCGCTTATGGGAATGACACAGGCAAAACCTGTAAAGCAAGAACAGCCAAAATCGCCTTCGGATACAGCCAAGGTTATCTACCTGAAGGCTAAATTGGGACCGATGAACGGGGCCACACCTATATTGCTAAAGGACTTTCAGAAATTCATGAACAGCGAACTGACGGTAGCAGATCAGTTTGGTACACCTTGGAAGGTGATAGCCTTTCGTTTTGCCTGGAACCGCAAGGAAATAAATGATGACTGGAAAACAGGGAAAAGAAAAGCAGTTATGTCGTACAATGCTACAGAAGTAGCCGACAGTACGAGGATCCCGATGGCGTGGCAGAACGAAATGAAACCAAACCTGCAGTCAGGCGAACAGATTATGTTCGAACAAATAATAGCCGAACATAAAAAAACCGGGCGTAAACGATTTGCCCCCGATTTTCAAATTACTTTGATTGAAGAATAATTTGGATTTTACCTTTGGGTAAGCTGCAAAAGAAGCATGGAGTACTATCCGGCCCGATTGAGAAAAGATTTTATAGGCATCATTTTATCCTGCAGAAGCAGATTCCGGCACCGGCGTCTCTATAAAATCCTCAGGCTTGCTTTTTACCATGGTAAGCCCGATAGCGGAAGCAACTACATGGACTGCCGAAGCAACCAACATAAGAAATATACCCGGTTTCGGCTCCGGTACGAACCCGTCGTATCCGCTGGTAAAAAGCAAATACGTCCTGATGCCAAACGCAATACAAAGTGCCCCGAAAATAAGATTCAGCCGCTGTGACCAGGGTTTGTTGACTACGTAAAATACAAGTCCGGTAACTGCAAAGAACACAAATACATTACCCGGTTTACCGTAATGGTTTTGCTCTGTAAAGAAAGCGGTAAAATGCTTTTGTAAGTCTGGATACCAGGCCCAGTTTAAAAAACAGGAAACAATCAACAACAAACAGGATCCAATACCAATTTTTTGAGAACTCGTCATATAATTTTCTATCTATTCGAAATATCTAAAACCCTAACACAAAAAGCTGCGCAAAGTTAATTGTCAAATGGGGAAATAAATCGCAAACTCCAGAAACAAAACGTGAAATAAAAGGTTGCAGCACCGAATAAGTTCAGCAAGAATCAAAAGCCTTAGAATTTCCATGGCGATTTGCCTATCTCAATTTGAACCCTGAATGCGACAAAGAGCTAAATATTCTAAAGGGTTATGGAATCATATCGTTGTCAATACGCCTGCAAACGAAATGGTAGGAATGATGGAGAAATGGGATAAAGCAAGGCGAAATCTGTTTTTATCCAATGCTGTAAAATGGCTGATACGCCCTGTAAGGAATTTGAACCATTCTTTTTAAAAGCATACTATTAATCAAACCTCCTCACCCTCAAATCCCTCTCTTTGGTAAAGGGGTTTGGGCTTGAGAGCGATTTAGTAATTCCTTGCTTAGCCCCCTTCCCTCTTTACCAATTTTCCCAAAAATGACCCAAAAAGGCAGATCGCCTGATTGAGTCATTTTTCAATTTTTTCAATATTTTAAAACAAATAGTGGTATAATGTTTTTTTAAAGCCTACTATAAATCAAACCCCCCACCTTCAATCCCTCTTTTGAGAGGGTGGTCGGGCGTAAGGACTAATTATCCAATTTCACCTTTATAGCGTTCAAACCTTTCTGCCCCATTTCCGTTTCGAATACAACCCGGCTATTTTCTCTCACAGCATCCATCAAACCATTTACGTGAACGAAAACACTTTCCTGAGTTTTCAGGTCGCGGATAAAACCATATCCTTTTGCTTCATTGAAGAAGGTTACTACTCCGGTACGAATTAAATCGGCAGGATCAATTGCCTCCTGCTTTGGAACTCCAATTACAACATCTTCGAGTTTGAATTCCTTTTTACGGGTGGGGTCCGGTGGAGCATCAACAATGTTTCCATTTTCATCCACGTAAGCCATCATATCTTCTAGCTTACCGGAACCTGACTTACGCTCCTGCATTTTTTCTGCTTTATCTTGTCTGTCTTTTTGTTTTTTCTTTTCACGTTCTTTTTTATTCCATGTTTGCTGTGATTTTGCCATAGATACTTTTACTTTTTTTGTTTTATACGTTCTTTAATAATTCCGAAGGTGGACAATAACATGTTAATCCGACAATATGTTTGATTACCCATAGCCAATAAAGGTAAGCAAATAAGCGGAACCAACATAATGAGGGGCTTCAAATGTGACTAAAATGGGGATTCTGTTAAAATTTTAGCGAATATTTGATTATTGGTTCAGACCAAGGCCCCACTTTTGACCCAATGCCAGCAAATCCTTTATCACCGGCTCTACCAAAGGAATACCACCCGTTCTGCGTTCGGCTTCAAAGGCACGCTCAGGATCACCGGGTACAAGCACTGGCTGTGCTTCGTCAATCCGTTCTGCATTCCGGAACCGGTCTATCCAACGGTCCATGTGTTGGCGGAACTCCTCTGCAGGCCGAAAAGCATCTATTCGCATGGCACCAAAAAAATGGCCTAATCCTTCGCCCGGCATATTTTCCGGCATGGGTATATAGGCTGGAAAAGGAGGCGCCCATGGGCCATAACTTGCTCCACTGAGTACTGCACTGAAAATATCTACAATGCTTCCCAATGCATAACCCTTATGGCTACTATGCACCCGGTCGCTGCCAAGCGGTAACAATGCCCCACCCTCTTTCAGGATATTGGCATTGCGGGTATTGCCTCCCTCCCCGGTTTGCCCCCACCCTTCCGGCATAGGTTCTCCTTTGCGTTGCAAAATCTCCAGCTTGCCATTAGCGGCCGTTGTGGTAGCAAAATCAGCCACAAAAGGTGGCTGGTTTCCGGCTGGTATGGCCACGCAAATCGGGTTGGTACCCAACATGCGTTCTTTTGAAAAAGTAGGTGCCACCAGCGCAGAAGCATTGGTCATGGATATTCCAATCATATCCTGTTCTAAGGCCATCATAGCATGGAAAGCAGCAATGCCGTAATGGTTGCTGTTGCGAACGCTTACCCAGCCTGTCCCACAGTTTTTTGCTTTATCAATAGCTACTTGCATGGCAAAAGGAGCTACTACCAATCCCAGTCCTTTGTCACCATCAACTACTGCGGTAGAGGGCGTTTCGTGTACTATTTTTATTTGGGGGCGGGCATTCACGCGCTCTGCCTCCCATAGTCTTACGTACCCACTCAACCGGGCAATACCATGGCTATCAATGCCCCGCAAATCAGCACTCAATAAAACCGTAGTAGCAAGCCTGGCGTCCTCCGCCGAACATCCGATTTTTAAGAATACATTTTCTGCAAAAGCAAACAAATTCTCGTAACTGTATGGCATATATAAGGTATGAATAACTAAAAAGCCTGAGACCGTTTCTCCGAAATCGAAAGCCTCATTTTATAAAAAAACAATTCCTGTTTCCGAAAAACCATTTCTCAGGCCCTATGGCTAAATGAAAAAATCAGCGTTTTAACCGAGCAGAATAATATTGGATTTTTTGCCATTGATACTCACCATTTCCATATCGAAAATCAGTTCTTTTCCAGCCAGCATATGGTTGGCATCTAATACAAGACCATCATCATTAATAGCAAGAATGGTTACAGGGAAAGGCTGCCCTTCCGGCGTACGCATGGTGAGTTGCATACCCACTTCAATCTCCATATCTTTTGGCAGATTTTCTTTGGGGAAAGGCATCGTATTTTCCTCTTGCCACTCTCCATAAGCTTCTGTAGGGTCAATATTGATGGTTTTCTTATCCCCAAAGGTCATTCCAACAACAGCAGCATCAAATCCGGGGATCATTTGACCGGCACCTACCGTAAATTCTAAGGGCTCGCGGCCTTCTGAACTATCAAATTGTTCGCCGGTGGTAAGCCGACCCGTGTAATGAACGGCTACAACATCACCACTTTTTACAACAGACATATTATATTTTTTTAAAAATGAACGGGCAAGGTAACAGGAATCTGGCACAAAACAGGCCTTTATTGCGGATTTTAGCGGAGCTTTATGGCTTTCTTTCTACATATTTGCGTCTATGAGGTTGCTTTATTCTTTTCTATTGATGGTATTTTGTGGGTGTAATACTATGGGTAAGGCACAGGAGCCCTCTATAGAACCGGCAGCCCATCGCCTTGCAGTGTATGTGCCGTTGTTGAAAGATAAAAAGGTAGGCATTTTTGCCAACCATACTTCTTTAGTTGGTAATACCCATCTTGTGGACACGCTCCTTGCTATGGGGATTGAGGTAAAAAAAATATTTGCTCCGGAACATGGTTTTCGGGGAGAGGCAGATGCCGGGGAAAAAATAAGTAACACCCGCGATGCAAAAACCGGAATTGAAATTATTTCTCTTTATGGCAGCAAACGTCAGCCCTCTTCTGATGACCTCAAAGACCTCGATGTTTTGGTATTTGATATTCAGGATGTAGGACTTCGCTATTATACTTATATCTCATCGCTTGAAGAATTTATGAATGCTGCGCTAGAAAATGGAAAACCTTTGATGGTGCTTGACCGTCCGAACCCTAACGGATTTTATATTGACGGACCCATCCTCGAAAAGCCTTTTAAAAGTTTTGTAGGAATGCAGCCCATCCCTATTGTATATGGTATGACCATCGGCGAGTATGGAATGATGCTTGCCGGTGAAGGTTGGCTGAGTGCTAAAGCCAATGAAAAAATGGCTTATTATAAATCAACCATTCCAACTGCAGATACGCCTTTTCATTTTTTGGTAATAAAATGTACCGGTTATACCCATAGTAGCAGCTACAAGCTTCCCGTTGCTCCCTCTCCCAACCTGCCCGATCAGCAAAGCATCCTTTTATATGCCTCTACCTGTTTTTTTGAAGGAACAGATTTAAGTTTAGGCCGGGGTACTAATAAGCCCTTCCAGGTTTTTGGACATCCTACTTTGGATAAAAGTCTTTTTAGTTTTACCCCACAGAGCGTGGCAGGTGCAAAAAATCCACCACAATTGGGCAAAACCTGCTATGGGTTTGATCTAAGCAAAGAAGTGATTGACATTGAAAATCCTAAATGGCAGCAGATACAATTGAACTATATCCTGAAAGCATATAGTCTCTTCCCGGACAAATCGAAATTTTTTATAACTGCCACTAAACTTGATCCAAAGCCGGGTAATTATTTTTTTAATAAGCTAGCGGGCAATGGCACTTTTATGCAACAAATAAAGAATAGCGCATCGGAAGAAGAAATCCGGGCTTCGTGGGCACCAGGACTGAAAGCCTTTAAGGAAATTAGAAATAAATACCTGTTGTATGCTGATTGAGCCAGAAAAAGAAGCCGCTATTTTTTTACCAAAATCATCCTGCCTAACTTATAGGATAGGGTAATTTTTTTCTTTTTGTTCACCAACACTTCCAACGACTGATCAAAATCGAAGCGCTCCTCCACCATCAGCCGATCCCCGAGCTTGAGGTTTTTGTATTGCAACATATTCATTAGATCTGCCGTTTGCATATCTACAGCCGCAAAAAGCACCTCTTTGCCCGGTTTCACCTCGGTAAGTGATTCATAATCTACAAGAGCCATCTTGCCGTCCATATCTGGAATAGGATCTCCGTGTGGGTCAAAAGCAGGCCTGCCAAGAAACACATCCAATTTCTCGATAAGCGCAGGATGTTGCACATGCTCCAATTGTTCGGCTATTTCATGTACTTCTTCCCAGCCAAACCCAATGGTATTTACCAAAAAGTATTCCCAAAGTCGATGCCGACGTACAATAGAAAGAGCAAGCTTGTTACCCGATGAGGAAAGTCTTACACCGTAATAAGGCTCATAATCAAGGAGTTTTTTAGTTTGAAGCCTTTTCAGCATATCGGTTATAGAGGCAGGTTTGGTGTTTAAGTGTGCAGCCAACGCATTGGTAGAAACCGTTTTGGCTTTTTGCTGTAAATGATAAATACCCTTGATATAATTTTCTTCCGCTACAGAATACACGTGGCAATTTTTAGGCAAATCTAAAAATTTTATTCCTTTCGCAAACTAAAACTTGTTTATTTGCACGGTTAGAATGGTATTTTTATGCATGTGTATAATTTACATGTAGGAATATCGTTTTACCTTATCTTGCGCCCCCTCACAAATTGTTAATCGTATGAATTTTAAAAAATTTGAAGTTCCTTATACTGTAGCAGAACGTTACAGCAAAAAAGTGGCTTACTTTAGTATGGAGTTTGCCATTCACCAACCCCTTAAGATATACAGTGGCGGTTTAGGCTTTTTGTCCGGCTCCCACCTCCGTAGTGCTTATGAGCTCAAGCAGAATCTCATTGGCATTGGAATCCTTTGGAAATACGGCTATTACGATCAGGCCCGTAATCAGGATCAGACCTTGCAGGTACAATGGAATGAAAAGATCTATAACTTCCTGGAAGATACCGGTATCCGTTTTCAAATTCCCATTCATGATCATCCGGTTTGGGTAAAAGCTTTTTACCTGAAACCCACTGTATTCAATTCAGCACCGTTGTTTTTATTGAGTACCGATTTACCGGAAAACGATTATGTTTCCCAAACTATTTCTCACAGACTTTACGATGCGAACGTTGCTACCAAAGTAGCTCAATTCATTTTATTGGGTATTGGTGGCGCTAAATTAATTGATGAACTTGGGTTTAATCCGGATGTGTACCATCTTAATGAAGCACATGGTTTAAGCAGTGTTTTTTACCTGTACAACAAGTTTGGCAATAACATGACCGAGGTTACCAAAAGACTTGTTTTTACTACACATACTCCCGAAGAAGCGGGTAATGAAAAGCATGATATTTTCCTTTGCGAAAAAATGAGTTATTTTTATGGACTACCTATCTCTAAGGTGCGGGAACTTACCGGCATAAAAGATGATCAGTTCAACCACTCACTAGCGGCCTTGCGTATTGCAAGACTTGCAAATGGTGTTTCGCAGTTGCATGGCGAAGTAAGCCGTAAAATGTGGAGTCAGTATGAAAATATAGCCCAGATAAAAGCTATTACCAATGCGCAGAACTGGCAATACTGGGCCGATAAGCAGATGTATCGCTTTATGGAAGAAAGTAATGACGAAGGCTTTGATGATCGTAAAAAATTCCTGAAGAAAAGAGCTTTTGATATTGTAGCCGACCAAACCGGCAAGCTTCTTGATCCGAACGTGATGACCGTTGTTTGGGCTCGTCGTTTTGCAGGTTATAAAAGAGCGGAACTCATTACAAGAGACCATAAGCGTTTTGAAGCATTGCTGAACAATAAGAAATATCCTATTCAGTTTATCTGGGCGGGCAAGCCTTATCCGGTTGATTATCCGGCCATAAGCGACTTCAATCACCTGGTACATTTAAGCAAGCAATACGATAATGTTGCGGTTTGCACAGGATACGAACTTTCGCTAAGCAAGCGCCTAAAGCAGGCATCTGATATCTGGTTAAATAATCCGCGTGTTCCCCGCGAAGCGAGTGGTACAAGTGGCATGACTGCCTCTATGAATGGTGCCGTTAACTTTAGCACCAATGACGGTTGGATTTGTGAATTTGTAAACCATGGCAATAATGGATTTGTGGTTCCCCCAATTGATTACAGCAAGGTAAATGTACATGAGCAAGATGCTTACGACCTTGAGCAACTGTATCAAATTCTGGAAAATGAAATTCTGCCTATGTATTACGACGAGCCTGATACCTGGAGACAGGTAGTTAAAAATGGCATGAGAGACATTCGCTACCAATTTGATAGTAACCGGATGGCTGATGAATATTACAGCATGATGTATAACGGATAGTGCATACGTTTTTATTGAAAGAGCCTGTAACTTAATTGGTACAGGCTCTTTTTTTGGGTTCATTTTTGAAAAAAGGCTACCCCTATTATAGCCTTATCCTTTGTTTTGATAATAAAAGGTTCAAAAAAATATTGGAATCCTCAAGTTGTTTGCCCGCAATTTTTGGGGAAACAGTTTGTGTTTAGGGGCGGAAGATATTGCTGATAGGGAAAATGAAGTATGAAAAGGATATTATGGACTATTTCGCCTAAATGAGTAATTTTACCATCATATTTTTATAATAATAGATTGAAAAGGTTGGGCTTTTGAAAGAGTTGGACTTATTAAAAATGATTTTTACATACAGTATGATTAACACATCTATGGCCAACAAACACCAAAAGAAAGAAGCGTTTATCAATTTTATGAGGATAGCAATTAAAAAATAAGATCATGAAAGTATTATTAGATATTCCTGATAATCAAGCCAATTTTGCAATGAAAGTTTTGAAAAGTCTTTCTTTTGTAAAAAAAGTAAAGCCTATGAATCTGGCTACTGTTGATTTGTGGGAAGACCTTAAAGAAGCTGCCGTACAAGTACGCCAACATAAACAAGGAAAAATAAAACTAAAAACGGCTCAAGATTTCCTCAATGAGTTATAGCATTATTCCTACACATCGATTTGAGAAAAAACTAAACTTGCTTTGCTCCAAAAAAATAAACTAATTGATACGCTGGCAAAAGATGAACAACTAGCCTTATTAAAATGATTGATATGCAGCTTTGGCTAACAAGCGGGTAAAAGATAATTTACAAACTTTAATATTTCAATAATTATGTACACATACAAAATACATTTACACAAAGAAGCCGAAGGCGGTTTTACTGTTTCCGTTCCTGTATTGCCGGGCTGTATTACTTATGGCGAAGATGTGGACGAAGCTATATCGATGGCAAAGGAAGCCATTGAACTTTACATTGAAGAATTGCATGAAAGAGGCGAAGCTATTCCCGATGATAGCAATACATTGGAATACTCT
>JBBQXO010000002.1:0-156438 GCA_038209595.1 Chitinophagales bacterium
GTTCGTTTGTTTGATTTTTTGACCACCACCCAAAAGGATGAACTCGCCAAACTGCAAAAGCAGCCCGATTGGAAATTGAAAATATTGGAAAGGCTCGACCGGATGATTAAGAAATACGGCATCATCCGGCTGTTTCGCAAAGGGCTCGATATAGAAGATGCGCATTTTACCCTGCTGTATCCGCTGCCGCTTGCAAGCAGCAGCCAAAAGGTGCAGGCAAACTTTGACAACAATCAGTTCAGCGTTACCCGTCAATTGCGCTACTCGGTTGATAATCCCAAAGAAGAAATTGATATGGTGCTTTTTGCCAACGGGCTGCCTTTTGCTACCATGGAACTAAAAAACCACTGGACCGGACAAAATGCTAAGGTGCAAGGGCAAAACCAATACAAATACAAAAGAGATATCACACAGCCACTGCTGCAATTTGGCCGCTGCATCGTGCATTTTGCGGTAGATACCGATGAAGCCTATATGACTACCCGACTCAATGGGGGTGGCACTTTTTTTCTGCCCTTTAACCTTGGACATCATTTCGGTAAGGGCAACCCGCCCAATCCCTTTGGCCACAAAACCGCTTATTTATGGGATGAAGTGTTTACCCGGCAAAGCGTGGCCAACATCATTCAACATTTTGTACGGTTTGATGGAAAAGACACCGATGCGCTGCAAAAAAAGACGCTGTATTTTCCCCGCTACCATCAATTAGATGTGGTACGCCAACTGATTGCAGACTGCGCCAAAAAAGGGGTGGGGCAAACCTACCTGATTCAGCACTCTGCGGGTTCAGGCAAATCGAACTCCATTACCTGGGCAGCCTACCAACTCATAGAAACCTATCCCGAAAGCGATACCGTACCCGGCAGCAAGGGCATTTCCAACCCGCTCTTCGATTCGGTAATTGTGGTAACCGACCGCCGGCTGCTCGATAAGCAATTACGGGAGAACATAAAAGAGTTTTCGGAAGTAAAAAACATCGTATCGCCAGCCTATTCTTCTGCCGAACTAAAGGCGGGGCTGGAAAGTGGAAAGAAAATCATTATTACCACCATCCAAAAATTTCCTTTTATTGTAGATGGCATTGCCGATTTAAGCGATAAACGTTTTGCCGTAATAATTGACGAAGCACACAGCAGCCAAAGCGGTACCGCGGCAGGAAAAATGAATCAGGCCATGGGCAATAACCCGGGCGAAACCGAAGAGGAAGAAGGCGATCCGCAGGATAAAATTCTCGAAGCTATGCGTTCACGCAAAATGCGGGGTAATGCATCTTATTTCGCTTTTACCGCCACGCCTAAAAATGCAACATTGGAAAAATTTGGTGTAAAAGATACAAGTGGCAAATTCAAACCCTTTCATTTATACTCCATGAAGCAAGCCATTGAAGAAGGCTTTATTCTGGATGTATTGGCCAACTACACCACGTATAAAAGCTATTATGAAATTGAAAAATCCATTGAAGAAAATCCGCTGTTCGACACGGTAAGGGCGCAAAAAAAACTGCGCCGTTTTGTGGAGCAAAACAAACAGACCATTGCCACCAAGGCAGAGATTATGCTCGACCATTTTGTAACCAAAATCGTCAACACCAAAAAGCTGAAAGGCAAGGCCAAAGCCATCGTAGCCATGCAAAGCATTGAATCGGCCATTTACTACTATTTTGCCCTGCAGGAATTGTTGAAAGCAAAGGGCAAACCCTTCCGCATGGCGATTGCTTTTTCCGGCACCAAAAAATTAAAGGGCATTGAATACAGCGAAGACAGCCTGAACGATTTTCCTGCGCATCTTGATACCGCAAAGCCCGCTGATCCGGGCTATATCAGTGATAAAATAGCCCGGTATTTTGATATGGACGATTACCGCATACTGGTAGTGGCCAATAAATACCTTACTGGTTTCGATCAACCCAAACTAACCGCTATGTATGTGGATAAAAAACTGCAAGGCGTAATGGCGGTGCAGGCTTTATCGAGGCTTAATCGCTCGGCCGATAAACTGGGTAAAAAAACCGAAGACCTGTTCATCCTTGATTTTTACAACTCCACGGATGATATAAAGAAATCATTCGATCCATTTTATACATCCACCACCCTTAGCAAGGCAACCGACATTAATGTGCTGCACGAACTAAAAGCACACCTTGACGATACGGGCGTGTACGAATGGAGCGAAGTGGAAGATTTTGTAGAAAAGTATTTTGCCGGGGTAAATGCGCAGGAACTTAGCCCCATTATTGATGTGGCCGCCGACCGTTTTAATGCCACATTGGAACTCGATGAAAAAGCAAAAGCGGATTACAAAATCAAAGGCAAGCAGTTTGTAAAAATTTATGGTCAAATGGCTTCCATTATGCCTTATGAAGTGGCGTCATGGGAAAAGCTGTTTTGGTTTTTAAAATTCCTGGTTCCCAAACTGATTATTATAGAACCCGGTGCAGATACCCTGGATGAATTACTCGATGCGGTGGATCTTTCCACCTACGGCCTTGAGCGGGTGAAGTTGAATGCATCTATCGGTCTCGATGCTTCTGAAACCGAATTGGATCCGCAAAACCCCAACCCCCGCGGTGTGCATGGCGGAGAATCGGATGAAGAACTGCTCGATATCATCATCAGGAGTTTTAACGAACGCTGGTTTCAGGGTTGGGAAGCCACGCCCGAAGAGCAAAGGGTAAAATTTGTAAACCTTGCCCAACGCATGCGCGAACACCCCGACTTCAAGGAAAAGTACGCCGAAAATCCAGATATACAAAACCGGGAAATTGCTTTCCATAAAATATTTGACGAAGTAATGGGTAAACAACGTAAAAACGAACTCGATTTGTACCGCTTACTTTCGCAGGATGATAGTTTTAAAATTGCCATGCTTGATACGCTGAAGAGGATATTGAGGGCGTAGGAGGGCTACATGAATAATTTGAAATGAGTGAAATAATTAAATATTCGAAATAACCTACCTTTGAAAATGAAAATAGTTAAATTGAGATTTTTAAAATGATAAAGAGAATAAAAATAAATGAGTTTACTGCATTTAAAAATGCAGATCTTAAATTCTCACCTGGTATTAATATTATCGTTGGGGAAAATGGCAGTGGAAAAAGCCATTTATTAAAACTCGCATATACTCTTGCAAAATCAAGCTATAACAGTACCAGTATTGCAAGTCAAAGCAAAGCTATTTTTCAACACCGGCTTGCTCAAAATTTATTGGGTATATTCAAACCAGAATCTCTTGGAAGACTTACAAGAAGAAAACAAGGTATTACCAGAGCTGCGGTTAGCGTGGAATTTGAAAAAAATAAAAATTCTTCGTATGAATTTTCCTTTTCAACCAAAAGTGAGGTAGAAGTTAAACTTGAATCTGAATATCCAGCATCTTATGCGCCTGCGATGCCAATATTCATACCAACCAAAGAATTATTGACTTTATTTCCAGGTTTACGCTCTATATTGAAGGATTATGAACTCGGCATAGATGACACCTACCCAGATTTGTGTGATAGCCTGGATAGGCCAATATTACGCGGCCCAAGACTTGAAAGTATAAAAAATGTTTTAGAACCTATAGAAAATATAATTGGTGGGGAAATAAAAAAAGAAAACGGCAGATTCTATTTATACCAATCGCAAGGTGGCAGACTTGAGATTGATTTAGTAGCAGAAGGATTTAGAAAATTGTCAACTTTGGCATTTCTCTTGAAAAATGGTAGCCTGACAAATGAAACAAGCCTTATTTGGGATGAACCCGAGGCCAATCTTAATCCAATTCTAATAAAAAGGTTAGCCGAAATGTTGATGAAATTAGCTAATCAGAATTTCCAGATTATTATTGCAACCCATAGCCTGTTCCTATTGAAAGAAATTCATATTTTGTCTAATACATATCCTAAGGCCAAACCCCGCTATTTTGGGATTTATCAAAACGAAATGGGTGATCAGGAGGTTTCAACGGAGAACAACCTTGAATTTCTGAACAATATTACTTCGCTTGAAGCGGAATTAGAGCAGTCTGATCGTTTTTCAGAAACCCTTTCAGAATCCTATGCAAATATTTAGCGAAAATGATTTGGATTTTTCATTTCCAAATAATTGGCATGTAATCAAACTTGATGACCATGAATTCTATAGGAGAAATATTGAGCCTATAGGTGCTAATTTGAAATCAGTTGATTTTCTTATAAGACATAATGATACTGGTTTTGATAAACTTCTCCTTATTGAAGTAAAGGATTTCAGGGGCTATGCTGTTGCGAATAGAAAGAGACAAGCAAATGGGGAATTAATTCAGGAAATAATTGAAAAAGCTCTTCATTCAATTACTATAAATTATTTAGGTCATTTTAATCAAATTCCAGAATTTAAAATAATTAATACTTTGACCAATAATTCACCGAATGAAATAAATCTTATTTTGTTTCTCGAGGAAGATAATAGTCTTACGCTTAGACAAAAACAATTGTTTTATTCAAATTCTCTCAGAAATAATATTGAAATAAAAATAAAGCAACGATTATGGAAAAATGCATCAATAAAGTTTAGAATACTTTCAAGGGAAGAATTAAGGGATAGAGATGAGTTTAAGGTAAATTAATTTTGAACGACACCCTTTGTCGCCCTCCCCTTCCATCTTTACTGCTCAAACATAAGCGCATATGAGCAGCATCGAATTAACCTTGCAACAGTTACAATCCAACACGGGCAACCCAAGCAAGACAACAGCCACTATGGAGCTGTCCATGGTCTTCAAATCAAGACAGGATAACGAGTACAATGAATTCAACATATATCTTTCGCATTTTGGTACCATTCCAAATTTTACCCATATCCGTGACGTGGATTGCAAAAGAGCGAATGAGTGGTTCCTTGGAAAGTTTGCCACATCCATCAAAGACAACTATTTTGTGAAGCGGCAGGCAGGCGGAAATAAGCAGGCCGAATTGGATGATATCTTTTACTTTCTGGAAGAAGATTTATTAATCAATTTCGATACGAACAAGGGTGTGGTGCGCTTTCTTTTTCGTAAAACACCTTATGCCCAAGTAGAAAGTATTTTAAATCATCTTCAGCGGTTTAAGACAAAAAAGGGTCGGAAATCACCAGAAATAAAATTATTGGTGAGCGGAAATGGCATTACGACCTTATCACAAAAAATAACCCGGCCTAAGCTGAGTATTGAAGACAACTATAATGATGATTTTCATGCAGTGCATCAGCTCATCCTTAAACGGCTGTCCGCTAAAAATGATAAGGGCATGGTGATGCTGCATGGCAAACCCGGTACCGGTAAGACATCCTACATACGCTACCTTGTTTCAAAGCTAGGGAAAGATGTGATTTTTTTGCCTCCTGATATGGCTTCAGCTCTTACCAATCCTGAACTGTTGAAACTTCTTATTTTCAATACCAACTCTGTACTCGTCATTGAAGACGCAGAAAATATCATTTCGGACCGGGAGCATAATGGTCATTCGCCGGCATCGGTTTTATTGAATATTTCAGATGGATTGTTGTCGGATTGTTTGAAGATTCAGATCATATGTTCTTTCAATACCGATTTATCCAAAATTGACAAAGCTTTTCTGCGCAAAGGCCGCCTGATTGCGCGTTATGAGTTCAAGGAACTTACTGTTGAAAAGGCTTCGAATCTTTCCTCGAAATTGGGATTTAGTTCTGCTATCCATTCTCCCATGACCCTTTCAGCCGTTTACCATCAGGAGGAAATGGATTTTAATTATGCATCACCAAGGGCAGCAATTGGTTTCAGGGCGAATATTACGTAAGGGAACGGCCGGGAGATTAATGAGTGATAGTGCTTATTGAATGAGTTTGAACCTCAGTTCACCTTCGTTGAATTTTTAAAAGACGAGGGCGTAAATATATAATTTAATCTAGCCAACTTCCGCCTTCCTCCCAAAGAGGGATGGCGGAAATGTATAGCACAAGTCGGATGAAATGATGACAATACAATCCGCCTATATATGATTTTCTATTGCTTCAAATAATAATGCTGACCAAAGTTTATACATCTTGCCCGACGGATGCAATCCATCCACAGCAAGCATTTCAGCCTTATCTCCTATGTTCTTGTTAGTTGGTTGAATGTCAATCAACTGAACTCCGTATTTTTGGACTAAACGATTTACGGATTCATTAAATCGGTCAATTTCTGATCCTTCTTTTTCGCGTTTCTTTTCTTTGGCAAAAGGGGTAATGCTCCAATCGGGTATCGTCATTACAAACACCTGTTTTCCTTGTGCAGTACAAAATCCGATCGCTTTTTTTAAAAGATATTCCAATTCTTCTTCATAATCTTTCAGCAATAAACCCCTATATTGATTATTAGCACCAATCAGCAGGGTCACAAAATCATAATGCATTTCAAAACTGTGATGGATAAGGTATTCGGCCAACTCGAAAGTAGTCCAACCGCTTTGTGCCACAATTTCCGGTGCATGAAAAGGATGCCCTTTTTTTCGCAAAAGCTGCATGGTTTGATAAGGAAAACTTTCGTGTAGTGGTACTCCTTCGCCAATGGTATAACTGTCGCCAAGACACAGCATCGAAAACACATGTTTGCTCATAACATTAAAATTTATCCATTAGAATTTTATAAAAAGCAAAAACATCGGAAAAGCTGCAATACAATGGAGCCGGTGCCACCCGTATGACCCCGGGTTCGCGATAATCTACAATGATGCCATTTTCAATCATTGCATCATGGATGGCTTTTCCGTTTTCTTTAAAATACAAACTCAATTGCGCTCCCCGCCATTCGGGTTCTGCAGGCGTAATGATTTCAAAGTTCAGGTGAGTACATTGCTTTAACAGGTATTCAAGATAGCCGGTTAACAAAATACTTTTTTGGCGGATAGCCTCGAAACCCGCTTCAAGATGAATATCGAGGGAAGCTTTTAAGCAAACGGTGTTAAATACCTGTGAGGTACTCATGCACCAACCGCTTGCATCCGGTTTGGGTACAAAACCTTTTTCCATTTTAAAACGGAGCTTCTCCTCATTGCCCCACCAACCACCTAAGCGCGGCGTGGCAGGCTCTGCGGCATGCTTCTTATGGACAAATACCCCTCCTACCGCGCCAGGACCGCCATTCAAATATTTATAACTGCACCAAACGGCAAAATCTACCTCCCATTTATGCATCTGCACCGGAACATTTCCCACCACATGAGCAAGGTCAAACCCAACCAAAGCCCCAACAGCATGTGCCTTTTTGGTAATGGCAGGCATATCGTACACCTGACCAGTATAGTAATTCATTCCACTAAACATACTCAGCGATAAAGTTTCACCCGCTTCCTCAATAGCAAGTAGAATATCTTCTGTACGAAGTAATTGCTCCCCTTCTCTCGGACTCACTTCAATTATAGCATCCGCCGGATCAAATCCATAATTGCGAACCTGTGTTTCGATAGCATATTGATCGCTCGGAAATGCTCCTGCCTCCATGATGATTTTGTAGCGGGCATCGGTGGGCCGGTAAAAGGACAGCATCATCAGGTGTAGGTTTACCGTAAGGGCATTCATAACGGTTAGCTCTTCCGGAGAAGCACCTATCCAGCCGGTTAACCCCGGGATACAGGTTTCATGATAGGTGAGCCAGGGGTTTGTTCCCCCAAAATAGCCCCCGACAGCCATATCCTTCCAGGTATTCAATTCTACCTCAATGGCACCCTGAGCCGTCTTGGGAAGCAATCCTAAACTGTTGCCACAAAAATAAATGGCGTCCCTATCTTCATGTTTGGGAAAATAAAAGGCACTTTTAAATAATTTCAAAGGATCAGCTGCATCCATGTTATTGGCAAAATCTTCCGTTTTTTGGTAGTGTATCATATAGTTATTTGCGTTGGGCAAGATACTTATATTCGTTTATTTTGATTATTTTATGAAACCTTTTGCATTTTGTTCTGTGAACACCATGCCAAATAAGGGGTCTTACCCGTTACCTTGCCACTCTTAACTTTTTAAACCCATTATTTTTTTTGAATTTTACATCCAGAATAAAAAGAGAAGACACATGATTCAATCTTTATGCTACAGTTTGGTGCTTAGTGGGTTTGCGTTAATAGGATGTAATCAAACCGCTATGCAGTCTCAAATGTTAAGTACACAAAATTTTTATATGAATATGGAAACAGATACAGCCACTTTTGGAACAGGATGCTTTTGGTGCACAGAAGCCGTCTTTCAGGAGTTAAAGGGCGTTCAGAAAGTGATGAGTGGATACAGCGGAGGTAAGGTTATGAATCCTACTTATGAGCAGGTTTCAACAAAAACAACCGGACACGCTGAAGTGGTTCAGATAATTTATGATCCCAAGGAAATCAGTTTTGACGAATTGCTAGAGGTTTTTTGGCAAGTACATGATCCGACAACATTCAACCGACAGGGTGCGGATGTAGGTCCCCAATACCGCAGTGCTATTTTTTATCATAATGAGGAGCAAAAGCAAAAATCGGAAAATTATAAAACGGAACTCAATAAAAGCGGAGCCTTTAATTCGCCTATTGTAACAGAAGTTTCTCCATTTAAAGTCTTTTACGTAGCAGAAAATTACCATCAGGATTTTTATAACAACAATCCTAATTATGGTTATTGCGGCTATGTGATTAAACCAAAGCTTGATAAATTCAGAAAGGTTTTCAAAGACAAGTTGCGGAACGCATCATCGGTAAAGAACTAGTGAGCTGCTTTGTTAACTTACACCAAGCCGATACTTACGATGCAATTTTTGAAATGCTAAATATGTTTATCTTTCCTTTTGACAAGTTCAAAAATGAAGATAGAAATGTACCATCCAAAAGCAGACCATCCCATATCGCGATTCGAAAATTTATTAGAGAAGGACCATAATGAATAATCCGGAAATTGATTGAATTTCAGGAGACAACCGATTCGGGAGTTTTTAATCTAGCTTTCGGCGATAAAACTCATTCAGGTGATATTTACGATTTATCTGTTTCCAGTAATGGGGACACAGAAAAAATATTATCAACTGTTGGTGCTGCACTTTATTCATTTTCCGAAAATTATCCAGGGGTTATCGTTTACGTCTCAGGGAACACCAAGGCGAGGACAAGGCTTTATAGGATGGGTATTTCAAAATTTATTGATCAGATAAAGCAAGGTTTTTATCTCTATGGACAATCGGGAAATGATTTCATCCTCTTTAAAATAGGAGTAGATTACGATGGATTTCTTGCACATCGAAAATTTGTTTGAAAAGCATTTTATGAAAACGGCATCAGAATTAATGAATTAAACAGTACCTTTTGTAGAGATAAGTCCAGCACTTGACAAGTATCGATGCAAAATATCTTTCCTGAAAAGCTTCAAAAGGCAAATAAAATGCTACAAACTGAAAAACTTCCAGACAAAAAACATGGAACTTAAATGGGTAGGGCATTTCGGCTAATGAAAAATAAATCATCCAAAGTACTTTAATATTTAGATTTGTTTTAGGTTAAAAATACTTTTCACCTCTTTAGTGTTGATAATTATGCCTCGTTTCTTTATTTGGCAACGTTTACTAAGATAAAAGTTTTGTAAGTTCTACCAAATGGGCAAGCAACAACCATATTTTTAAATACTTTAATATAAATGATCGGGCTTTTGTCCGGTCATTCTTTTTTTTTAAAATATATTTATCTGCCGTAAATGAGCGAACCATGATAAAAACAGCACTAATTGGAGGATTTTTAATTGTTTTCAGTTCGCTGATATGGACCACAACAACGGCACAGGACTTTACAAGAGAAGATACCCTTCGTGGTACCCTAAATGAAAACCGCACCTGGTGGGATGTTCTGTATTATGATATTGAAGTAAATCCCGATTTCGAATCTAAAACCATAACCGGAAAAACGACCATTACATTTTCTGCTTTGGGTGGAAAAACCATGCAAATCGACCTGCAAAAACCTATGATAGTGGATCAGGTTGAGTATAAAGAAATAAAACTGAATTTCAAACAAGAAGGAAATATTACACTGGTCTCCTTTCCACACAATATAAAAAGTACAGAGGAAGCCCCCTCCAAAATAACCATCACATACCATGGGCAACCAAGAGAAGCAGTCAGAGCACCTTGGGACGGCGGCTGGATATGGACCAAAGACCAAAAAGGAAGACCCTGGATGACGGTTGCCTGTCAGGAACTCGGGGCTTCTGTATGGTATCCCTGTAAAGATCATCAGAGTGACGAACCCCAATTAGGAGCGGCCTTAACCATCCTTACCAATAAAGATCAGGTTGCAGTGGGCAATGGCCGTTTGATAAAAAAAACAACTGAAGGAGAAAAAATGTCCTATCGATGGGAAGTCACCAATCCTATAAATAATTACAATATCGTTCCTTATATAGGTGCTTACGAAAATTTTAGCGAAGTATATCCGGGTGAAAAAGGTAATTTGGATTGTAACTATTGGGTGTTGGATTATAATCTAGGTAAAGCGAAAAAACAATTTAAACAGGTTACAGAAATGCTATCCTGTTTTGAAGATTGGATGGGGCCCTACCCTTTTTATGAAGATGGTTATAAGTTGGTCGAAGCACCCCATGTAGGCATGGAACACCAAAGTGCAGTGGCTTATGGCAACGGGTTTGCCAACGGCTATCGGGGAAATGACCTAAGTGGAACTGGCTGGGGAATGAAATGGGATTTTATATTGGTTCATGAGAGCGGACATGAATGGTTTGGTAATAGTATTACGACAAATGATATCGCTGATATGTGGGTACATGAATCATTCACCAATTATTCCGAAACGCTTTTTACCCAATGCCAGCATGGTAAAGAAGCCGCAGATGCCTACCTGCAGGGATGTCGGAGAAACATAAGTAACGACCGCCCTATTATCGGTGATTACGGAGTGAACCAGCCGGGTAGTGGCGATATGTACTACAAAGGAGCAAGTATGATACATACCATCCGAACGATGATGCAGGATGATGACCGGTTTAAGAAAATGATAAGGGGAATGTCTGCCGATTTTTATCACCAAACCGTTACAACCGGGCAAATTGAAAATTATATAATCGCTAAAAGCGGTTTAGGCTCCTCCCTACAACTTGTTTTTGACCAATACCTGCGAACCACACAAATTCCTGTGGTTTCCTGGGGGTTGCAAAATGAGGAACTGACGGCCGTTCTGGTAAATTGTATCCCCAATCTCCAAATGAAAATTTATATGCCTGTTATTTCTGATGCAGGGGAATGGATAAACTTGAATAGTCAGAAGCCAGTAAAAGTGAAAACCTTATTAAGTGTCGGAGAAATTACCTCAGGCTGGAATCGGAATATTTATGTAAACTATCTAAATACTCCGGCTGAATAACACTTTAATATTTTGATTCTATAAAAGATTCTTTAGAATTATAATATCCCCCGCCCTCTTTTTAGAGGCATAAATGGTCATGTTGAACACCTGAAAATTTGCTGTCTGAATGGATCACTCAATTCGTGCGCAATAGGATACCCACTGCTTTATGATCAAAAAAAAATCGTTTCCAATTGGAAACGATCTGTACTATTTCATTACTCTGTAATTATAGGTTGGCTTAAAAAACACCATCTTCATTATCCTTTGGTTCAGGGGCGCTTGACCGCCTTGCGCCAATAAAGCGAGCCTGCCAGTAACTGTCGGATAGATTGCTGATGGTGACTCCCTGGGAAGAACTGGAATGTACAAATTTATCATTCTGAAGATACATGCCAACATGGCTTACCCCTCCTCTTGTATTAAAAAAAACAAGATCTCCTTCTTTTAAATCGTTCACCGAAATGGCCTCTGAACTCATGTATTGTTCTCTTGCAGTCCGTGGTAGTGCCCAACCAAAAGCGTAGTTTCCGAGTACCTGCATAAAGGCGGAACAATCAATACCTTTTGTTGTAGTACCACCATATCTATAACGGGTACCATACCATTTATCTATTGTGCTATAAAGAGCTACATTAGTTAGTTTTTCTACCCGCTCGTTCAGCATGATAGCGTACTTAAATTGAAACGGTAAAAATGTTTCCAATGCCACTCCAATCGATTGTTTCAGATTACTACCAATCAGGTTCATCGTTCTCTTAAAAGCTGACTCAGATTCCTGTTCTTCTTTTTTAATGATTACCGGATCTGATGTGTTACCACCCGGCAGAACTACTTTTGTAGCAGCTCCCTTGTCCGATACGGGTAAAGTTTCCTTTTTGTCAGCAGTCTGAGCGCTCAGCAACGAAGTGATGGCTAGCATCAAAACAGTTACTGAAATTTTATTTATGATCCTCATCAAATGCTTTAATTTAAATTATTTATTTGGAGCGATACCAGTCCTTAACGCTTGTATTGATTGTAATATTTTGAACGACTCTTATTTGTCTGCTAATACTCGTATTGTATTTTTTAGCAGGCAAACAATCCCAATTCTTGGATTCGGGCAAAGTTAAAGGAATTATCCACAAAACAATCCCTTTCGAAAAAAAATATAGAACACTATAAATCAATGACTTACAATCAAATATCAACCATCTACAAGTTGTAATGAAAAAAGTTTAGCTGTGGAAAATGGGAACAACTTATCCTTTTGAACCCGGTTTATTTGGGCTTATTTTGCATGAAAGATTTTTTAGAATGAATCCATTTTCTCATTTACATGTTCACACCCAGTTTTCTTTGCTCGATGGTGCCGCCCCTATTAGTTCCTTATTTAATAAGGCAGCAAAATACAATATGCCAGGTCTTGCCATTACCGATCACGGAAATATGTTCGGGGTATTTGATTTTGTAAATGAGGCGTGGAAAAAAACCAAGGTTGTGGGGAAAAACCCAGATGGTTCCGATCGCCTTGAGCCGGTGGTGAAACCCATTGTGGGTTGCGAGTTTTATGTAGTGGAGGACCGACATCGAAAAATTTTCACCAAAGATGATAAAGATCAAAGATATCATCAGGTTCTGCTTGCTAAAAATGCAGTGGGTTATCAAAATCTGATTCGTTTAACCTCTCTTGGATATATAGAAGGCATGTATAGCAAATACCCCCGTATTGACAAGGGGTTGATAGAAAAACATAGAGAAGGTCTTATTGCCACTACCTGCTGTATAGGTGCTTACGTTCCAAGAACCATTTTGAAATACGGTGAGGAAGCCGGTGAGGCCGAATTTAAATGGTGGTTAGATCTTTTTGGAGATGATTATTTTATTGAGCTCCAAAGACACGATATCAAGGCGCAGGAAACAGTTAACAACCTGTTGTTGAAATGGGCTGTAAAATACAAAGTACCTGCAATTGCCACCAACGATAGCCATTACACCGAAAGGGATGATGCCAATGCACACGACATTCTGCTTTGCATAAATACCGGGGAAAAACAAGCTACACCTGGCTTTGATGATTTTGGAGAAGATGATGTATTGCAAAAAAACAGAAGGTTCAAGTTTCCCAACGATCAGTTTTATTTTAAAACGCCACAGGAAATGGCCACCCTGTTTGCAGATGTGCCACAGGCATTGGACAATACTAATATGATTGTGGACAAGGTCGAGGTTTTGAATTTAAAAAAGGATATTTTACTTCCCAATTTCCCGGTTCCGGCAAGTTTTAAAATACATGCTGATGATGTGTTTAACCAATGGGAATACCTGAAACACCTGACCTATGAAGGGGCGAATATCCGCTATGGTAGTATTGATTCTGTGGTGGAAGAAAGACTGAGTTTTGAATTGGAGACCATCAAAACAATGGGATTTGCCGGATACTTTTTGATTGTATCCGATTTTATAAAAGCCGGCAAAGACCTTGGCGTATTTGTAGGCCCCGGACGTGGATCTGCTGCAGGGAGTGTGGTAGCCTATTGTATTGGTATAACGAATATTGATCCTATTAAATACGGCTTGCTGTTCGAACGTTTTCTTAATACGTCCCGGAAAAGTATGCCGGATATTGATACGGACTTTGATGATGAAGGCCGGCAAAAGGTAATTGATTATGTGGTTGAAAAATACGGCAAGGAACAGGTAGCACAGATTGTTACCTATGGTACCATGGCCGCCAAAATGAGTATCAAAGATGTGGCACGGGTATTGGATCTGCCCTTATCGGAAAGCAATTTGCTGGCAAAACTCGTACCCGATAAACCCGGTACCGTTCTTGGCAGGGTTTTGAAAGCCCCGATCACCAAAAGGGAAGGAGAAAAATCACTCGAAGAGAAAGAAGGATATGCCCCCGAAGACATTGAAAACATAAGAAAATTAAGAGAGATCTATAAAGGCAATGATCTCAGAAGCAAAGTATTGATTGAAGCTGAACGCCTTGAGGGTTCTGTAAGAAATACCGGATTACATGCGGCAGGTATCATCATTGCCCCGCAGGACCTCACCACGCTCATACCCATCTCCACCGCCAAAGATAGCAGCCTGTGGGTAACGCAGTTTGAAGGGAAGATTATTGAAGATGCCGGCGTCATCAAAATGGACTTCCTTGGGTTAAAAACCCTTTCCATCTTAAAAACAGCACTTGATCTTATCCGTGAAAATCACGGGGAAGATATTGACCTCGATACCTTGCCGCTTGATGATGAACTTACCTATCAGCTATATCAAAAAGGGGAAACCAACGCTACATTCCAGTTTGAAAGTGCTGGTATGCAAAAGCACCTGCGTGATCTGAAACCGGATCAGTTTGAAGATTTGATTGCGATGAACGCGCTGTACCGGCCAGGCCCTATGCAATACATCCCCAACTTTGTGGCGCGTAAACATGGCCGGGAGCCTATTAGTTATGACTTGCCTGAAACAGAGGAATACCTTGGTGAGACCTACGGAATTACTGTTTATCAGGAACAGGTAATGTTGCTCAGTCAAAAGCTAGGCGGCTTTGATGGGGGAGATGCCGATAACCTACGGAAAGCCATGGGTAAAAAAGACCGCAAAAAACTGGACAGCATGAAGGCTCAGTTTATTGATGGTGGCATGGCCAAAGGATTGCCTCAGGATAAATTGGAAAAAATATGGACGGACTGGGAGGCATTTGCACAGTATGCTTTTAATAAATCACACGCCACCTGTTATGCTTTTGTAGCTTATCATACAGGCTATTTGAAAGCCCACTACCCTAGTGAATACATGTCGGCTGTGCTCAACCATGCCGGTGATATCGCTAAGATTACCTTCTTTATGGAAGAGTGCCGCAATATGGGCATCAAGGTGCTTGGGCCCGATATCAATGAATCCAAAAAAGGATTTGCACCCAACATCCGCGGAGAAATCCGGTTTGGCTTGGGAGGTTTAAAAGGAGTGGGCGATGCTGCCATTGAAACCATCATTACTGAGCGCAATACCAACGGAAAGTTTGTTGATATTTTTGATTTTATCAAAAGAGTCAATCAGAAGGCTGCTAACAAAAAATCATTGGAAAGCCTTGCCTATGCTGGGGCCTTCGATTGTTTTCCTGATTTGCACAGGGCTCAGTATTTCAATATTCCCAAGGGAGAAAAAGAAACCGGACTGGAAAAAATTGTCAAATTTGGCAATATGTGTCAGCTATCTTCTGAAGATACCTCCAATACCCTTTTTGGCAACCTTGATGAGGCGATTGAAATTGCCACACCAAAGATTTTGCTAAGCGAACCCTGGACATTAACCGAGCTTTTAAACTTTGAAAAGGAAGTGACCGGAATGTTCATCAGCGGGCATCCACTCGATCATTTTTCGTTTGAAATAAAACATTACGGAATCGCGAAACTTTCGGAGCTGAATTATATGCTCAACGATCCGGAGGCTTCACCAAGCACCTCCAAAACATTTCGTTTTTCAGGATTGGTTACTGCTGCAGAAGAACGAACTACAAAATCAGGAAAAAATTTCGGGAAACTCACTATTGAAGATTACAGCGGCAAAGTAGAGTTCATGCTATGGAGTAATGATTATGCAAAATTTCATAAATTTTTAAAGGTGGGCTTAACTGTTTATCTGACAGGTAATATCAAACCACGGCTACGCTATAACAGCAATCAGGAGCGGGTGCAGGATGGCTGGGAGTTTGCTATCGGGCACATGCAAATGCTCGAAACCCTGCGCACTCAATCTACCAAGGCGCTAGAACTAAGCTTACATCCAGCAAGCATAGAAAATGGCATGGTGGATTTTTTGCAGAAGCAATTTCATAAAAACAAGGGAGGAACTGCCTTAAAATTCAGAATAAGAGATGCTGAGAAAAATTATGATATTGAACTAAGCGGTACAAAAAACATACAGATTACCGATGACCTCGCTGCATTTCTTTTGTGCAACAACGACATACAGATTAAGGTGGTAATGATGAACGGCGATTAATTTAACAGCAGGTTAACAAAGCAGGTTTTAAATTTAGGTTCTTATTATAAAAAACTTTTTCTAATTAAACAATATATATATGCAAGAAAAATTACGTTCAGCAAGTCTGTTTTTGGTAGCCATTCTTTGGGCAGGTATTTCCCTGAATGCACAAAAAAATCCCAACGATCCATTACCGGTTGATCCAAAGGTAAAAATCGGAAAATTGGATAACGGATTAACCTATTATATCCGCCAAAATAAAAAGCCTGAGCAAAAAGTAGAATTACGTTTGGTAATTAATGCAGGTTCTATTCTGGAAGATGATGATCAGCAGGGACTTGCCCACATGGCCGAACATATGGCTTTTAACGGCACGAAGAACTTTAAGGAGAATGACATTATAAGTTACCTGCAAAGTATTGGCGTAGGGTTTGGAAACGACCTGAATGCTTATACCAGTTTTGATGAAACGGTTTACATGCTACCCATTCCAACCGACAAACCCGGCAATGTGGAAAAGGGTTTTCAAATATTGGAAGATTGGGCTCATCAGGTAAGTTACAACACCAAAGACATTAATGACGAGCGTAATGTAATTCTTGAAGAAAGTCGTCAAGGACAAGGAGCAGATGAAAGGATGCGCCGCAAATGGTTGCCCGGTCTGCTTTCTGGATCCAAATATGCAGAACGTTTACCCATTGGTATAGACAGCATCATAAAAAACTTTAATCCCGATGCCATCCGCCGTTTTTACAAAGATTGGTACCGTCCCAACCTGATGGCAGTAATAGTTGTAGGCGATATTGATCCTGTGGAAGCCGAGAAATTGGTGAAAAAACATTTTGCAGACATTAAAAATCCAACCAATGTGCGGGATCGGCAAATGGAAGTTTTAAAACCATATAGTAAAAGTGAGGCCGTTGTTGTAACAGACAAAGAAGCTACTAATTATTCTGCTTCCATTTATTTCAGCCCCAAAAAGATGGACCAATCTACCACCTTAAAGGGTTACAAAGAAGACATTATTCGATCTTTGTTCAGCAGCCTGATTAATCAGCGTATGCGTGAACTAACTCAAAAGGAAAATCCTCCTTTCCTTGCAGCAGGTTTGGGATTTGAAAGTATTGCAAGAGGCTACGAACTTCCTTATGTAACCGTTTTTGTGGGAGAAAATGATGTGAATAAAGCATTGCCCGCTGCCCTTGTAGAAGTGGAAAGAGCCAAAAGATTTGGTTTTACTGAGGCAGAGCTTGACCGTTTGAAAAAGGCCACTATGGCTGGTATTGAACGTCAATACAACGAACGGGATAAATCAGAATCGGATGGCTTTGTAGAGGAATACATAAGGAATTTCCTCGAAGGGGAAGCTATTCCAGGAATAGAAAATGAATTCAATTATTACAAAATGCTGATTCCCGAAATTAAACTGGCCGATTTGAATGCGTATGCTAAAAATGCGATTGCCACTGAGGATCCATTTTTTGCCATGTTTATGGGGCCTGATGAGGAAGATAAAAGCAAACTACCTTCTGAAGATGATCTGATTGCGGTCACTAATTCGGTTGCCAAAATGGAAATTAAACCATATGAAGAAAAAGCCATTGCCGAAAAATTATTGTCTAAAATGCCTAAACCGGGTAAAATAATAAAAGAATCTAAGGACAATGTTTGGGATGCTACTGTATGGGAACTGAGCAATGGGGTCAAGGTTACCCTGAAAAAAACAGATTTGAAAAATGATCAGATCCTGCTTGGAGCAAGACGTGCCGGTGGTACAAGCAATTACGGACTTGCAGATAAGTACAATGCAAATTATGCTACTGCTGTTGTAGATGCTATGGGTATTGGAGAGTTTAGCCCAACAGATTTGCAAAAAGCCCTTAGCGGTAAAGTAGCAAGTGCCAGGGTTGTTCTTTCCGGAACTTTTGATGGATTTAGTGGCAGCAGCAGCGTGAAAGATGCAGAAACCATGATGCAGCTTTTGTACCTGAGGGCTACAGCGCCCCGCATGGATACCTCGCTATTCCGCTCCTTTGTACAGCGCAACAAGGCACAAATGACCTTTGCCATGGCAAGTCCTCAAACAGCATTTGTTGATACAGTTATCAATACTTTGTATAACAATAATCCATTGGCACCCGTAGCAGTACCAAGACCCGAATATTTCGATCAGATAGATCTTGACCGGGCTATGGAAATCTACAAGGCACATTTTGGTGATGCAAGCGGTATGGAGTTCGTTATCATTGGTAGTATTGATATTGAAGCCATGCGATCTTTGGTTGAAACCTATATAGGCGGTTTGCCTTCAAGTGGCAAAAAATTTGAATGGAAAGATCAGGGAATACGTTTTTTAAAAGGTGACAAAGAACTGAATTTTTCAAAAGGTCAAGCACAACAAAGTCTGATTTTTTCCTTTTATACCGGAGAAGTACCTTACAGTGAAGATCTGGAATTGAAAGCAAGTGCAGTCTCTGAAATTTTGAATATCCGGATTATTGAGGAACTTCGGGAAAAAATTCAAGGCATTTACAGTGGTGGCAGCAGTGCCTCTATGGATAAAATTCCTTACGAAAATTATCAGTTTGTTTTCCAGCTTCCCTGCGGACCTGAAAAAGTGGATACGCTTATTTATGCTATGAAAACCGAAATAAGCAACCTGAAAAAGGATGGTCCAAGCGCTAAAGATCTCGATAAAGTTAAGCAGCAGTGGATTGAAGCTTATAAGACAAGCCTTCAGGATAATGGCACCTGGCTTAACAAGATTTTAAGAGACCGGTATCCGGGGGCAGATGCAGACCGTTTCCTGAACTACGAGAAATACGTGAATGCAATTACAACTAAAGATGTACAGGTTGCAGCCAAAATCGTATTGAACGATAAAAATGTATTTACCGCCATATTACGTCCTGAAGCTCCGGCCAAAAAGGATGAAAAAAGCGGTGGCGGTCAATAATTTTTGACGAAAACTTTTTTATTACTTAAAGGGGGGGATTTCTCAGGAAATTCTCCCTTTTTTCATTTTACAATCCACTACAAGTCCTATTACCTCACGAATAAAGTTCATCTTGGGGATTAAATCGAACAAGTTTTCTTTTTAAGCGGCTTTCTGTTACTTTCGTCACTTATGGAACATCGTTTTCTTATAAGTATTATCTGTTTTGCATTGATTTTTTCCGGATGCAATCCCAATTATGAAGAACCAGAAACGGCGATTGATGCAGGAAGGCAATACATTCAAGCAATTTATCAGGGCAATTTTAAGCGCGCTAATCAATTAATTGGTGTAGACGATGCCAGTAAAACATACCTGGAAGAAATTGTTGAAAAAGATTTCAGGAGCCGGAATAGTGCCCAAAAAGAAAGGTTGAGTCAATCGAGTATTCAAATTGTACAGGTAAAGGCGGTAAATGAAGAAAGGACATTGCTATTTTTTACCAATGCCTATACCAATAAAGAAGATAGCGTTCGGTTAGAAAAGATCAATGAAAAGTGGGTTGTTTTACCAAATCATGAAAAATAAATCAAACGGGTCTATGCAATTTCAATGGATACATTTGCTTTACGTTGGATTGGGAGGTATGATGGGTTCTGTTCTGCGGTATTCCGTAAGTACCTGGATGGTTCAGCATGTTTCTACAGGATGGCCCTGGGGAACTTTCCTGGTGAACCTTGCCGGCTGTTTTCTGATAGGGTTGGTACTGGGATTTCCTTTGCGTGGGCAGGAGGCGCCCGTATGGAAATTGTTTCTTGCTACCGGATTTTGTGGTGGCTTCACTACTTTTTCCGCATTCAGCAATGAAGGTTTCCAAATGCTGAAACAGCAATATTATTTTCTTTTTGCAGCCTATGCTTTTAGTTCGGTACTTTTGGGATTGTTGGCGGTTGTAGCAGGATATTGGCTCATACGTATTTTATTTTAGAGCAATCCTAAAGAGTAATACCTGTGAAGTAGCTTTGATCTTAAAAATAAATTAATAGATTTAACTGACGAAATCATTCTTAAAAACTAATATTAAAAAATAAATATACAAAGATGAATATCAGCAATACCGTATTACATCCCTGGCATGGCGTAGATTATGGTGAAGGTGCTCCCCGTATGGTAAATGCCATAATTGAAATTCCACAAGGATCCCGAGCCAAGTACGAAATTGATAAAAAAAGTGGATTATTGAAGCTTGACCGTGTCATTTATTCTTCGTTCTACTATCCCCATAATTACGGTTTTATTCCACGCACATATGGCGATGATAAGGATCCGCTGGACATACTTGTGTTGAGCACCATAAGTGTGCAACCACTCTGTATTGTGGAAGCAAAAGTAATAGGGGTCATGCAAATGATTGACAGCGGAGAAGCGGATGATAAAATTATTGCGGTTGCTGCGCATGATATGAGTGTAAACCACATGAATAACATTGAAGAATTACCCGCCCACTTCTTTAAAGAATTGCGTCAGTTTTTTGAAGATTACAAAAAGCTGGAAAATAAATCAGTACAGGTAGAAGATTATGGCGACAAAGCGATGGCACTGAATATTGTGCGGGACGGCATTGAACTTTATAAGCGCACTTTTATTGATCCGCAGCCGCATATTTTACCCCCTGCTCAATAAGAACATTAGGATAATTAAATCTTATAAAAATCTCATCAGGCGTTTTTTCTTCTTAGAAATAGCGCCTGATGATTCGCAGGTGGTGGGTTCTTTCTCCTGTTTCGAAATGTACAATTCCCTGATGATCTATCCTGTCTATTCTGCAGTTGGCCGATGCATGCAAAATTTGTTCAGGATTAAGTAGAATACCTACATGGACAATCCGTCCTTCTTCATTATCAAAAAAAGCAAGATCGCCGGGTCGGGCCTCCTGCAAAAGGTTTACAATTTCTCCTTCCTGCGATTGTGGTCCTGAATCACGGGGAAGAAACAAACCAGAAAGCATAAAAGCGACCTGCGTTAACCCACTGCAATCAATTCCATACCGGCTTCTGCCTCCCCATAAATAAGGCGTGCCTAAAAACATCCTTGCATAATGAAGTACTTCCGCTCCTTTCCCCGGAAAAGAAATATCATTTTCGCCATGCACGTCAAATGCTAAACCATATTTACCTAACATAATTTCCTGCTGCGCATCGGGAACCATGCAAGTACTACCCGGCGAAAGCATGCTGGGCACTCCATTAATTTTTACAATATCCCCTGCATTTCGGCTGTATTTGTTAATAAAAGGATACTCTTTCCCTTCAATAGGTGTCATTTGCCTCATCTGACACCAACCCTCATACCCATCATATGCCGATTTTATTCTAATAAATTCACCGTGCTTTTCCAGGCCATCTACCATTTCGCCAAACAAAAGCTGACTAACCATTTCACTGCGATGAGAGGCTTCCCGGCGAAGCGGTGCTACAGGGGTAATAACGAGGTAATTCATATCCGTTAATTGTAATGAGTTGCAAAAATCGTGAATTTAAGGCAGCTTATCTGCCAATAGATAAATTCCTTATGGAATAATTGATAATTTGCATCTTATCAAAAAACTGGCTTGAGACAAAATCAACTATACAATGAATTAAGCGATCAGGAACTTTTGCAATTATACCGGATAAGGCAAAACAAAGAATGCCTTGGTATACTATTGCAACGGTACACGCTTTTGCTATTGGGAGTTTGCTTGAAGTATCTTAAAAATGAAGAAACGGCGAAGGATGCAGTTCAGCAAATATTTACCAAGGTGATCATTGAAGCGGAGAAGTACCCCATTACCCATTTCAAAAGCTGGCTTTATACAGTAACCCGAAACCACTGTTTTACCCAATTAAGAAACAAGGTATACGAGCTTCCGGAAGAAGCATTGGAGAAAAATGGCAATCATTTTTCAACACAGGAAGACGGCCAGGATCAGGTAATTGAAAAAGATAAATTACTGGGGCAAATGGAGGAAGCGCTCAACGAAATACAGCCCAACCAGCGGGAATGTGTATCTTTATTCTATATCGAACAAAAAAGTTATCAACAAATTCACCAGATTACAGGCTATACTTTACTACAAATAAAAAGCTATATCCAAAATGGCAAAAGAAATATCCGTCTTTTATTAGACAAGCGGAGGAAAAAAAATGAAGCCTAATTTACTAGACATATTAACCCATCAGGAAGTACCGATAGACAGCAAAAAGCTGAATGATTATCTTACAGGTAAAATGGATTCTGAAAATGAGCACGCTATTGAAAAAGAAATGATGCAGAGCTCAGAACTGGAATCAGATGCCTGGGATGGCTGGCAGCAAGCATCTCATAAAAAAAACATCCTGATAGATGTGGAAGATATCAATAAAAAATTGGTACATCAATTGCAGCCTGCCCAAAAAAGAACGCCGAGAAAGGCCATCCGGGAAATGCCGCTTAACTGGTGGTTGCTTGGGCTGCTTTTGGCATTACTCGTAGGAGCCTATTTTATAATCGTTGCCATGATGGCTTAAAAAAGGGGTTTACAAAGGCAAATAAATCTTTACAAGGTTCCTACCCTGCCAAATAATGGGAAACTTACTTGCAGCGGGGCATTTCCCCATAAATTGTACAATTCTTTGTG
Source organism: Chitinophagales bacterium (assembly GCA_038209595.1). GTDB lineage: Bacteria > Bacteroidota > Bacteroidia > Chitinophagales > Chitinophagaceae > Phnomibacter. Next base: position 22,906 of record JBBQXO010000002.1, read on the forward strand.
GATCCTGGCCACAGGATTTTCTTGATTGGCTATTTCGTATTGCTTTACCCCGCTCCAGGTATTCAGATAATCCACATACCGTTCAACTGACCAGTTTGAACGCATAAATAATTCTGGAAAAGGCCTTTCTTCAAAAGGGAAAGGCATGTTTTGATACCGACTCTCAATAATTTTTCGCTCTTTGGGCCAGTAATCCCCCAAAATATGCTGGTATAAATGCTGCAACAGCTCATCAATAGGAGGATTTACAGTTACAAGGTCATAACCAATGGCAGCAAAAATTCCACCCGGCCTCAGTACCCTTTTTACTTCTCGAAAAAAGGATAACAAATCAAGCCAATGCAGCGCTTGTGATACCACTACCATATCGAAATAGGCATTTGGGTAATCCGTATTTTCAGCAGATTGAACACTATAAAGGATATTGTCATCAGCGGGTGCCAAGGCAATCTGTTGCGGACTGATATCGGAGGCACAAACCAATTGAAAATAAGGAGAAAGCCCGGTAGCCATTTGTCCATTGCCACAGGCAGCATCCCATAATACTCCCCGGTACGGCACTAAATCCTTCATGTATTGAATTAATTCATCGGGATAAACAGGACGGTATTTTGCATAATCCGCAGCATGACCCGAAAAATAGTCAAGAGGATTCGTATACGCCATAATACTATTTAACAGGCAGGTTTTTCTCAAGAAATTCATCCAAAGCCGCTCCACGAAGGTTTTTTCCAATAATCCGGCCTTCCGGATCAAGCAGAAAGTTTTGAGGAATAGAAGATACTTCATACAACCTGGCTACTTCATTTGACCAAAAATTAAGATCGCTTACATGCTCCCATTTTAATTGGTCATCAGCTATTGCTTTAAGCCATTTAGGCATTTCTTTATCAAGGCTTACACCCAATACCGTAAAGTTCTTTGATTTATAGGTTTTAAAAGCGCGGACCAAATTAGGATTTTCCTGCCGGCAGGGACCACACCAACTAGCCCAAAAATCAACCAATACATATTTGCCCCTAAAATCTTTAAGTGAAACGGGTTTCCCTTCCGGGTTGTTTTGTACAAAATCAGGAGCAATCTGTCCATATCCAAATTTCCGCTCGGCTGACATGGCTTCATTCAATGCAGCTCTAAATATATTTTCTAAACCATTGGAAGGCAATAATGCCAGCCAGGCATCCATCATAGACACATCCTGATAAAGCGGCCATACAGTATTCAAAAGAAAAGAAGGAACGACTGTTTCCCCATGTTTTTTTAAAAAATCTGGGATTTTATTCTGCATTTTTTCTAAAACCGCTTCCCACTCAATGCGAAGACTATCGGAATAGAATCCGTTGGCACCTGCTCGTTGGCGCAATCCGGCTAACTGAGATAATTGATCAAAATTATTTCCAAATTCACCAATTAATGCGGCAAAAGCAACCGGAGTTTTTCCATTATTGATCTGTAAGGTAGGGTTTGCGGCATCAAGGGCCACTTCTACTGTTTCATTGTCAAGAAAAATAGAATATTGGCGAAAAGTAGCCTCTTCACCTGGATTCCCGACCTGAATGATATACATATCCGGGTTGGGCAAACTTGCCTCAAGAACAAAAGTTTTGTTTTGAATGGTGTCTGTGGGCCCCTTATAACCCTGATTGCTAGCCGAAAGTAAAACCACAGGCTGTTTATCAGGAAAACCTGTTGCAGTAGCTATAATCCTTGCTACCGAGGATTTTTGAGCCCAAGACTGTTGAATTCCGGTAAAAAGAAGCCCAGCAATCAATAGTGTAGTACTTCTTAAAATATTCTTTTGGTTCATGACAATCATTTTCATCGAAAGCAAATGTACAACGAGAATAAACCCGAAACGGAGGGCGAAGGTTAATGAAACGGAAAATATATGGCGGGGAATCTTCATAACACATCGTATATACCCGCTTGTTATTATTGAAAGACAGCTTTTCGCTCTTCCATCGCTCCCTGCAAAACTGAGTATTTTAATGATTATGACTTATCAAGGGCAAAACAGGTCCCATTAGTCCTTTGCATATTTTACCTTTGTTATCAATTTTATATTATGCTAAAAGTAGGAATATTGGGAGGCGGGCAATTGGGTCGCATGTTGTTACAGGAAGGAGCCAATTATGCTATTGAGACCTATATAATGGAGTCCGATCCTGGATGCCCTTCTGCAAAATTTTGCCATCATTTTATAAAAGGAGATATCCGTAATTATGAGGACGTGCTGGCGTTTGGAAAAAACCTCGATATACTGACCATTGAAATTGAAGCGGTCAATGTGGAAGCGCTTGAAGCACTCGAGGCCTCTGGAAAGACCATTATCCCGAAGCCTGCCGTGTTAAAAATTATAAAAAATAAAATCCTCCAGAAGAAGCATTACCATGTTCATCAGATCCCAAGTCCGGCTTTTAAAACAACCAATAGCATTGCAGAACTAAAAAGAGAATCTGAATTTTTGCCAGCGGTTCATAAAATAGCTGAAGGCGGATATGATGGAAAGGGCGTTCAGATTTTGAAACAGCCTTCCGATTTTGAAAATGGTTTTGACGCCCCTTCTGTGTTGGAAAAAATGGTGGACATCCAAACGGAAATTGCTGTGATGGTGGCTATCGGGTCAAATGGAAAACTTGTTTTATACCCGGCTGTTGAAATGATTTTTCATCCCTATCTTAACTTGCTTGACTATCAGCTGTGCCCGGTTGACCTGCCCAAAAACACCCTTTGGAAGGCAGAAGCGATTGCCATACAGGTAGCCAAAAGCTTTGAAAGTCCGGGCTTATTTGCGGTAGAGATGCTGGTTGATCGGGAAGGAGGAGTTTGGGTAAACGAAACTGCCCCCCGGGTGCATAATAGTGGACACCACACCATTGAGGCACATATTACCTCTCAATACGATATGCTTTGGCGTATTATGCTCGGTTATCCACTTGGGAGCACGGATTCGATTTCAGCATCGTCATTAGTGAACCTTATTGGAGATAAAGATCATTCCGGTGATGTGAAATATGAAGGAATCAGCGAAGTATTAGCCACCGAAAATTTATACGTACACCTCTATGGGAAGGCCCAAACCAAACCAGGAAGAAAAATGGGTCATATAACCATTCTCGGCAGCGATCGAATGGAATTGACCAGAAAAGCTAAATTGGTAAAAGAGCAGGTAAAGGTCATAAGTGAGTCCTAAACAAAACCACCGCGAAGGGAGTTAATCAATTGAGCGTCTTGTTATTTTAAACCATCTATTTTGCAAAAATCAATTATACATCTGCTGGTACTTTTATTGATATTAGCAGCCTGCGGAGAAGAAAGAACAGATCCTTTTACAGATTCGAAAGCAGATGGAATCCCTTCATTTTTCAGTGCAGTTATAGCAGAATCCACCCCACTTGCCAGAGATATTGAGGCTCCCGGAACCATTCTGGCTTTTGAATCCACTGATATGCAACCCGAAGTACCAGGCAGGGTCATTTCTATCAATTTCAGAGAGGGTAGTTTTGTAAGGAAAGGGTCCCTTTTGGTAAAGCTTTTTGATGCCAACCTGCAGGCGCAGTTAAATAAACTTGATGCTCAACTGAAGGTAGCAGAAGCAACTGCAAAAAGACAAACCGAATTGCTTGCTATCAACGGAACAAGCCAGCAGGATTATGACAATACAGTATTAAATGTAAGCAATATCAAAGCTGACATGGAATTGCTGAAAGTACAAATTTCACAAACTGAAATAAGAGCTCCATTTGATGGAAAGCTTGGTCTGCGTAATATTAGTCTCGGTGCCTATGTAACCCCGGCAAATATCATTACCAATATTTCGCAGGTAAAATCCGTAAAGCTGGAATTTACTGTACCTGAACAATATGCTGCTGAAATGAATGCTGGAAAAACGGTTTCCATCAGTCCCGCCAACGCCCGGAAAATTTATTATGCAACCATTATCGCTTCCGAGAACCTTATTTCTGCAGAAACAAGAAATCTGCTAATTCGGGCAATAGTAAAAAATCCGGATAATGAATTACTACCGGGCAATTTTGTTCAGGTAACCATTAAGGTAGGCACCGAACAAAATGCTATAATGCTTCCCACAGAGGCGGTTATACCCTCTACCCGCAATCAAAAGCTCATTGTTGTAAGAGATGGAAAAGCTGTAATGCAAAATGTAAACACAGGTTTCAGGGATTCTGCCAAGGTAGAAATAAAAACAGGTATTCAGGCGGGAGATACTGTGGTAACCAGTGGCTTACTCACCATTAAAGAAGGCATGCCATTGAAGGTGAAAATTGAAAATTAGTAAAAGGGCTTTTTTTATATAAGCCTGTACAATACTTATTTATGAACATTTCTGAGTTGAGCTTGCGGCGGCCGGTGTTGGCAATTGTTATCAATCTGCTGATCATCATATTTGGTTTAATCGCTTTCACCTTTCTGGGGGTGCGCGATTATCCTGCTATTGATCCTGCCGTAGTGAGTGTGCGCACGAACTATACAGGTGCAAATGCTGATATTGTTGAAAGCCAGATAACCGAACCGCTTGAGAAGGCCATAAATAGTGTTCCCGGCATCCGAAATATTACCAGTAACAGCAGTCAGGGTACCAGTTCCATCAATGTTGAATTCAACCTGGAAGTATCACTGGAGGAAGCAGCCAATGACGTGCGGGATAAAGTATCTCAGGCTGCGAGATCTCTGCCCGAAGACCTGGAAAGTCCTCCTGTAGTTTCAAAAGCTGATGCCAGTTCTGAAACCATTCTTGCGATGGCAGTAAGGAGCAACACCCGCAACCAACTTGAAATTACTGAGTTTGCCAATAATGTACTGGTAGATCGATTGCAAACGATTCCCGGGGTGAGTGGCATTCAGATATGGGGACAACAAAGTTATGCCATGAGGATTTGGCTGAACCCTGAAAAAATGATTTCCAGAGGAGTAACCGCTAATGAAATTTCGGCCGCACTTGCCAGAGAAAATGTGGAATTGCCTTCAGGAAAAATTGCCGGAGAAAGCACGGAACTTACTGTCAGAACTTTTGGCAGACTTAATACCCAGCAGGAATTCAGTAATGTTATTATCCGTAGCGATGCCAATGGCATCATCCGGCTTCTAGATGTAGCAGAAGTAGTATTGGGACCCGAAAACGAAGAGACAGTCTTTAAGGAAAACGGAATTCCACTGGTAGGATTGGCTATTATCCCGCAGCCAGGTGCAAATTATATTTCTATTTCCGACGAGTTTTACAAGCGCTTTGAAGAAATTAAAAAGGAATTGCCAGAAGATATTTCAACTAAAATACTGCTCGATCAAACCGTTTATATCCGACGTTCGCTTACCGAAGTAAAAGAAACATTGGCGATTGCTTTCGGGTTGGTGATTTTGGTGATTTTCCTGTTCTTCCGTAGTGTAAACATGGCGTTTCGTCCATTAATTGATATCCCGGTATCCCTGATAGGAGCATTTTTCATCATGTATATTTTTGGGTTTACCATCAATGTATTGACCTTGCTAGCTATTGTGCTGGCTACCGGTTTGGTGGTGGATGATGGCATTGTGGTTACCGAGAATATCTATAAAAAGATGGAAATGGGGATGAATAAATGGGCGGCGGCAAAAGAAGGCTCGAAAGAAATATACTTTGCAGTTATTGCTACTTCCATTACTCTTGCTGTGGTATTTCTTCCCATTATCTTTTTAGAAGGATTTGTCGGGCGACTATTCCGCGAATTCGGAATTGTGGTGGCTGGTGCAGTTTTGATTTCTGCCTTAGTTTCGCTCACTTTAACCCCTGTCTTGAATATTAAACTTACCCCGAAATCGGGGATAAAATATGGATGGTTTTATCATAAAACGGAACCTTTTTTCCGGGGGCTTGAAAACGGCTATCGCTTCCTGCTGACTGGCTTTATGAAACTTCGCTGGATTGCTTTTATATTAATTGCAGCCAGTTTCGTATTAATATATTGGTTGGGAACTACGCTGCAAAGTGAACTCGCACCCATGGAAGACCGCAGCCAATTCAGGCTTGGAATAACGGCACCCGAAGGAACAAGTTACGATGCCATGCTCAAATCCATGGACAAATTGCAAAATTTTCTTATTGATTCCATTCCTGAAAAAAGTAGTGTCATTGCCTATACGGCTCCCGGATTTCTTGGTGGTGGCTCCGTCAATTCCGGATTTATGCGGGTACGCCTCTCGGACCCCAAAGACAGGGATCGCACCCAAAACGAAATTGTAAACTATGTTCAGAAAAACCTGGTACGTTTCCCTGAAATAAGGGCATTCCCCAGTCAGGAGCAAACCATTCAGGTAAGCCGCCGGGCAGGTCAACCGGTTCAGTTTGTTATACAAAACAACAATTTTGAAAAAATAAGAGAAGCACTGCCTAAGATGCTTGAGGCAGCAAAAGACAACCCGGCTCTCGCATCTATTGATGCAGATCTGAAATTCAACAAACCAGAAATAAGGATCAATGTAAACAGGCTGAAGGCCAGTGAACTTGGGGTAAATGTTGCAGATGTTTCCGAAACCCTACAGCTCGCACTCAGTAATCGCCGCTTGGGCTATTTCATCAAAAACGGTAAGCAATATCAGGTAATCGGGCAGGTAGAGCGATCGGCAAGAGACAATCCAGATGATCTGCGCTTCTATTTTGTGAAAAATAACCGGGGTCAATCCATCAGTCTCGACAACCTTGTGGACATGGAAGAAGAAACCACCCCACCGAGTTTATACCATTTCAACCGCTACAAATCGGCCACAATCAGCGGTAGTTTTGCGGAAGGCTATACGCTTAGCCAGGGAATTGAGGCTATGCAGGCTATTGCTGATAGTACGCTCGATTCCAGTTTTGAAACTTCACTAGCTGGTCCATCAAGAGATTATGCTGAGAGCCAGGGTAGCACCAATTTCGCCCTGTTAATGGCATTGTTGCTGATTTTCCTTGTTCTTGCTGCACAATTCGAAAGTTTTATTGATCCGTTTATTATTATGGTAACGGTTCCTCTAGCCCTTGGAGGTGCTTTGCTTAGCCTTTGGATTTTTGGGCAAACCATTAATATCTTTTCGCAAATAGGTATGATCATGTTGATTGGATTGGTTACCAAAAATGGTATCCTTATAGTTGAATTTGCCAATCAGAAACAAGAAACTGGTATCAGTAAATCGAAAGCCGCCGTGGAATCTGCAGTGTCGAGATTGCGGCCTATATTAATGACAAGCCTCACCATGGCATTGGGTGCCATGCCTCTTGCTATATCATTTGGAGCAGCCAGTACCAGCCGCATTCCACTTGGAATTGTAATTGTTGGGGGGGTTATGTTCTCCCTTTTACTCACGTTATTTGTTGTGCCAGCTATATATTCTTACTTAAGCAGTAAAAAGAAAAAGGCCCCGCTTGAGTTAATGGAGCAAACTGAACTGCATCCTGAAAAGGAAGAGGTAGTAAATCATTCATAAAAGACATGAAGAATTTAATTTATATATTTTTAAGTGCTGCAATAATTGCTGGCATTGGCCAAAAATCTTTTGCACAACCTGCAAAACCAGATGCGCTGTTAACGCTGGAAGACGCCATACAGCAGGCCTTACAAAACAACTTTGATCTGCAATTGGCCAAAAATGATGAAGAAATTGCCATTATTCAGGACAATTGGGGAAATGCAGGCAGATTGCCCATCATCAATGCCAATGCAGGATACAATTACAGCAATACCAATCTTCGTCAAAAATTAACTACAGGACAGGATATCAACCGGAACGGTGCCTCTTTTCAAAATGAAAATGCTTCGATTTTGGCACAATGGAGATTATACAGCGGAGGGCGGGTGATTGCAGCAAAAAGCAGACTTGAAGAGTCTGTAAACATTGCCAACCTTTCCTTAAGACAAAGGGCAAATGAAGTGGTATACAATGTTATTACAGCCTATGTAAATATACTCCGCTTTCAAAAACAATTGGATGCGACGAGGGAAGTCATTCTTCTTTTTGAAGAAAGAATGAAACTTGCCGAAAACCGTTTTAATATCGGGGTGGCTGGCAAAAGTGATTATTTGCAAGCATTAGCCGATTTGAACCTGCAAAAAAATCTGGTTATTGCTATTGAAAATAATATTGCTTTATCTAAAAACAGCTTGAATAATCAATTGTCCCGCGATCCGCAAACTGAATTTAAAATATCACCAACGGTGGTGGAAGTAGTTCTGCCAGAAAGAGGAACACTTTTGGTTTCTCTAGACACCCTCAATCCGCAGCTACTCATCAACAAATCGCAAAGCCTGATCCTGATTCAACAATCTAAAGAAATCAATGCCCAACGGCTGCCGATCATTTCATTCAATACGGGTGCCAATTTGAACAATAGCAATAACAGCGCAGGGTTTACCTTACAGAATACAACTTATGGTCCAAGTGCAGGCCTTTCCGTTTCCATACCGATTTTTCAGGGAGGAGTGATAAAGCAGCAACTTAAAGTAAATAGTGTTTTGCAAAACAGTCAGGAAATCAATTTTAAAGTACTCAAGAATAACTTACTGACTGCTTTGGCAAATGCTTACAATAATTTTGATAACGCGAAAAGACAATATCAGCTCGAGCAATCCAATATTGAAGTCATTCGGGAAAACAATGAAATTGCCATGGAGCGTTTTAAAAAAGCCAGCATCACTACCGTGGAGTTCCGGCAAACCCAACTTGATTTTGTTGAGTCTCAAACCCGCATGATCAATGCACAATTTCAAATGAAACAGGCCGAGGCGGACGTACTGTTGATTATGGGTAAACTTGTTGAATAAAAACAGGAGTATCAAGACCTTCATTTTCTGTCTATTCTGTAGATTTCATTCTGCGTACCTTTGCAGAAATTATTTTATATGGTATCTATCATTATGGGAAGTGACAGTGATTTACCCATTATGCAACAGGCTGCTGAGGTGCTGAAGGAATTTGGTATTGCATTCGAACTTACCGTAGTATCGGCACACCGTACGCCGGCAAGGATGTTTGATTATGCATCTACAGCGAAAGCCCGCGGCATAAAAGTAATAATTGCTGGTGCCGGCGGGGCAGCGCATTTGCCAGGCATGGTTGCCTCTATTACCCCTTTACCAGTAATTGGTGTCCCTATTAAATCTTCCAATTCCATTGATGGCTGGGATTCGGTATTGTCTATTTTGCAAATGCCTAATGGCATACCAGTTGCTACGGTAGCATTGAATGGAGCCAGGAATGCAGGGATTCTTGCAGCATCTATTTTAGGCGCTTTTGACGAGACAATCAGTACCAAAATGATAGCTTACAAACGAGATATGGAAACAGCCGTACTACAGAAAGCCGCCACCGTTGCAAAGAATGGACAGCCTAATTTTTACGATCTTCCGGGGTAGGTATTCTTTCCCTTAATTCTTCAGATTTATAATAGTAAACCGCTGATCAAAAGCTCCGCTATGCTTGTAAAGCATATCTAAAAAACCGGAACCATAAAAGGCATAAAAAGGAATCATATTTTCTACCCGCTCCTGTAAAATATTATTAGGAAAAATCTTAGATTTTAATTTTTCGAGTTGCCGGGTTTCATCTTCCATTTTTCTTCGTTCAGCCCTTTGCATTTTTTTACTTAATCCTTTTAACCCTTTGAGTGTTTTGGCATGTAAGGCTGCTGCATGAGGTTTTAAAGTAGGATCAATTTTTAGCAATTTTTCCTGTAAATCAGCATAGATAACATATACTTCTTTTTCTGCTTTATCGGTATCTGGTAGTTGCCCATGCAAACGGGTTACCAGTAAATTTTGCAGCTCCTGCAGGTCGAGGAAAAGGTCCGCTCCATGAAGGGATAGTTTTTCTGCAAGGGATCCTGATTTTGAATCAAGTAGTAAAAAAGAGTTTCTTAATACGAGAACCGGATAAGGTATTTTAAGGTCTTCAAATAATGCTTTCAGTTCCATCCAATAGGCAAGTTCTCCCCCACCCCCAATAAAGGCAATATTAGGTAAAATGGTTTCCTGATAAGCACCTCTTAAAATGACATTGGGACTAAACTTTTCGGGATGTTTTTCCAACTCAGAAATCATTTCTGCTTGTGTAAAACGGAGGTCGCTAAAGAGCACCCGGTAGTCATCGCCAATTTGCTCAATGCGCTCCCGACGGCCATCTTCGAACAAATAAAACAGGTTGATTTCTCTTCCTGATGCCTGTACTTTATATAGGGTATTCAAAGAATCGAGTGTAGAAGCAATAGCTTTAGAGGAATATTGGCTGAGCAGTTCCTGTTTCATAACCGGAATAAAACAAGCCTTAAGCGCCGGATGATCTGCAATAACAATAAGCAAGCCAAACCGGGCAAAAAGGGCATGAACAAGATGTAAAGTTGCAGATTGTATATCCCGTTGTTCGAGGTAAGCCTTTTTCAACATCGAAATAATTTCTGCACCATGTGGCAAAAAAGAAAATTCACTGGTAAGTGCTTCTATCAATGGTTTGATTCCATTGGTATTCATTCGTCCCACCGCCCCTGTCTGATCGGTTGCCCAAACCCGCTTTTCACCATGTATATAAAAGTGGTTAATCTCATCCAGATCGGCATCTTCGCTACCCATGTAGTAAACCGGGATAAAATGATGTTGCGGCCATTTCTTATTGAAATCATCCGCCATACGTATGGCATGAATTATTTTATATAAAAAATATAGGGGACCGGTAAAAAGATTGGGTTGATGGGCTGTAATAACGGTAAAGGTATTTTCGCTTTCTAACCGGTCTATCTGTTGCAAAGCTGTTTCATTATCAGGAAGATCTTTGTATTGTTGGCGAAGTACTTGCTGCAATACTTTACGGGGAGTTGCGAATCGTTTTCTAGCCTCCAAGGCTGCTAAAAAACCAGTTTCATCCACCGGATGCTCATAAAAGGGACTGATTTCAGGGCGCTGATCAAGATAATCAGTAACCAATTTCGAGAAGGCCCCTGTTTCGGCAAAAGAAATCTTAATGCAGTCTGTTTCCATAAGTTGGTAAAGGTAAGGCCTGCACCCATTTACTGAAAGGCTTTAGCAATTCCTAAATCTTTGTTACCAATGTTTTCAAATGGTACTTATTTACATGTAAAAAAAGCCTAACCTATCAGGGCAAACAATCCAAATCACAAGCTTTCTACCACTTCACCTTCGATGTCGAAGTCATAAGCTTTGGTGATTTTCACAAAAACCATTTGACCAGGTTGAAGCTTCTTTTTGCTATGCACCACTACTTCATTGTCCACTTCTACACTATCGAATTCAGTTCTGCCTAAATACCGTCCCGACTCTTTTTTATCAATCAGCACTTTTAAGGTTTTACCAATTTTTTCCTGATTCTTTTCATAGCTGATTTCCTGCTGTAATTCCATGATTTCCTGTGCACGGGCTTCTTTATCTTCAGCAGATACATCATCCTCCAATTCATATCCGGAGGTGCCTTCTTCGTGACTATAGGTAAAAATACCCACCCTATCGAACCGCATTTTTTCTAAAAAGGCCTTTAATTCCTCTACATCATCACGGGTTTCTCCGGGGAATCCGGCTATAAGAGTGGTCCTGATACAAATCTCCGGATTGATCGAACGGATATTTGCAATCAACTCCTCCATTTCTTCCCGGGTGATTTGCCTTTTCATGGCCTTGAGCATATTGTTACTGGCATGCTGAAGTGGTATGTCCAGATAGTTACAAATATTGGCATGCTCTTTCATGACCTCAATAATATCCAGTGGAAATTTACTTGGGTACGCATAATGCAATCTGATCCATTCCAACCCTTCAATATCAGCCAAAGCATGCAAAAGCTCAGACAAAGCCCTCTTTTTATATAAATCAAGTCCGTAATAGGTAAGTTCCTGTGCAATCAGCATGATTTCTTTTACACCACCCTTAACCAGTTTCTTAGCTTCTATCAAAAGCTCTTCAATGGGTTTACTAACGTGCTTACCGCGCATCAGTGGAATGGCGCAAAACGCGCAGGTACGATTGCAACCTTCCGAAATTTTCATGTAGGCATAGTGCTGTGGAGTACTTAGTAATCGCTCACCCAGCAATTCTTTCTTGTAATCTGCATCAAATCTTTTCAAAATCAAGGGCAATTCCATGGTGCCAAACCAGGCATCCACTTCAGGAATTTCAGATTCCAGCTGATCGCGGTAACGCTCACTAAGGCAGCCGGTAACATAGACCTTATCAAGCTTTCCTTTCTTTTTCAGCTCTACTTGCTCCAAAATCGTATTTACACTCTCTTCCTTAGCCTTGTCTATAAAGCCACAAGTATTTACCACCACCACATTGTGCAGCATTTTTTTGCTTTCGTGCACCACGTCAAATGCATTGGCTTTCAACTGTCCACTCAATACTTCGCTATCTACAAGATTCTTGCTACAGCCAAGGGTAATAATATTTACCCGGTCCTTTTGTAATTTCCCTGATTTCATGAAGCTGCAAAGGTAAGTGGTTCTCTATTTTAAAAAATAATCCCTTACAAACGATTATCTTTTTAACGATTATACTTCCAAAAGATGGAAAAGGATAAATGATTTTTTAAACATCGGGGGAAAAAGTCAATATTTTGATTGGAACATAAAAAGCAACTGGACTTGCTAGAAAAGCTTAAAGGACAATTTAAAAGAACAGTTTTTTATCAGGTTTTCAGGTGACAAAAAAAAATGGCATCAGAAAAACCATTCTGATGCCATTGCAGGACCGTCCACCCGTTTTTATCGGGATAGGAAGTGAATATTTATAAAAGGTCTTTCTCAAATAAATTATTATTATACGTCCATTTCTTTTTTGGTTGCATAACGATTATTTATCACATCGTTATGTACATCACGTATACCAAGATAGAAACCAATGCCGAAAAGCAATGTTATAAAGCCGGCGAAATAAGGGATCATATCAGTCATTTTTACTCATTTTTACTGTTTTTAAATAAATACCAAATGCCAGAATTGATGGAACCCAAAGGCCTATAAACAAGGCGGAGTCGTGGTTTCCCTGAAACCACAAAATTTCCGAAAAAATTAAAGAACTAAAAGCAGATATCAAAAGCAGAATATCTGTGGTGGTGAATTTTTTAAACATAGTGTTTTATTTAGTTGAAGGTATTAAATCAATTAAATGTTGTTGGAAGGTGATTTACTAACTAAAACGGATTTGCTTTTAGACATGAATATAAAATATCAAAATAGAAATATTAATTTTGAAAACTTTATTTTGTTAAAACTATACCCTAAATCTTAGTTATTTAAATTGTATTTTATACAAAACAAAACATAAAAGACTAATAAATGTTTAATAAAACCTGCTTATTTTTTATTACTTATAAAAATTTTTAGATTTATTCCGTTCATTTATACTAACAATCTAAAGCATTGAAGGCTGTAAAAGAGATGTTTAAAATAAAAGAGAAGTCAATTTTACCCTATCCAATGGAAATAATTAGAGATTGTAGAATAATTCGGAGGCTTTAGTTTTTGTAATATTTGTTATAAAAAATAGGGTAATTTAAAAAATAACCCTTAAAGAAGCCCCTGATTTCATCCGGGGTTAGTTATCTTCGCAATCTTAAAAAAATTAGAAATATGTCGCTTACAACAAAATCTATTGATTTTTCACTGCCTTACAAAGTGGCGGATATTACTTTGGCCGATTGGGGTCGTAAAGAAATAAGACTAGCCGAAGCCGAGATGCCCGGTTTAATGTCTTTACGCGAAGAATATGGCGCTATACAACCTTTAAAAGGTGCAAGAATTGCCGGATGTTTACACATGACAATTCAAACAGCGGTGCTTATTGAAACCCTCGTAGCACTTGGTGCCGAGGTAAAATGGAGTTCCTGCAATATATTTTCTACCCAAGATCAGGCTGCGGCTGCTATTGCGGCTGCCGGTATTGGTGTTTTCGCATGGAAAGGCCAATCTCAGGAAGAAGCTGATTGGTGTATTGAGCAGACTTTATTTTTTGGTGCTTCTGATCGCTCTTTGAATATGATTCTTGATGATGGTGGTGATCTTACCAATATGGTTTTTGATACTTACCCTGAGCTGATCCAGCACATTAAAGGATTGAGTGAAGAAACTACTACCGGCGTTCACCGCTTGTATGAGCGCATGGCCAAAGGAACTTTACCAATGCCTGCTATCAATGTAAATGATAGTGTTACCAAAAGTAAGTTCGATAACAAATATGGTTGCCAGGAAAGTTTGGTAGATGCCATTCGCAGGGCAACGGATGTAATGATGGCTGGTAAAGTAGCCGTTGTAGGTGGTTATGGAGATGTGGGTAAAGGAAGCGCCATGAGCTTACGTGGTGCCGGAGCCCGTGTAATTGTAACTGAAATTGACCCGATTTGTGCTCTTCAGGCAGCAATGGATGGCTTTGAAGTTAAGAAAATGATAGATGCTGTAAAAGAAGCAGATATTGTAGTAACTGCTTCAGGTTGTCGCGATCTGATTACCGGAGAGCATTTCAAATTGATGAGAGATAAGACTATTGTTTGTAATATCGGGCATTTTGATATTGAGATTGATGTAGCCTGGATTAATCAAAACCATGGTCATACGAAAGATACCATTAAACCACAGGTTGACCTTTATAATATAGAAGGTAATGATATTATATTGTTGGCTGAGGGACGTTTAGTAAACCTCGGATGTGGTACAGGCCACCCAAGTTTTGTAATGAGCAATAGTTTTACCAATCAAACGCTTGCACAAATGGAACTGTGGACCAACCATGCCAATTATGAGAACAAAGTGTACGTTCTTCCAAAGCACCTTGATGAAAAAGTAGCACGTTTGCACCTTGGTAAGATTGGTGTTGTACTTGACGAACTATCAGCCGCTCAGGCTGAATACCTCGGTATTCCTAAGGATGGACCTTTCAAAAGTGAACTTTACCGGTATTAATATTCTTAACAGGAATAATATTTATAAAAAAACCGCTTCAATGAATGAAGCGGTTTTTTTTATAAAATTGAGATTCTTCAATCCTCTTCAGGGCGCTTCTAAAAACCACTCAGACAAGGCTTTCCAATTTCTAAACACCTGAGTTTACTTCTGTAAATGAGGATGTTATGAAATTGGTTTAATTCAGTATCAGGGGGTTTTAGAGTTACCCTTTGTAATAATGCAGAATACCTTCCAATACTCCTTCTGAAAGTGGGCTCGTAGCAAAGTGAATACTTTTATTTTTCCGAAGGATCTCCATTTCGGGGCTGTAATTGGAAACCACAATGCCTTTGAAATTCCCCTTGAGCATATCAATATCATTACCGCTATTGCCTGAAGTTATAATTTTATTCATAGGCATTTTCCATTTGTAACTCAGGTAACGCACTGCATTGCCTTTACTCGCTCTGTAGGGAAGGAGATCGAGATATTTATTTTCTGTCAGCAGCATTTTTGCACGCAATTTATTGTCATCCATAAATTTATGTAAATCGGCCACATCGTCCTCATTGAAAGTTTCCTCTACAAAATAGCTGAGTTTAAAACGCCATTGTGCATTTTTCCCCTGCAATTTAAGCTTCGGAAATCGGTTTAATGCATTTTCCATTTCCTCCCTTTTCCATTGATAGTCTATATGACTACCCCACCCGCTGTCCTCTACAAAATTTTTGGTATAATAAATTTCAGACCCTGCACTGCAGATCAGGATGTCAGGGTCGGGCAGGTTATATTGCTCTAAGGCCTGTTTAGTAAGCACTTTGTTACGTCCGGTTGCCACCCCAAATACTACTTCATTTTTATGCGCCTCTAACCATTTTTTCAGCTCTGGCAAACCAGTAGCATCATCACCCTCTATCAGGGTACCATCGAGGTCTGAGATAAAAAACATTTTGGCCTTTGATAGTTTTCTGCCAAAAGCGTTCCTTGGAGCCACTGTATTGTTTTCTCCGCGTTGTTTGGTCTCGTAAAGTTTGTCTACAAATTCCATATACTTATTGGCATGGGCCTCCCAGGAATACAGAGCACTGCAAGCCTTTATACCATTGGCCGAGTACGTTTCCCAGGCAGAATTATCTGCAATAATTTGTTTTATACCTTTAGCTATCGCTTTAGGATCTTCCACATCCACTAACTTACCGTTCTGGCATTGTTCCAGAATTTCTTTGGGACCTCCTGATGGAGAAGCCACTACCGGCAAGCCACATGCAGCAGCTTCAATAATAGTTAATCCAAAGTTTTCACCGGGGGTAGCATTTACAAATACGCCTTTTCTCCGGGCAGCAATACGATATATTTCAGGCACTTCCAGCGTAGGATCATTCTTTTTGGGAATTGCCATTTTTCCGTATAAATCATATTTATCCAACATCAGCAGCAACCTGGTCAAAATCTCCTGTTCATCTTCGGGCATTTCTGTAATATCCTTTCGCACTCCGGCAAATATGGCAAGATTGGCCATCGCCTGTAATTCCTTATCCTGGCCATAGCAATCTATAATCATCTCAAAATTCTTTCGTTTATCAGCCCTGCCTATGGAAAGAATGAGTGGCTTTTCCGGGGAAAATAAAAATCGTTCAATCTCTGTATTCAACCGGTAAACCGTATGCTCTTGCTCGATTGTCATTTTGTAGGAAGGCATATCCATCCTGTAAAAAGGAAAAAACAATTCATCGTTTACTCCCGGTGGAATAGTTTCAAATCGGGCCTTAAAACGATTTTCATACCATTTATACTGTGCATTTATTTCATGATTGGTACTTACAATAATCAAATCTGCTGTTTTCAGCGTTTTTTCTTCTTCCAATATCCTTCTTTCAATATTGAATTTTTCGTTAATGGCTTTTGCCGTCATCCCATGCTCCAGCAAAATATTTTTTTTATTCATACCAAGCGAATGCCCGGTAGCCACAAAAGGTATGGCAAACATTTTACTCATTTGCCGCGCAATGTAGTTGCCATCTGCATAGTGGCCATGCACAACATCAGGCAAATCATCCTCAGCCTCAAAGAATCGAATGGTTTTATCTACAAATTCATCAAGATACTCCCATAATTGCTCCTTTTGCCGGTAGGTATTGCCGCCGCAAACCATCCGTACAATCCTTGCCTTATCATTTACTTCCTCAATTTCTTCGCTATAGGCAGGTGAAACTCTTTTATCCTGAATACGTCGTGTAAATAAGTCCACTTTTCTTACCGACGGATGCCTGCTGAGTGCTTCGAGTAATTCCAATACATATTTTACCTGTCCTCCTGTATCTTTATCCCTGCCAATTTCAGGGTTACTATAACGAATTAATCCATGCGGACTAATCAATTGGATGTAATATTGTTGCATCTGCTTAGTTGCTATTTGAAGTAGGAAATTTACTCCAAATAACCGACAATCAACTCCTTGATTAATAAATATTAAATATTCAGTATGTATTCAGGTTCAGGATTTAGTGATTGGGAAATAGGTGATATCACCATTATTATCCACAAAGGAGTTTACCACTTATTTCATCTGATTATTCCCAATCACGATTATATTGCCCATGCCGTTTCTACCGATTGTATCAACTGGCGCAGGGTTCAAAATTCTTTGTTTGTGGGCGATCCCGGCGAATGGGATGATGATATGCTTTGGACCATGCATGTGTATGAAACCCCTGAGTGCTTCGAAATGTACTATACCGGATTAAAAAGGGAAGATCGGGGAGCCACTTCTCGGGTTGGGTTGGCTGTTTCAAAAGACCTGATTCAATGGAGTAAAATTTCTGATGGAACTTATCCTTTTCAACCCGAGGGGCCTTATTACGAAACCAAAGAAAACAATCCCCGGAACTGGCTCAGCTTTCGGGATCCGTTTCGCTATGACTACGAAGGAAAAACATTTTTCTTAATTTGTACCCGGGCAGGTACAGGACCCGTTTCACGTAGAGGCTGCGTAGGGTTGGTGGAAAAAAAATCAACCGGGTTGCAATTTCACGAACCCATGCTATATCCCATTGTTTATGATGATATCGAATGCCCGTGTGTATTTGAGCTGAATGGCAAATATTACCTGTTAGGTTCCATCCGCGAAGATATAAAAGTGCGCTATTGGTTTGCAGACAGCTTCCGGGGAGAATACCATTCCTTTCATGCAGATGTTATTTTACCGCAGGGCAATTATGCAGCAAGGATTATAAAAGATGGCGACCATATCTTGATTTATAATTTTTATTACGCGTATGGTAAAATTGATGCGCTCAGAGTATTGCCACCCCCTAAAGAACTCGGTACGGATAGCAACGGCAGGCTCATTTTAAAATCATATTACCGCTGGAAACAAATGGCTCATGATGCCGTGTTTCAGGCTGATTTCAACAGAATCGGACTTTTATTTGGCAATCCTACTGCTACAGTAAATTTCGAGTCGGATAAATGGACCCTTTCAAGCAGAAGCGGTTATGAGCTTTGCTGCTTTCAAAAACCTGCTGAAAGTTATATCTGGGAGGGGTTGCTACAGGTAGAAGGCATGGGTAAACTGGGGTTGGTTTGTGATGCTGATGAAAAGGGAAATGGTTACTTCATTTCGCTGGATATAGCCAATGGAGTGGTGCAAATCCGTGCTTGGGGATTCAATGCCGCCAACGATAAATCTAATTTTATTTTCACTGATATACAATCGCATTTGTTTCAAACCAATTCAAAAAAAATATTTCATTTTCAACTAATCCGCCACGGCCACTATATTGAGTGCAGCATTGATGGGGTGGTAAAACTCACCTTGATTGACTACACTTACTCCGGACCATATCTTGGTATTTATTCAGCCTCATCAGTTATTTCGCTCAAGGAATCAACTGTACAGGTATTGCCCGATTTGATGAGTGAATATGCAAGTCAGGAAAATACAATGTTGCAAATGGGACAGCAAACGGGTTAAACTAAAGAAAATACCTGCCCTTTTAAGGATGGAAAAAATTTCAGGATCCTCCTTGCGGGCTATAAGTAAAAACTATTCAACGTTTCTTATCTTTATACGATAGATGTTTGCAAGCTTAAAAAAAGGTTTCGAATGGTTTCTTTTTGGTAACCTGCTTTACGGGGTAAGTGCTGTGGCACTGGCACTCGAAACTACGCTTCAGCTTCAGATTCCACTCAAACATCCTGGATTTTACCTGATGCTTTGCTTTGGTACCATTGCCTTTTATAGTTTTTCCTACCAGTACGATCACCATCCTAAATCTGGCAACAGACGGGCTGAATGGATATATAACAACCGGAAAACACTGTTCAAATTACAATGGATATATGTATTTATCAGTGCTTCCGGCGGGCTATGGCTTTATCTAAATTTACCCGAAATCAGCCATCGGCGAACCTTGGAATATTTTACCATGATGGGGGTTTTTCCCGGAATTGCCGTTCTTTATTATGGCATTAGTTTTCCGGGACTTTTCAATATCAGATTGCGGCAAAATGGCTGGTTAAAGCCTTTTATCATCAGTTTGGTTTGGGTGGGCTGTATTGGCGTGGCCCCGGTAATTCTGCAAATGTGGCGCTTTCCCCAGGAATCCATTCCTGTTGTTCCTTTTGTAGGCTTTCTGATCCACAACCTTATGTTTATTACTGTTCTTTGTGTTTTATTCGATATTAAGGATTATGCCGCCGACCACAACAGTCAGTTAAAAACGTTTGTGGTTCGGGTAGGATTTCGCAAAACAGTTTTCGTCATTGTACTGCCCCTTGTACTAGCCGGCATTGTATCGCTTTGGTTTTTCCTCGAATGGGAGCAATATTCAACATTTGGGATTTTGCTAAACCTGATGCCGGTGTTGCTCCTTTTGTTCGTCACTTTCCAAATGCACCGCTACCGAAGCATTCAGTTTTTTTTGGTAGTGATAGACGGATTGATGATTGTAAAAGCAGCATTTGGCATAGCAGCTGCCCTATGGGCATAAAAACAGCGAAGTTTACCCTAAACTTCGCTGTAAAAGAAAAAAGCATCGAATCAAAACCCGAATAAACAGATTGTTGAACCCGATGCCTTTTCAACATCAAAAATTGAATCTTATTCCCTGTTCCGATTTCCTTTTTCTTTTGGTTTAACTTATAAGCATCTTGCAACACTTACAAGGATTCCAATCGATTTCCGTTCCTCGGTACCAAAACCGATTCAGATTTTTTCTTATTAAAAGTTATTGCTAACCTTTTTTTAGAAATCCTCCTTTTCAAATTTTGTTCAGGTTATTTTTTCTTGTCCTGATGTCTGATACAAATGTAGTTCAACAATTGGTTACAATCCAAGTTTTTCGAAGTGTAGAAATGCACCTGTTTTGCACCATTTTATGCACTTATTATCTGGGGTTTTACCCATTTTTTCATCTATTTGCAGGGTTTTTGCAGATAATAATGCACAGGAGCCATTTTTTTTAAAAAAGAAAAGGATTTAAGAACCCGTTTCCTCTTGCAGAGGTTCCTTTTGCCTGTTGTACATAGCGGCATATTCGCCATTTGTAGCCATTAATTGGGTATGGGTGCCTTCTTCTATAATGGCTCCGTCTTCCATTACGATAATATGATCGAAATCTAAAAGACTAAAAATACGGTGGGTAATAATGATGGCTGTTTTATCTTTCAATTCCTCATTGAGGTGTTGGAGGATATTCTTTTCGGTGGTGGCATCTACCGCACTCAGGCAATCATCAAAAATAACAATCGGGGCATCTTTGAGTAATGCCCTTGCAATAGATATCCTTTGCTTTTGGCCACCACTTAGCGTAACACCGCGCTCCCCTACCTGAGTATCATACCCTTTAGGAAATCCCTCAATCTCGTTATGTATAACCGCTGATTTGGCCGCATTTTTTACCGCTTCGGGTCCGGCCTTTTCATTTCCAAAACGGATATTGGCTGAAATAGAGTCACTGAAAAGGAACACATCCTGCGGCACATAGCTGATTTGCCGGCGCAAAGACTGCAAAGGGATTTCATCAATGGGAATACCATCTAATAACAAACGACCCTTGTCTATATTGAATAAGCGGAGCAATAATGCAGCAAGGGTAGATTTCCCCGAACCAGTTCGCCCTACCACAGCAATCTTTTGTCCCGGCCTAATGTGCATGTGAAAATGCTTGATAGCCTTGATACCGGTATGTTGAAATGTAAAAGAAACATCCTGAAACTGAATCTCTCCCTTTAATTTGACATCTGCCTTGCCTTTTGCAGCTTTGTTATCTATTTCAGGTTGGGTTTCGAGAAACTCATTCAATCTTTTTTGCGAAGCGGATGCTCGCTGAATCATACTTGCAACCCAGCCAATGGCACTTACCGGGAAAATGAGCATATTGATGTACAATACAAATTCCACAATGATACCCACCTCGGTAATTCGTCCGTTCAGAAAATAAAGTACCCCAATCATTATAGTAATGATGGTACTGATTCCTATTAGTAATACAATGGAGGGGGCATAAATGGCCTCCACCTTTGCCAAACCGATGGATTTTTTGCGGTATTCCTCCGTATTATCCCTAAAAAAAGCATACATAGCCTTTTCCTGCACATAACTTTTTATCACCCGTATACCACTATATGACTGTTGAGCATTGGTGGTCAGATCGCTCAGTAAGGCCTGAATAGCTTCACTTTTTTTGTGGATGATGGTATTTACATAATAGATAGTTGCCGCAAGCAAAGGCAAAGGAGCCAATACATATAAAGTAAGCGATACATTTTTAGCAAGCATATTGCTTACGGCAAATATAATCACTGCGGTCAGGTTGACGAGATACATGATGGCGGGCCCGGTGTACATTCTTACCCGGCTAACATCTTCGGCTATCCGGTTCATAAGGTCACCCGTGCTGTGGATTTTAAAAAAATGAGTATCAAGCTGCTGATAGTGACTATAGACTTCATTTTTCTGATCGTACTCAATATAGCGGCTCATTACCACAATTGTTTGCCGCATAAAGAACATAAAAACACCCCGGATGATGGCTAGCAATAAAATGACCAATCCGCTCAGGATGACAATACTTCCAAAGGACCATTCGCCCCGATCCATCCAATCTATAAAGGCATTTACCAGAAAATCGTTTTGACGGGGAACAGGCTTCGTATTGCCACCCGGCAAAAGTTGTTGTACTTTATCTACCACATAACCTGCCACCTGCGGAGCAAGAATGGCAAAATAGTTGGAGATGATTACAAAAAAGATACCTGCACCCAAACGCCACCGATACTTCCAGAAATATTTATTGATTGCTTTTAGATGCTTCATAGCTTACAGGTGTGCAAATGTCGCATTTATTGCCCACCCATCCCGGTTATTCCCTTGTACGAAATGTGAATTATCAGCGTAAATCTTAAACTAAAGTTCTATTTGCAAGCCACGCAGCAGAATCTTTTACCTTTGCCAAAAAATTACACAACGCATGGCTTGGAAAAAAAATATACTGGAAACCATTGGAAACACCCCAATGATTCAATTGAACAATATTACCAGGCATTTACCTTGTACTGTTTTGGCCAAAGTGGAATATTTCAATCCTGGTAACAGCATTAAAGACCGGATGGCAGTAAAAATGGTTGAAGTGGCCGAACAGAACGGATGGTTGAAACCAGGGGGTACCATTATTGAAGGAACAAGTGGCAATACCGGTATGGGTCTTGCCCTTGCTGCTATTGTTAAAGGATACAAATGTATTTTTACCACTACCGATAAACAAAGCAAGGAAAAGGCAGACATACTAAAAGCGGTAGGTGCAGAGGTAATCGTATGTCCCACCAATGTTGAACCAGAAGATCCACAGAGTTATTATAGTGTAAGTAAAAGATTATCAACCGAAGTACCTAATAGTTGGTATGTAAACCAATACGATAACCTTGCCAACCGAATGGCGCACTACGAAACTACAGGCCCTGAAATATGGGAACAAACCGAAGGCAAAATTACCCACCTTGTAGTAGCTACAGGAACCGGAGGAACGGTGTCGGGCGCATCAAAATACCTGAAAGAACAAAACCCGGATATACAGGTATATGCTATTGATAGCTATGGCAGCTTGCTGACCAAATATTTTCGTACCGGTGAAAAAGATATGAAAGAAGTGCATCCATACATAACCGAAGGTATTGGAGAAGACTTTGTACCTGAGAACTATGATATGCAGTATGTAGATCATTTTGAACAGGTAACGGATAAAGATGGTGCAGTGATGGCCCGCCGTATTGCTAAAGAAGAAGGTATATTTATTGGATATAGCTGCGGTAGTGCCTTGCAGGGATTAATGCAGTTGAGTTCCCGACTGAAAAAAGACGACCTTGTTGTAGTGATTTTTCATGACCATGGCAGCAGGTATGTAGGCAAGATTTACAACGATCAATGGATGATGGAGCGTGGTTTCCTTGATGTAAAAACCTTTAAAGACCTGGTAAGCGGTCGTAAAACGCAACGCCTTGTTAGTGTGGAACCCGGTAATACAGTGGGTGATGCTGTGGCCCTGATGGAAAAATATGATATAGAAAACCTTCCCGTTATGGATAATGGAAACATAACGGGTGCGCTAAGTCAGCAGGGGCTTTTTAATAAAATGTTTACCAACCCGGATATCAAAAATGCACTTGTTTCGTCAGTACTCGAAGCCCCCTACCCGATGGTAGATTACAATACTGCGGTAGATAAATTGAGAACTTTAATCAATAAGGACAACGGTGCCGTTTTGTCGCAGGATGAAGCGGGAAATTATCATATTGTAACGAAGTATGATGTGATAAAGGGGCTTGGGAATTAAGGAAGTAAGCTGATTAATACCATATACATATTTTGTGCACTGCCTTCCCTTCCTCTCGGCAGCTTCCCTTACAATAGTTAGGGTAGGTTTCCCGATAGGAAGGGTGGTACCTCTCCTCATGTGGGTTTCATAAAAGTAGTTTTCCGTGCTTTCTTTTCTTTGGGTATTCAAAGTTAAAAAAAATGGATAATTATCTTTTATTCGAATTCTGGATAGCAAAGCCTTTGCTGTACATATATTTTTATAACTACTTAAAGTTCAAAATAGCTCTTAGATACTATTGCATATTGTCATTTTAATCAGGTATTTCGATAATAATATTTGGCCACGAAAGCGTTTGATAGTGTAAGTTGAATTTTGTAAAATTTCTGTTTTCCAGTAGTGTAAATTCTACATTGCCCGGGTCAATTTCCATCTGTTTTAAAATCTTTACGAAATCAAACAGACGGTTTTCCCCATTATTGAATAGGCATCGCACCAAAGAAATAATTAGTTTTTCTGCCTTTATAATTCCGGGTATTTCAAATGATTGTCGAATCACTTATTTCAACTTGGTTAAAAATAATGAACAATCAATCCTTTCGTTCTCCCGCTCAGTCTTTTACTTTCCTTGATCCGGCAGGTTACAATTTGCCAGCTTATATTTCAAGTATTTCAAGTATTTCAATTACAATCAACTCTTCTTACCAAGCCTATAAGACATTAAAATGAGAAGGGGCATGGTAATGCGAATAAATATCAAATGATACACCTTCTAAAACCTGAATAGTCGGGATGTTGTTGTCTAAATCGAATTTACATATAAATCAATTTAGCTAAAAACAAACCCTATAGATTATTTTAGTTTAGGGATTAAAAGAATGGCTATTTCATAATCAGAAAACATGGGATTAAAAGGCTGTGGCCTCAAAAAATGCTAATAAAAAAACCCAATCAAGGAATGTTCAATTATCTATTTCTTATAAATCGGGTTTTGGCTCTGGCAATTTTCCACGTTTATAAATGATTAATCCATTCAGAAAATTACGCAAGATCTGATCGCCAGCTTCCTGATAATTAGGATGATCAGGGTTTCTGAAAAGATCGCCTAATGCTCCCTTGGATATTTCAAAATCAACAAGAGAAAGTATTTCTAAAATATCATCATTACGAAGCGAAAGAGCCACTCTCAACTTTTTTAAAATATCATTATTACTCAGCATACAATTATTTTTATCTAAAAAATAAAAATGAATAAATATTGTTCAATTTACACCTATTAGAACAAATACAATTTCAGCAATCGGGTTAAAAAAAACCACCCATTTAACCCAACAACCAAATCAACCCCAACTCATACCCTTTCAGCCCGAGGCCAATGATGGTTCCTTTGCATTGAGCTGAAACATGACTGATATGCCGGAAGGGTTCCCTTGCGGCTGTATTGCTGATATGCACTTCCACCACTTTTGCAGGAATGGCTGCCACCGCATCGCCAAGCGCTATCGAAGTATGGGTATATCCTCCCGGATTCAGAATAATCCCATCCACCTTAAAGCCAAAGTCATGCAGATAGTTGATGAGTTCCCCTTCTACATTGGTTTGTACATAAGACAATTCCACATTGGGATATTGGGCTCTCAGGGTTTCCAGAAAATCCTGAAAGCTTTCATTTCCATAAATGCCGGGTTCCCGCTTTCCCAATAAATTCAAATTGGGCCCATTGATGATGGCTATATGCATAGCAATTATTTTTATTGAATCTTCCTTTAATTAAAAAAGGGATGCCTTACAAATGGTTTGTTCCGATCGAAAAGATAACGCATAGTAGCCAACTGCCGGCTTTGTTCAAACCCAAGATGTTTGGAAATATTATTGATCTTAGGATTAAAATCTCCCTGCCATTGCAATTCGGTAGAAACATATTTGGTTTCTCCCTGAATAATTTTAGCTGCCTCCACAATCATGAAATAATCCACTCCAAATCCTTGAAAGCGGGGTACTATACCAAAAACGATACCCACCATCTTAGAAAAACCGGTAATTTTTTGAAACCATAAAAACCTGAGTTTCTCAATCAGTCCAAATTTTCCATTGAATTTCCCGAAAATTTCATTTAGATCCGGCATATTGATGTACATGGCTATCGGTTCATTTTTATAATAAGCAAACCAGATAATTTTTTCATCCATAACCGGCTTAAGCGATTTGAAAATTTTTCTGGCAGTCTCCGGGGTCATTTGTTTATTACCTTCATGATCAGCCCATGCGGCGTTATAAACCGTAAGAAAATCTTGAGAATACTTTTCGAGTTCATTTTTATTTATCATTCGTGCTGTAAAGCCTCCTCTTTTTTCCAGTTTTGCATGTGCCTCGTAAAACCGATCATCAAGCCTACCCTGAACCGCTCTGAAATAGCAAATCTGATAGAAAAAAATTTCAAATCCATATTGCATGTATAAAGCCGCATAATAGGGCGGGTTATAATTCATACCATATAATGGCTGCGCCTTGCTTTCGAGAAGCAACCCCCACCAACGATCCCTTTCGCCAAAGTTGACAGGTCCGTCCATGGCTTCCATACCCTGATCCTTCAACCAAACCTTGGCTTGATCAAAAAGTATATTGGCAGCCCGTTGATCCTTTATACAATCAAAAAAGCCCATACATCCGGTTGGCTGATCATCTCCCTTATTTGTATATTTCGGGTGGACGCATGCTGCAATTCTGCCCACATAAGCTCCCGACTCATCTTGCAAAAGCCACCGGATGACCTTCCCTTCCTTCAGGAATTTATTTTTTGAGGCCTCAAAAACTTCCTCAATATCCTTATCGAGGGGACGGATATAAAGTGGGTCTGCCTCATGGAGACTTGCATTTACCTGTAAAAAAGCTTTAGCTAGTTTCTGATCGGTTACTTCTATTAAACGCATACGGCAAATGTAAATGCAATAATGCGTTAAAGATGCCTAAAAATATCAGATAGCTACATTTTTCATTTTTTGAAATGGTATTTATTTCTTATCTTTAGTTTGATCTAAAAAGAATTGCAAGCTATATTAAGTCAAAGGCAATTCTTTTACAATCAATTATTTTATAACCGAAAAACATATTTATGAAAGACTCCACGAAAACATTATTAGGATTTGCAGCAGGGGTTGCTGTAGGTGCCGCGGCTTTGTCCTTGGCTAAAACTGAAAAAGGGCAAAAAGCAATCAAAGGCGTTAGCAAAAAATTGGACGTAATTGGTGAAGATGTAAAGCATATGGTTGAAAAAGGAAAGCATGCCGCAGAAGATTTGGCGAAAAAGTTTAATGGTAAACTTTCATCAAAAGAGGCTGAAATCGTTTCCTAATGAGTGATAGGTCTAAAAACGGCATCTTCAGCGAAATTAAAGATGCCGTGGAAGAAAATATTGATGCAAGACTTGAACTTCTCCAAATACAAGCATCTGATAAAGCTGCCCGGTTAGTTGGTGCCATGACATATGGCATCGCTGCCGGGAGTTTATTCGTATTTGGACTTTTATTTTTAAGTTTTGTGGCAGGATTTTATTTTAGTTATATTACAGGTAGTCGAACTCAGGGATTTGGTATTGTTGTAGGTATATATGCACTGCTTATCTTTTTACTCATCATTTTCCGTAAAAGATTTGTTGCATTTATAAGCAATATAATCATAGCTATCATTTTTGAAAATATCGACGAAGAGGAATAAACCATAACAAACAACGTGGAAATTACAGCCATTAAAAATTTAGAGGATTTGAAGCGTGCCAAAAAAGAGGCGAAACAAAGGGTAAAAGATTCAAATTATCAGATAGAATATTCATTTCAATCACTTCCTAAACGTGTTTTGGGCTCTACCGCAACATGGATTATAGGATCTGTAGCTAGCGGTATTGCTGCTGCCTATACTCAGGGAGAACCGGGATCAACAGAACATCCTTACAAAGGCAAGCAAAGTGATTCGGAAGAGACTAAAGAAACAAGCTACAAAGAAAAACTTAAAGGTGCAGGGGAAGAAACCCTGTATTTTGCCCTCGGCAAGTTAATAGAAGCCCTCCTAAAGAAGTGATCCTAGATGCTCTGCTATTATATGAGCATGGTCCCGACTGTTTTCAATAAACCATACATGGGTATCCATGCCACCTACCACAACACCCGCTAAATAAAGACCTGATACATTTGTTTCCATAGTTTTACTATTATATTCAGGATAAAATTTACCATCATCACTTAAGGTAACCCCCATTTTTTTCAAAAATCCAAAATCAGGTTTATAACCTGTCATGGCCAGTACCCAGTCATTATCAATGGTAACTTTTCCATCAGGAGAATCCACATCAACTTCCAGCGGTCGTACTGCTGACAAAGTAGACTGCGTGTAAGCTTTTATGCTACCTTCCTCAATCCGGTTGATAATATCTGGTCTTACCCAGTATTTCACTCTTTTGCCTATCCCTTCTTCTATCATCACCATCGTTACTTCGGCTCCTTTTCTCCAACATTCCAATGCTGCATCTACCGAGCTGTTGTTTCCTCCTACTACCAATACTTTTTGAAAAGCGTAAAAATGAGGGTCTTTATAATAGTGAGAAACTTTTGGGAGATCCTCTCCTGTAATTCCCATGGTTACAGGGCGATCGTAAAAACCAGTAGCTACTATTACCTTCTTTGCCGTGTAGGTATCTTTGTGTGTAGTAAAACTAAATCCGGCTGCTGTTTCCTCCAAGGGCATTAACTGTTCCACAGATTCAAATAATTTTACAGGCAAATCATAGTGCACCACTACCCTTCTGTAATACTCCAAGGCTTCGGCTCTTCCTGGTTTTGATTGTAAACTCACAAATGGGAGTCCTCCAATCTCAAGCTTTTCTGATGTGCTGAAAAAGGTCATATTTTGCGGGTAATGATAAAGACTATTTACCAGACAGCCTTTTTCGAAAACAGCCTGTTTTAACCCTAGTTTTTTTACCTCTATGGAACATGCAAGACCTATAGGTCCAGCTCCAATAATGGCTACATCAAGATTAGTCATATTTACAAATTTATAAAACACAACTTGTAAAGGCCTATTTGATTAAGGTTTTACGCAATCATTAACCTTCCTTGCAGTATTTTAGCAGCTATAGCATATGAATTGGAAAAAAAAGTGGTGGGTACATTTCCGGAAATTTAAATTCCGTATGGAAATATTACTGACCCGGTTAAGTCATTTTATTACACTATTACTTGTCTGGCTGATCCCTATAACGGTATCCGCTGCCGCAGGTATTGCCATTTACGATATCGGTTTTAATCCATTTTACAGCATTGAGCGCCAACGTTGGGTATTTTTTCATTGGCTCATTGTGATTCTTTCAGCACTTTTGCTCATTCGTTTTATCCAAAGCCTTGTATTGCGAGAACCCAAAACACAAATAATTATCCATTCGATTTTAGCATTGGGTTTCCTGTATATAGCTTTTACCAGTAGTTTTTTTGTATTGAACAGCAACAGTCCTTCTCAGGATTTATTGGTTGCTAAAGGCGTGCAATATGGGATTGTTTTTTTACTAAGTTTTATTGAATTAAGCAAAATAGCGGGTAATGTTTACCGGCATGGGGTTAATCCTTCACTGGTTTTCGTACTGAGTTTCCTGGGTATTATTTTACTTGGAACCACCCTGCTTTTATTACCCCGCAGTACCCTGAGCGGACTATCTGTTGTTGATGCTTTTTTTATGAGTACAAGTGCTGTTTGTGTTACCGGGCTGACCACAGTATCGCTTACTAATTTTACCTTTCTGGGGCAGTTGATTATTTTAATTCTTATACAAATTGGCGGGCTTGGTGTTATGACCTTTGCCGGGCTTTTGGGGCATAGTGTTTCGGGAAAGGCTACCTTTCAAAGCCAGTTGGCAATCAGGGATATGGTAAGCAGTCAGCAATTGAACAAGGCTGTGCAAACAGTATATACCATTATAGGAGTTACCTTGATATTTGAACTCGCAGGAATGTTTTTATTATATACTTCACTGAATGAAAGTCATTTTGCCACAGAAGGAGAAATGCTATATTTCTCGATTTTCCACTCCATTAGCGCATTTTGTAATGCAGGCTTTTCTACGCTGCCCGATGGCATGGCTACGCCTTTGATTGTAGGAAATTATAGTGCTCAATGGGTTTTAATGTCGCTGATTATTCTTGGCGGTATGGGTTTTCCCATTGTATTTAACCTTTACAGTTACCTTGTACATCACATAAAAAATGTATTTGGTGGATTGTTTTTTCAAAGACGCAGACGGTATGTTTCAAGGATTGTCAATCTTACTTCACAAATTGCGCTCCGAACCACTGTTTTTTTACTATTATTTGGTTTTATTATTTACCTGCTGGCAGAAACAGGACATAGCATTACTCCTGATATGCCGTGGTTTGAAAAAATTACTAAATCCTTTTTTGGATCCGTGACAGCAAGAACTGCCGGGTTTCATATGGTAGATTTCAATACATTACAATTACCTACGCTGTTGGTTGTAATTTTATTGATGTGGATCGGAGCCTCTCCCTCTTCTACAGGTGGAGGAATAAAAACAACCACCATAGCTGTTGCTTTTCTGAATATGGTAAGCATTATCAGGGGTAAAGACCGTACGGAATTTAGACGTCGTGAAATAGGATCAAATTCCACTCGCAGAGCTTTTGCAATCATTTTATTATCTCTGGCATTTATTGGCCTATGTACTATGGGAATTGCTATTCAGGACGGTGATAAGGGGTTACTTAAAATAGTATTTGAATCATTTTCAGCTTTCAGTACAGTAGGACTTTCGCTGGGAATTACTGCAGAATTAGGTACCCTAAGCAAAATTATTTTGATTGTTACCATGTTTATGGGACGGGTAGGCACGTTGACTTTACTGGCTGCTTTGATCCATCAATCGCGTCAGCTAGAGTACAGGTATCCTTCTGAGGAAGTTCTTATTTAATGATATTTGGAGTTTTGTCTGATATTTTTTTATAGGTTGTAAATTATGTCTTTATGAAATTTATTGTTTTTGGATTGGGACACTTTGGTTCTGCATTGGCCGAAAAACTGGTTAAATTAGGCCATGAAGTGATTGGAGTGGATAACAAAGCAGCCTTGGTAAATCGTTTCAAAGGAGTAATTACCCACACCATTGAAATGGATGCTACCAACAGGGCAGCCATGGATGTTTTACCATTTAAAGATACTGATGCAGTCATAGTGGGCATCGGCGAAAATGAAGGTATTAATGTAATGGCAACAGCCTTGCTAAAAGATCTTGGGATCAAAAGACTTATTTGCCGGGTTACCTCTCCGCTGCAAAAAACCATCCTTGAAGCCATGAATATTTCCGAATTCAGCGAGCCAGAAGCGGAAAGCGCAGAAAGACTCGCTTACAAGCTTGATCTGAAAGGGGTAACTGAGGTATTCCGCGTATCGGACAAATACCAGATTCTGGAGGTTGAGGTACCCCGACGCTGTGTTGATCAACGGGCGGAGGATTTGGAATTGCGCACCAAATATGACTTACAGCTTGTTACCATTCTCCGGTCGCAGGTAACTAAAAAAGTATTTGGCAGCCCCAAAGAAGAATTAAGGGTACTCGGAGTGGTGGCTCCTGATACGGTATTGCATCAGGGAGATGTTATGTTGCTTTTTGGTAAAAATACTAACCTCGAAAAATTTATTGAAGACAAATAACCCCATGGCTTTTCTTGTTACATAGGAATCAAAACCTGCTGAAAATTTTGAACCCTTGCTTTGGCATTGAATGCTGCCAGTTCATTTTCAAGCAAGCTCATCCTCCGTTGGTTTAGGCTCATCCATCTTGCATTCAATACGGCATATTGTTCTTTTACCCCATTGGTAACATACGGTATATTGGTATCGAGCTCTCCCTTTAAAAAGATATAATCAGCCGAAATGCGATTAACATAATTGATGATGTCGTCATTACTTTCTGCTTTATTTTGAACCATCTCGTTTTCCCAGTCTATCATTTTTTTAGCAAGTGTTCCGGCTTCTTTTGCTATTTCTTCTTGTCCAGGCATCTCCTTGCTCAGGGCTTCAAAAGTTTCCAATTGCTTTTTTACCTTCCTCATATTCAAAACAGATTGGTGTATTTCCCGAATATCTTTTTCAATTTTCTCTTGCCATTCTTGTTGGATAGCATATTCCGCAGCCGTGTAAGAAAGACCGGGATGAGGCAGAATATTGAATGTCACTTCCTGACTGTTTTTTCCTTGGGAAAGAACAGCTTTGTAGGTTCCTGGTGCCGCTTTTCGTCCGGAATAGCTGCCTTCAATAAACACCCTCGGCACTCCATTTAAAGTTGGATATCTCTGATCCCATACAAACCTCTGCATGCCTTTTCCTGAAGAAAGTACGGGGTCGGCATCTGGTCCGCCGGGGTATTCTACAAAATCCGCATCTTCTTTACTATTAAAACGATGTACCATTCTACCAGCAGCATCTGTTATCTCTAGCTTTACCGGTAAGGTATCTTTTTCCGCTTTGGATAATTGATAGTAAAAAGCAACACCTGTGGGAGCATTTATACCCACATAGGCCGACGAAACAATGGGTGTTTTTATAGCACCATCCATTATACTACGTCCACTGATACGATAAGCATCTGCAGGTTTAAATAATTTGAAACCTGTATTTTCCGAAGCTGCAGCGTACTGTCGTAATTGTGGGAGATCGTCCAAAATCCAAAAAGATCGACCCATAGTAGCTGCCACAAGGTTATTCTGATGTACTTTCAAATCGGTTACGGGTGTTATAGGCAACCCCATTTGTAAGGCTTTCCAATTTAACCCGTTATTAAAGGAAACATATAATCCGGTTTCGGTGCCGGCATATAAGAGTCCTTTTACTTTATCATCTTCACGTACCACACGGGTAAAAGCATCCGGTGCAATACCTTCTACTCTTTTTTCCCAGGTTTTACCATAATCCGAACTTTTATAAATAGCAGGTGCATGATCGTTAAACTTGTAACGAGTTGTAGCAATATATACTGTTGCTTTATCATGTGGAGAAACCTCAATGCTATTGATAAGGCATTCCGGTAATCCAGCCGGGGTAATATTTTGCCAGGTAGCGCCATTATCGCGGGTCAGATATACCATTCCATCATCGCTTCCTGTATAAATAACTCCTTTTTCCAAAGGGGATTCTAACACATAAGCCAATGTACCATAGTTTTCGCCTCCAGCACCTTCATTTGTATAAGGTACGCCACTCATCCCTTGTTTAGTCGTATCATTTCGGGTTAAATCGGGAGACATTACCTGCCATGTTTTGCCCCGATCGCCCGTTTTAAATAGATGATTTCCCGCATGATAAAATACTTCCGGATCATGCTTTCCATAAAGCGTAGGAGCATTCCAATTAAAGCGGTACTTCATGTCTTTAGGCATAAGTGACTGATACTGAATGGGAGCAATCATCATATTTTTTGATTCCTTTGTATCGATATCCAACCACTCAACTGTTCCCTGATAACTACCACCTGCAACTATCTTAGGGTTATTGGGGTCAAATGCAAGGAAAGCACTTTCGCCACCAGCGGAACTTTCCCAGTCCTTTTCACCGATCGCATAGCCTCCTATTACCCTGCTGGCAATTTTTACCGAAGAGTTGTCCTGCTGACCAGCATAAATATGATATGGGAAAAGATTGTCCACACTGATCCGGTAGAACTGTGCTGTTGGCTGATTGTTTTGTGAGCTCCATGTTTGTCCACCATTAAAAGTAACAGCCGCTCCCCCATCGTTGGCAATTACCATATTCTTGTTATTTGTCGGGTTGATCCACAATTGATGGTAATCACCATGGGTTCCCCTGATATTGGTCCAGGTCTTGCCTCCATCAATGGATTTAAGCCCGGGTGAATTGAGCACATAAACAGTATTTTCATTTTGCGGATCGGCAAAAACCTCGACATAATACCATGCCCGTTGAGTAAGCCTGTGGTCTTTACTTACCCTGCTAAAGGATTCACCTGCATTGAGGCTTACAAATAAACCGCCTGTTTCGGCGTAGGTGTCACTTTCTATAAGGGCAAAAATTTTATCCGGATTGGCTGCTGATACTGAAATGCTCATTTTGCCCAATTTTTCCGGTACTCCATTGGTCAAAGGCATCCAGGTTTCACCTCCATCGGTAGATTTGTAAAGTCCGCTACCCGGTCCACCACTTTTTATTTCCCAAGGCTTTCTTCCATGATCCCACATAGCTGCATACAATAAGCGTGGATTGCTTGCATCGATATCCAAATCGGCACAACCTGTGTTTTCATCCACATACAATACCTTCTTCCAGGTAGCACCACCATCGGTAGATTTATATACCCCTCTTTCAGAAGTAGGACCATACAAAGCACCCTGTGCTGCAACAAAAACAACCTCAGGATCTTTCGGATGGACTCTGATCCAACTGATGTGTTTCGTTTCCTTTAATCCCAGATGTTTCCATGTTTTTCCAGCATCGGTGCTTTTATACACACCATCACCATGGGAGGCCATTACACCTCTTGGCGCATGTTCGCCCATACCCACATATACCACATTCACATCGGAGGGAGCCACGGCTACGGCACCTACAGAACCTGTACCAAAATAGCCATCAGAAATATTATCCCAGCTCATTCCGGCGTCCTCCGTTTTCCAAACCCCACCTCCGGCTATTCCCATATAGTATACCAAAGGATTTCCTGTTATTCCGGTGGCGGTTACCGAGCGCCCACCACGGAAAGGCCCAATGCTGCGGAAACGAAGCGGGGCTGTAAACTTTTCCAATGTGGAGTCCTTTAGAGTATTATCTACAGACGACGATGCCTTTTTCTTTTGTGCCGAAATATCTCCGGCTACAAAAATAATCAGACAGGAAAGAAAAAAGTATTTCATAAATAGGCTATTTTGGTTAAATCGAATGGAAGGTAAAGGATTAGAAAATCCCTTGCCTTCGATATTTTTTAATACATATAATAAAAATCTCCGCGGCAATATAGAAAAACAGTCCGATAAAACAGGGATAGCACATAAAAAAAGCCCGCTATTGCGGACTTTCTTTTTTTAAAAAATATATTATCAAATATTTACTTGCTTAATTTCTCTTTCAAATTCTGATTGATCGCTTCAAGAAATTCTTCTGTATAAAGGTAATGGTCGCCATGGCTAACCTTGTTGCCATGAATACAAACTGCAAGATCCTTGGTCATTTTACCACTTTCAACGGTTTCAATACATACATCTTCGAGGTGATTGGCAAAATCTATCAACGGTTGATTGTCATCGAGCTTGCCCCGGAATGACAGACCACGCGTCCAGGCAAAAATAGAGGCAATGGGATTAGTACTTGTTGGGCGACCCTTTTGATGCTCCCGATAATGACGGGTTACGGTGCCATGAGCAGCCTCGGCTTCCACTGTTTTCCCATCAGGCGT
This sequence comes from Chitinophagales bacterium, assembly GCA_038209595.1. Taxonomy (GTDB): domain Bacteria; phylum Bacteroidota; class Bacteroidia; order Chitinophagales; family Chitinophagaceae; genus Phnomibacter. The sequence continues at coordinate 58,082 of JBBQXO010000002.1, forward strand.
TACCAGTACGCTTGTCATCAGTCCCAATGAACCAAAACCTTGCGCTACGGTATCGCTTTGTACATCCCCATCGTAGTTTTTACAGGCCCATACAAAATTACCATTCCACTTTAAGGCACTCGCTACCATATCATCAATCAGGCGGTGTTCGTAAGAAATGCCTGCTGCTTCATATTTAGCTTTGAACTCGCCTTCAAACACCTCTTCAAAAATATCTTTAAAACGACCATCATATTTTTTAAGGATGGTATTTTTTGTACTCAAATACAAAGGCCATCCTTTAGACAAGGCCATATTCATACAACTGCGGGCAAAACCACGGATGCTTTCATCCACATTATACATGCTCAGGGCAACGCCAGGTCCTTTAAACTGATATACTTCATGTTCAATCACCTGCCCATCTTCGCCTTCAAACTTAATGGTCAATTTTCCTTTACCCGGAATAACCATATCGGTAGCCCGATACTGATCACCAAAAGCATGACGACCTACAATTATGGGTGCATCCCAGGTGGTTACCAGCCGGGGAATATTTTTGATAACAATCGGCTCTCTGAAAACGGTACCATCAAGAATATTGCGGATTGTACCATTGGGGCTTTTCCACATTTGTTTTAGACTAAACTCCTTCACCCGGGCTTCGTCGGGGGTAATGGTAGCGCATTTGATACCCACACCGTATTCGCGGATTGCATTGGCTGCATCAATGGTTACCTGATCATTTGTCTCATCGCGATATTCTACACCCAGGTCATAATACTTAATATCAAGATCCAGGTAGGGTAAAATCAATTTATTTTTTATAAATTGCCAAATGATTCTTGTCATTTCATCTCCGTCGAGTTCGACCACCGGATTGGCTACTTTAATTTTTTCAGTCATGCTTTTGTTGAACTTTTAATGTAAATAAGAGTATGCGACTGCAAATATATCCGATATTGTCCTACGTCCTTAATTTGGGGCTGTTTTTTGCGGCTCTAACCTTGGTTTCTTGTAATAAAGACAAGGGTTTCTATGCTGAGACAGCTCCCGTACCGCCTGCACTTTCAGACTCTTCTCAGACTTTCTATACCTATCTGGCATTGGGTGATAGCTACACCATCGGGCAAAGCGTACCAACCGAAGACCGCTTTCCTCACCAAACTGTTGTAAGGCTTAAGCAACTGGGATTTACCGTTTCTGTTCCAGAATATATAGCTACTACCGGATGGGCAACAGGCAACTTGTTGAATGCCATAGCCAGTGCCAATATGAAAAAAGACTTCAGTCTTGTGTCGCTATTAATTGGAGTAAATAATCAATACCAGGGAAGAGATACCGGAGAATATCGTAAACAGTTTACACAATGTATTGAACAGGCTTTACTGCACGCCGGCAATAAAAAAGACAGAGTTTTTGTACTCAGTATCCCTGATTATGGAGCCACGCCTTTTGGTGGCATGCTGGACAGGCAAAAAATTACCCGTGAAATAGATGCGTTTAATAATATTAATGTATTTGTATCAGCCCAATATGAGGTAAGTTATATCAATATTACACCGGGAAGCCGGGATGCACTAAATGATCTTGAATTGGTTGCCAATGACGGCTTGCATCCCTCGGGGAAAGAATACCGCAAATGGGCAGAATTATTGGCTACACGCATGGCCACCCAACTACGGTAACTATTAAGGAGCCTCTCGCCAAAGAACCGAATTTTTTGATCCCACTTCGTTTTGCTCCCAATAAGGATTTTTAGGATCGATGATCCATTGCCCATCCACGATAAACTTATAAGTTGATTTACCGATTGGTACGTGTAATTTGATTTCCCATTGGCCATTTTCGTTTTTGCGGAGTGGAAAACCTTTCTCCGACCAGTTATTAAAGGAACCCCCAATACAAATACTGTTGGCATTACTATACCCTTCCAAAGTAAAAGTGTAATCTCGTTCTACTATTAGGGTAAATAATTCATTTGAATAAGTACGGCTTTCTTTATCGGGAAGAGAGCCTACTTCTTCTCCATCTACCAAATAATGATAACTGTGATTGCCGAGACCCGGTGTGTACATGAATTCCCAGCCGCCGGGTACTTTTTGCATTTTCAATTGCAGATTGTCCCAGTCATTAAATGACCCAGAAAGCACCACTTTCCCAGCATTTTCAAATCCGTCAAGTCGAAATACCAAAGGCTTTCCAACTCGTACAACTGCATCAGGCTCTCCAAATTCATTTAAAAAGGTAGTGCTCGCCTGAGGATCGGTAACCCATTCGTTATCTACCACATAGCGATACGTATAAGTGCCTTCCGGGAAAAATACCGGTAATTTCCAACCTACAGTAGACCTTTGCATCGCAATGCCGCGGGGTTGCCAATCGTTGAAACTGCCTGCCAGAAAAACTTTTCGATTATTGCGATAGCCCATCAAGGTAAGAATCTGATTGGGCATAAAGGCAACCGAATTATTGTTTCCTTTTCCATCGTTTTCCGTTATTTCGTTACCGGGATCATTGATCCAGCGACCATCTACAATGTATTTATAATAATGCTTGCCAGGTGCCAAAGGCAATGTAATGGTCCAGCCACCGGAAGCTTTCACCATGGCAAAAGCTTCGTATTGCCAACGGCTAAAACTTCCGGCAAGCTCTACCCGGTGTACATTCCGGTAATCTGGCAGAAAAAAGACCATAGAATCTCCACGTGGCTGCAAAGCCTTCTCGTTTTTCAATTGGTTATACCCAAAATGATTGGTATTTACTCCAAGTGGGTATAATTCTGAAACGGATCCGTGGGTATCGGTAATGCGTATTTTTTTCATGGCATTTGAAAAATCTCCTAAAGCTTCAATGGCTTTGCTGATCACCAGTAAATCACCCCGATTGCTGACAATTTTCCATCCGGCATCCTGCAACTTCTGAGTTTCTTTGGTAGCTACAAAATTCATCAGGGCCAGATCATCCAGATTGTATTTTGCAATAAAATCAAAAAGGTCGTGTTTATCACTTGATGTTTTAATGGTAATAAATAATTTCCCATTTTTAAAAGCAACGGTATTATCGCCTGTTTGGGCAGAAAGGCTCCATGCAGTGCTAAAAATAAGCACAAGCAGCCACCCAACCCTTTGCAAGGTTTTCCGATACCTGATTAACATGTGTTTTATTACTTCCATATATAAAGCATATTGCTACAAAAGTTAATACCAATTTTTTGTTTACCCAGGAGGGAATTCCCCAGCATTCCATCTATATTTCGTCCATAAGCCAATGCCATGCTTTCCAGCGAAGTGATAAGCACTTCGGTATTTTCAAATGAGGTATTTCCCATGGATAAATTTTCTACCAATCCATACCAGGCATCCATTTTATTGTTGCCTGAGCCGATCAAAGTTACTCTCCTATCTAATGTGACGGATTGAAATACTTTTTTCGATAACCGGCTGTCCAAAACATTGCTTTCAGCGCCCGTATCGAGCACAAAGTTCAATTTATTTTTTCCGGCCCTCATTTCCACCATTATTTTTCCATCGCGTATAGTTAGGGGGATGCTGTTGTACAATTCCTTTTGGTCAAGATCGGGGTGAAAGGTATCTTTTGGCTCCTTTTTCCCCATTTTATGTAAAAAAATCTGATTACTCTGGTAATCAATAATCATTTCGAACCGCTTAAACAAGGCAACACCTAGCAAACCAAGAATTCGAATGCCTTTGCTGTTTTCTATATGGCCTAGATTAACCCGATCTGATTGTACCTTCTGATACAAAAATTGACCAAGACTAAAAGAATCCACTACAGCCCTTTCGTACATTTCCACTGATCCTGTTATACCTCCTACTTCTCCTGCAAGAGACGTAGCCTTTTTTAATTGCCTGAAATATGTAATATTCAGAATCAATCCGGGAGCGCCAGTATCTAAAATAAAATTTCCGGAAACATTATTTACGGTGGCCTGAATAACAATGAGATTACCAGCCTTGGAAAAGGGAATTATATCTGATTGAGGTTCGTTTGAAAGATAATAATCATAATGGCCCTGCCCCTCTGGAGTGATCGTGTTTTCTAATGCGGTATCGGTTGAGTCGTATGTAGCATAAGCAGGATGTGAGCAGCAGAAAGCAACTCCAAAAATTAAAATAAACACATATATCCAAATCCTCTTCATAAGGTGTGTGCGTGTGTAAACGAGTGTGTGTTAACCCAATCAGACGTTTCAAGAACTTATTGGGTTACATAAAATTACCAAAGGATATTTTTTAATCCCTATGATGTAGGATGAATGGGCTGTATAATGTTTTGAATGGTGAGCACACCTTCTCAAACATAAATGGTGGAAAAAAAAGTAAATAAATGTAACGACAATGAATACAAGCTAGTAAGGGAATTTTTAAAACAAAAATAGAACACCCTGCAGGGTATAATTCTACTAAAACCATCCTTTTAAAAAATCTTCCAAAGAAATTTTCATAAACGAAAGGATACTTTATCTTTAGCCCGTTCCTTTTTTGGGGCTTTCTTTCCATTTGATAAAACCAATTCCCGCTTATGGCAATAAACAATAGTATAAAATATAATGACCTCGGCCTTGGTAATAAGACTACACCCGGAAACTACCGTGCACTTAACAAGGACGGCAGTTTTAATGTAATAAAGGCAAATATCTCTTTATTAGGAAGACTAAATGTTTATCATTGGTTGGTTAATATGTCGTGGACTCGTTTTTTTACTATGGTATTTGTGGCTTACCTGCTTGTAAATTTCTTGTTTGGTTACCTTTATTATATTATCGGAGTTGAACATCTTTCTGGTATAAGAGCCAATACCAAATTGGAAGAGTTTAAGGAAGCTTTTTTCTTTAGCTCGCAAACCATTACCACTTTAGGATATGGCCGGGTAGCACCTGTAGGTACCCTTACCAGTATCGTAACGGCCTTTCAATCCCTGCTTGGATTATTGTCTTTTGCATTGGCTACCGGTTTACTATATGGTCGTTTTTCAAAACCTACAGCAAGGATACGCTATAGCAAAAATGGGCTGATAGCCCCTTATGAGGACATCAATGCTTTTATGTTTAGGGTCATAAATCCACAATATAATCATTTACTGGAACTCGAAGTAACCGTTACCCTTTCTGCAAGGAAACTAGAATCCGAACTACGTGATTTTTTTCTGCTTGAACTAGAGAGATCAAATGTGGTTTTTTTGCCAACAGTTTGGACCATTGTACATCCTATTGACAAAAACAGTCCCTTGTATGGCCTTTCCAAGGAGCAGGTATTAAGACAGGATATTGAAATTATTATCATGATTAAAGCTTTTGATGAGTCCTTCTCCCAAATTGTATATTCAAAAGCTTCGTACCATGGTTCTGAACTGAAATGGGGGGAGCAGTTTGCCAGTATGATGACACAAACCAATAAAGGCATTGTGGTAGATGTTGCTCGTTTGGATGCCACAAACCCAGCGGTTTTAAATGATTTAAAACAATAGATTATGAGAAAATAATACCTGTTGCAAGGCATGATCAATCTATTTTTTAATAAATTCCTTATTATTTATTTTGTTTTACAGTAGGCTTTTTTAGGTTCCCGTTGTTTTCTTGTGGAAAACTGCTCCTTTTGCGGTTTTATTCCTACCCTTGAGGAGGTTACTTTTGTAGATTATGGCAAAAGCTTCTTCCGACTCCCCTATGATGCAGCAACATCGGGCTATCAAACAGCGCTATCCCGATGCTATTCTGCTTTTCAGGGTGGGTGATTTTTATGAAACCTTTGGGCAGGACGCTATCCATACTAGCCGGGTGCTCGGCATTACCCTTACCCGACGCAACAATGGCGGTGGCGACAGCGAGTTAGCTGGCTTCCCTCATCATGCGCTGGAAACTTACCTGCACAAACTGGTAAAAGGAGGCTTTCGGGTAGCTATATGCGATCAATTGGAAGACCCAAAACAAGCCAAAGGCATTGTAAAAAGAGGGGTAACAGAACTTGTTACACCCGGTGTTGCAACCAACGATAAATTGCTCGAACACGATTCCAATAATTTTCTTTGTGGCATCCATTTTCTGAAAGAAGATCAGTTTGGGATTGCCTTCCTCGATATTTCTACGGGGGAATTTTTTGCTGCCGAAGGCGACCGGGACTATACCGATAAACTACTGCAAAGCCTTCGGCCTGCCGAAGTGATTTTTGCCCGGCAGCAACAAAAACACTTTAAAGAAATTTTTGGAACCCATTTTTATACCTATGCACTGGATGAATGGATTTTCCATGAAACCTATGGCACGGAAACATTATTAAAACAGTTCGGAACAGTCAGCCTGAAAGGTTTTGGCATTGACGATATGACCGGGGCTATTATTGCTGCCGGAGCCATTTTGCATTATTTGCGAGATACCGAACATCCAAACCTGCAGCATATTACCGCCATCCAAAGAATAAATCGTGAGGAACATTTATGGATGGATCGTTTTACAATCCGCAACCTCGAGCTAGTGCAGGGATATCAACGCGATGGGCATACGCTGCTGACCATTATGGATCATACGGTAAGCGCCATGGGAGCAAGGTTACTCAAGCGCTGGATGGTAATGCCGCTAAATGACCTTGCACGCATTCAGCAACGGCTCGAAACCGTAGAATGGCTTGTAAAAAGCACGGAGATACGGCAGCAGGTACAAAATGCTATTAAACAATGCGGAGATGTGGAAAGGCTGGTAAGTAAAATACCCCTTAAAAAAATTAATCCAAGGGAAGTACTGCAAATAGCCAAAGGATTAAAACAGATTCTGCTCCTTAAAGAATGGGGTGACCAACCGGGCGTAGCGCCTTACATGAAAAGATTGGCCGAATCACTAAATCCCTGTACCCATGAAATGGAAAAAATTTCGAGGATGTTTGTCGAGAATCCACCTGCTGCGGTCAATAAAGGTGGATTAATTGCCGAAGGGCAGCACGATGAACTTGATTCTTTACGCAAAATTTCATCGGGTGGCAAACAATATCTGGTAAAATTACAACAACAGGAAGCCATTGCAACCGGGATCAGTTCCCTCAAAATCGGCTTCAATAATGTGTTTGGCTACTACCTGGAAGTAACAAACGCCCACAAAGACAAGGTTCCTGAAAACTGGATGAGGAAGCAAACCCTTACAGGTGCTGAACGTTACATTACCCCGGAACTGAAGGAATACGAGGAAAAAATAACCGGTGCAGAAGACAAGATACAGGCTATAGAAACTGCTCTTTTTGATGACCTTCTGTTGGAATTGCAAGATTACCTGCAGCCTTTACAAACCAATGGGCAGGTGCTGGGGATAATGGATTGTCTTTGTTGTTTTGCGCATATTGCTATTTTATACCAATACCGCAAACCAACCCTGCATAATGGTAAAAAGCTTGATTTGAAAGAAGCCCGACACCCGGTGATTGAAAGAGCTCTCCCTCCGGGCGAATCTTTTATTGCCAATGATATTCTGCTCGATCCTGATGATCAGCAAATTATTATACTTACCGGACCCAACATGAGTGGTAAAAGTGCGGTACTGCGGCAAACGGCACTGACCACTTTAATGGCCCACATGGGTAGTTTCGTACCTGCCGCAGAAGCACTGATTCCGCTAACGGATAAAATATTTACCCGGGTGGGTGCAAGTGACAACCTGAGCGGTGGGGAAAGTACTTTTATGGTGGAAATGAATGAAACCGCTAGTATCATAAACAATGTTTCGGATAAAAGTCTTATACTACTGGATGAAATTGGACGGGGAACAAGCACATACGATGGCATCAGTATCGCGTGGAGCATTGTGGAGCACCTGCATGGAATTTCACAGCGTCCAAAAACATTATTTGCCACCCACTACCATGAGCTGAACGAACTGGAAGGCAGATTAGAACGGGTAAAAAACTATCATATTACCAATCGCGAAACGGGTAATAAGATTATTTTTTTACGTAAATTAGCACCGGGTGGCAGCACCCATAGTTTTGGTATTCATGTGGCCCGTATGGCGGGAATGCCTCCTTCGCTTATTGACCGTGCCAATCAGATATTAAGTCAACTGGAAACAAAACACGTAGATCAGGACCCCGAAGAAGGAGCCAATAAGGAAACCACGATGGCAAAAAAAATAAAAAATGTGTCCGGACCACAACTACAACTTTCTATTTTTGATGCTCACAGTGAAATTTTCGAGGAAATTCGCGAAGCTCTAAATGATATAGACATCAACCGCTTGACCCCTGTAGAGGCTCTTTTAAAGCTGAGTGAAATAAAAAGCAGACTTAAATAGCTGAAAGAGTGTTGAGTCGCTTTGAATCAAATAAATAAATTTATTTCACCATCAGAAAATGACATTTTAAAAATTTATCAGCGTCTTTGCATTCTATTACTCAATTACCCAATAATTTGCCCGATTTTTGACACTTATGGTTTCTCGGATGTAACGGTTAAATCATGAAAGACAATACTTTTTTGGAAGAAGAAAAAAAAATAACAACCCCCAAGAAACAGATTCCCGGCTTTTTAAAAAAGACCGGCAAAGTATTATTGTGGACTTTAGCGGGAATTTTATTACTACTTGCCTCGGTAATAATCCTGATTCAGGTGCCGGCGATCCAGGATTTTGCCAGAAAAAAAACAGTAGCTTATCTTGAGAAAAACCTGCAAACACCTGTTTCTATCAAAAAATTACGGATTGCCTTTCCTAAAATGCTGGTGCTGGAAGATGTTTATTTTCAGGATCAGCAGGGTGACACCCTTATATATGGGAAAAATCTGGGGGTCAATCTTCAGATGTGGGGGCTTGTTCGTAACAAACTGGTAATTGATGAGATATTGCTGGAAGACGTTTATGCCAATATCCAACGCAATGATACAGGTCGATATAATTTCGATTATATCATAGATGCTTTTTCAGGACCAACCGATACAACTGCCTCTCAAAAAACATCCGGGGGCATGGAAATTAAAGCAGGGTTGGTAAAATTGAATCGAGTTCGAATCTGGTATCGGGATCATTTTGATGGTCTTGATATGCACTATCAGATAGATCAGCTTAGGGCAGGGTTTAAAACACTTGAAACTGATCCAATCCTGCTGGATTTCCAAAACCTGACCTGGTTTGGAGGATTAGCAGATATTAAAATGGTAACGCCATCTACATACGCAATACTTCCTCAAAGTGATTCCGATGCAACCCCAACAAGATTTACTCTAAAAATCGGTCTTGCCCGTATGGGAAATATTCAATTCAGGTATAAAAATGCCGGGGATGGCATGGACATGCAAGCTGATATTGGAAACCTCCGTTCTCAAGATTTTTCCCTGGACCTGGCAAAACAGGATATTGGATTTGGCACCCTTGATCTTTCCAATAGTTCCTACGAATTACAGGCTATGGAGCCTACTAACCCTAAAGATACTACCACCAACCCAACAGCTAAAGAATGGGTAGTAAATGCAGGCAAAATATCGCTGTTGCAAAGCCTTTTTGCCTACGATGACCAAACCTCAAAGCCAACCAATAAAGGCATGGATTACAGTCATATGCTTTTTAAAAACATTAACCTCGAAGGAAAAAATCTGCATGTTGTAGGGGCTGATACAGTAGCTGCCAATATTTTGACAGGGAGCCTGATTGAAAAAAGCGGGTTTGATTTACGCGAACTGCGTACAAAACTCACCTATACCTCGCAAGGTATTTCGCTAAACGACTTATATCTGAGGACGCCCACTACAAGAATTGAAGAAAGTATTTCAGTTGGATACACTTCGCCTTCGGATGTGGCAGCTAATCCTGGCACCTTGTTGGTAGATGCCAACCTGAAAAATACAACCATAAGCCACAAAGACCTGTTGACCGTTGTGCCTATGCTGAACGAGTACCCTTTGTTTACTGAATTCCCAAGAGCCACTATGAAACTGAGTGGAAAGGTAAATGGCCGCCTTGATAACCTGAACCTTTACAATGTGGACGCCCGACTATTTGACGGCACCCGCATAAGAGCGAGTGGCAACATCAAAGGCCTACCCGACCCTAACCGGATTGTAACTGATTTAAATGTGCAGGAACTTACTCTGAAGGGATCGGATATAGAAAAGATTATACCGAAAAGTCTTTTTCCGGAAGGATTTACACTTCCTGCAACTGCAACCATTAAGGGTTCATTGAAAGGCTCGGTAGAAACCCGGTTGGTAGCGGACCTTTTTTTATCGGGCAGCTATGGCGAAATAACATTGAAAGGATATATTGATCAGCCTATGGAGGCCAAAAAAGCTCGATTTGACCTGAAAGTTGGCATGAAAGCCTTTGATATGGGGGCATTGCTGGGGCGTTCGGAAGAAATTGGAAAAATTACCCTTCAGGCAGATGCTAAGGGTACAGGATACGATCCCACCATGATGAGCGGTCAGTACGAAGCAAATATTCAGGCCGCGCAATATATTGGATATACCTACAAGGATATTACCATGAAAGCCAATGCCCAAAATGGAATTTTCAATATTAATTCGTCATCTGCTACTCCTGAACTTGAATACGCGCTTCAACTTCGGGCAGACCTGCAAAAAGAAACGCCCAATATTTCCACTGAAATCAATTTGAAAAATATAGATTTTCAGCAATTGGGCTTTATGGATTCCCCGCTAAGTTTTGGCGGGCAAATCTCAGCCATCTTTCCTGAGTTGGACATGGACCGGCCGGAAGGCACTTTGCTAATAACTGATATTAGTGGAACATTCGATACACTGTCCTACAAGTTGGATACCCTTTCGCTCATTGCCTCCAATAAGTCAGGCGAACAAACCTTGTATGCAGCATCCGGCTTTTTCAGTGGCTCCGTTACCGGTGATTATTCGTTTACCAAAATTTTCCCCGAACTGCTGCAGTTCATCAATATCCATTATGGATTTTTTACACCCAACCCCGCATTGGCTGGCAACCAAAAAGCAAAAATCCATTTTCAGGTCAATCCATCTCCACAACTCACACAGTTTTTACCCGGCCTGGAATTGGAAGGTCCTTTGAGCATGGATCTTGATTTCGATTCACGGCTTTGTATTTTTGATTTAAAAGGAAGTATTCCCGGTTTTACTTATGGAATCAATACCGTTAAAGGAGGAAGTTTTTTTGCCATAGGCAACGATACTTCCATCGCGTATAAAATATTTATCAACGATTATGATAATGGTGTCACTTTTATTCCAACTGGCTTGCTGCAGGGAGATATAGTACACAACATTATTTATTTTGACTTAAAACTACTGGACAATACAGGCCGGCTGCAACATACATTGGCTGCAAAAATGGAAAACCGGGAAGATGGATATGCTTTTCATTTTGACCCGAATAGCGTCATGCTCGATTACGAAGATTGGGGGTTGGATCCGGGAAATGAATTGCTGCTGGCACCGGAAGGACTTTTTGCCCAATCCTTTACCTTTAGTAATGGTAGTCAGGCACTGGTATTGCAAACCTTTGGTGATAGTGCCACCGATCCGATTGGAGTCAGGTTATTTAATTTTCAGATTGGCACTTTTACCAGTATTGCGCGGCAGGATTCGCTTTATCTGAATGGTATTGTAAATGGTACAGCCGAAATTGACTTTAATGCAGAACATATGCAGGTGCTGGCAGACATTACTATTGAGGATATCACCTACAAAAAGGACAGCATTGGTGACCTGAGTTTAAAGATTGAAAATTCAACAGCCGATCTTTATAATATTGAAGCAGAAATAACTGGTTTTGGGAACATTGCCCATGCAACTGGTAATTATAATAGTAACTCCGGTGTTTTTGATCTAAATCTTGACGTAGAGAAACTCATGCTTAAAACCATTGAACCATTTACGCTAGGTTATTTAAATAAAATGAAGGGGCACCTTGAGGGAGGTATTTCTATCAGCGGCACATCGGACAAGCCAATGCTGGTTGGGAATTTGCTTTTCAGAGATGCAGAAGCAAACGCCCCTCTTTTGAATAGTGTATTTTCGCTACGGAATGAACGCATCCGGTTTTTATCCGATGGTATGCATTTTGATGACTTTACCCTAACCGATGCGGAGGGTAAAAAAGCTATTTTAAAAGGCACTCTACTTACCGAAACATGGAGAAGTTATCGATTTAATCTTGATTTTGAAGCCAATAATTTCCGCGTCATTAATAGTACAAAAAGAGACAACAATCTTTTTTACGGAATACTTTATCTCGATTCAAAAATTTCATTTCGTGGCAATACCGACCGGCCATCTATTGAAGCTAAGTTCAGGGCCAATGATAAAACCAATCTGACCATGGTGATGCCGCAGGACAACCCGGAAATTGCCCAAAGAGAAGGAATTGTAGAGTTTATAGATCCTGAACATCCATTCGGAGATAATGCGCTCACCTTAAAAATGGATTCATTATCGCAGAGTGGCATTTTCGGGCTGAATCTTAATGCCGATATTGAAATTGATAAGGATGCCATTATGAGTTTTGTAATAGACGACAACACCGGCGATGCATTGATAGCAAAAGGAGAAGCTTCTCTCTATGGGGGTATTGACCCGAGTGGTAAAATTACCATGACAGGTATTTATGAATTATCAGAAGGATCTTACGAAACAAGTCTTGCTAACCTTACAAGAAGAAAATTCTCGATTCAGAAAGGCAGCACCATCATTTGGACAGGTGAACCGACAACAGCCGATATAGACATTACAGCGGTTTACAATATCCGTACCCCTCCCTTCGATCTGGTGGAAGCACAAATACTTGATGAAGATCCGCAAACGCAAACATTATACCGGGAAAGGCTACCATTTGATGTACTGTTAAATATGAAAGGGGAACTAATGAAACCGGATATCCGATTTAATATAAAAATGGATCAGAATGTAAATACCAGCATAGGGGTAATTACTACTGTTAACAGTAAACTGGAGCAATTGCGGCTGGAACAATCCGAAATGAACAAACAGGTATTTGCTCTGATATTGCTGAACCGTTTTGTGGCTGAAAATCCATTTTCGAGCTCTACGGGTGGTGGCGGAGTGAGTGCTTTTGCCCGGCAAAGTGTAAGCCGGTTGCTTGAAGATCAATTAAATGCGCTGGCCGGTAACCTGATTGAAGGGGTAGATTTTGATTTTGGGCTTAATAGCGAAACCGATTTTACCTCAGGAGGCGGACAAGCAAGAACGGACCTCAATGTGGGGATCAGTACCAATTTACTCAAGGATCGTTTGAAAATATCTGTGGGTAGTAACTTTGAGCTAGAAGGCGCTAACCGACCCAACCAAAAAACGACCAATATTGCAGGGAATATAGAAATAGATTATATGCTGAGCCGCGACGGACAGTATCTCCTGAGAGCCTACCGCAAAGATGAATACGAAGTAGCGTTGCAAGGACAGGTGGTAGAAACAGGAGTATCTTTTATCATAACGCTGGATTTTGATACATTCCGGGAGATTTTTGACAACAGAAAAGCAAGAAAAGCCATTAAAAAAAGTGCTGAAAAAAAATAAACCATACCATATTAATTTCAGAATAATTTTGCTTTTATCAGCTTTGCCGGGGCTATGGAGTTGTAGTGCCAATAAGCTTTTGAGCGAGGGTCAATATTATTATGATGGTGCTCAAATTGTATACGAGTCGGACAGCTTAAGCAAGAGCCAGAAAAAAGAATTGAATGGAGTACTGGAGCCTATGCTGCGTCCGATACCCAATAAAAAAATATTAGGCAACCGACTTAAAGTATGGTTTTATACCAAAGCAGGTGACCCAACCAACGAAAAAAGCCTGCGATACTGGATGAAAAATAAGTTGGGCGAAGCACCGGTTTATATGACGGATGTAAATATAGAACGGAGCGCAAACCTTTTGAAAAATACACTTGAAAATAATGGCTTTTTTCAGGCTGAAGTCATAGGAGACACCCTATTGAAAAAAAAGGAAGGGAAAGCTGAATACAAAATAACAGTTGGTCCGCGATATTCCATTCGAAAGGTGTTTTTATTACCCGATTCGTCTGCTTTATCAGATTACATAAACGACTTGCCTGAAAAGAGTTTTTTAAAACCGGGTGATTCATACAATTTCGAAGCAATAAAAGCCGAGCGGGAACGAATAGACGGGATTTTAAAGGAAAATGGATATTACCTTTTTAATGCAGATTACGTATTAATGAGAGTTGACAGCACAGTTGGTAAGTTTCAGGTAGATATATCAGCGGTTCTGAAACGCAATACGCCTTCCACAGCACTTAAGCCTTGGTTTATAGACAGTATTTTTATTTATGCAGATTACGATCCCTCGCAGGACTCCATAAAGGTGGACAGCAGCCAATGGAACAAAAATTATTATATTATTGATCCGGAAAACAGATACAAACCCAAGGTATTTGACCGCACCATTTTTTTAACTTCAGGCGAAAGATACAACCGAACTGACCATAATAAAACACTAAACCGGCTGGTAAACGTAGGTACATTCCGCTTTGTGCGAAATCGTTTCGAAGAGTTGAGTACCAACAATGACAGTGGTCATTTGAATTCGTATTATTACCTGGTAAATGCCAAACGCCGCAGCGCCCGTTTTGAGAGTACGGCCAAAACAACATCTGCCAATTTCGGGGGAATTGAATTTAATCTTAGCTTTAGAAACAGGAACACGTTTAAAAGTGCAGAGCAATTGTATTTTAATTTATTCGGTGGGCTTGATGTACAGTTTGGAGGACAAAATAAGGGGTACAATATATATCGTATAGGGGCAGAAGGAGGAATAACTTGGCCACGATTTGTATTACTAAAATTCGCTACAGCCAGTGCTTTCGTGCCAAAATCAAATTTAAATGCAGGGTATGAATGGCAGCAAAGGCAAAAATTGTATACGCTTACCACACTAAGATCGAGTTTTGGATGGGCCTGGAAAAAGAACCTGCGTACTGAACAGGAATTTAAACCTTTTAATATTACCTATGTGAATAGCAACAATGTTACCCGTGAGTATATGGATCAAGTGTCCCGCGACAGCAATCTATTCCGTATTATTGAAAAACAATTAATACTTGGCCCAAGCTATTCCCATGTATATACCAATACCATTGATCAAAAAAAGAAGAATGGATGGTATTATAAAGGAAGTGTAAAACTTTCTAATAATGGCTTGGGGCTGCTGCAAGGTGCAAAGGCCAAGGAAGAAAATTACAAGACCCTGCTTGATGTACGCTACAGTCAGTTTGTAAAAACGGAGCATGACCTTCGTTTTTACCGCAGGCTATCCTCAACTAAAACGGATAAACAATGGGTAAGCCGTTTAAATATTGGCGTTGGTGTACCCAATGGCAACTCTTTGCAACTTCCTTTTATTGAACAGTTTTTTACGGGTGGCAGCAATAGTTTAAGAGCTTTTCGGGTGCGCAGCGTAGGTCCGGGAACGTATCGCCCACCCGTGCAAACCAATACATTTTTACCCGATCTTGTAGGAGATATAAAATTGGAATTGAATACAGAATTGCGGGTTCCTTTATTCAGCATTGTAAAAGGGGCAGTTTTTGCGGATGCTGGTAATGTTTGGTTGTTTAATGAAAATCCGCTAAAGCCAGGAGCAAAATTCAGCTCAAAATTTATAAGTGAAATGGCTGTGGGCGTAGGTGCCGGATTGAGGTTTGATATAGGGGGTATTTTTCTGCTCAGGCTTGACCTTGGGATGCCTGTGCGAAAACCATGGCTACCCCAGGGAAATCGTTGGGTGTTCGGAGATATTGAATTGGGAAGCTCCACCTGGAGGAGAGAAAACCTCGTTTTCAACCTTGCCGTAGGACTTCCATTCTAGCTGTATATTTTTTCATACATTTAATGCATAAGAATAACTTCCTATGACATCAAACGCCAAAATAGTTAAAGAGTATCTTTTGGAATTACCTGAGGAAAGAAAAGTGGCTGTTGATCAACTGAGGGCTGCCATTTTGAAAAATTTACCAGAAGGCTTTGAGGAAGGCATGGGATATGGCATGATAGGATATTATGTACCTCACAGCCTTTATCCCGCCGGATACCATTGCGACTCATCATTGCCGCTACCTTATATGAATATTGCTTCCCAGAAAAATTTTATAGCAGTTTACAGCTTGCTGGTGTATGCAAAAAAGGAAATCTTAGATTGGTTCTTAAAGGCCTACAGGGAAAGAACGGGGAAAAAACCAGATATGGGAAAAAGCTGTATCCGGTTTAAAAATCCTGATATAATCCCATTTGACCTAATTGGTGAATTGGCTTCAAAAATGACCGTAAAGGAGTGGATTCATTTGTATGAATCTGTTTTCCTAAAAAAGGAAAAGGCTTGATTTTTTTCCCAAAGCAACCTTAGGTATCAATTTTTGTTCCGGTTTAATCTTAAAATTCTGAAGCGGTTGCTGCTTGTATTACACACCTAAAATATTTGAATGACATCTATCATTATAATTTCCCTTTCTACATTGCTATTGCTTTCTTATATTTTTGATTTGACTACTGCCAAAACAAAAATACCATCCGTCATTCTATTGTTGACGTTGGGATGGATAGCCAAACAGACTACCCTTTTCTTCGAAATTAAGCTACCTGATTTTAATAGTATCCTCCCTGTACTCGGTACCATTGGCCTGATTTTAATTGTACTGGAGGGATCGCTTGAGCTGGAATTCAACCCTTCGAAATTAAAAATGATCAAAGGAACCTTTTTAAATGCACTTATTCCCATTTTTATCATTGCTTTTTTATTGGCCTGGCTTTTCTCCTATTTTGGAAACGTTTCCTTTAGGGACAGCTTAACCAATGCCATACCACTTTGCGTAATTAGCAGTGCTATAGCCATTCCGAGTGCCAGAAACCTGGCAAAATTCAACCGGGAGTTTATAATATACGAAAGCAGTTTTTCGGATATTCTGGGAGTTATTTTTTTTAATTTTATAGCTCTTAACCGCAACTATGATTTTACTTCATTTAGCCGGTTTGGATTGGATTTGTTATTAATTGCCTTCTTTTCATTTGTTGCAATATTAGGGCTGGCCTATTTGTTGAGTAAAATAGACCATCACATTAAGTTTTTCCCAATCATCCTCCTGATATTTTTGTTTTATGCAGTATCAAAAATTTACCACCTGCCAGGATTAATTTTCATCCTTTTATTTGGCTTATTCCTTGGAAACCTAGATGAGTTAAAATTCTTTCGAAGGATTACATTTTTAGACCCGACCAAGCTACAGCAAGAAGTACTAAAATTCAAGGAACTCACCATGGAGGCTACTTTTCTGATACGATCTTTGTTTTTCCTTTTGTTTGGGTACCTGATAGAAACTGAAGAATTGTTGAATACTTCCACCTTAGTTTGGGCAGCAGGCATTACTGCAGGTATTTTCCTGATCCGCTACATCCAAATAAAAATATCAAAACTGCCATTATCACCCCTACTTTTTGTCGCTCCAAGGGGACTGATTACCATCCTTCTTTTTTTATCCATTGATAAGGCTCAAGAAATATCGCTGGTCAATAAATCTTTGGTTATACAGGTTATCATTCTTACGGCACTGGTAATGATGATTGGGTTGATACTCAACAAAAAGGAAGAAATACCCCAAGATCGGCTTGAAAATAAGGCTACTTCCACTTGATTAGTTTTTACATTTTGTGGGGTATTTTTTCTTCCTTGAACAATACTTCACTACAATATAGCGTTAAAATTTAAATTTTATATTTTTTGATAATAATGAATTACACGTCAAGAGTATTGATAATTTAACAAAGTGTTAGTATATACGCGATAATATTTTATATTTACACTAGAAAAAGTGTTACACGACGTTTGCTAGATTACTTATTAACTAATTCTACACGGGCTCTCAATTCATGCGTAAAAACGTCTCATTGAGTGTTTAAAATGAGAAATTAACCAAATTATTCCCTTCAAGGAACCTTCTTGTAAAGATTGCAAATATTTTTAAATACATTACGGATGTATAGCAATGGATAAGATCACAATAATGAAAGGATTGGAGGCTGACACTAATTTTCTCGAAAACGGAGAGGATAGAAAAAAAATTAGTCCAATGTTTTTGGATACCATTACACAGCTATCAGCAACTATTTGTGAAGTAGAACTTTCATTTATTACAAGAATAAAAAATAATAAAAGAACCATTCTGGCAATTCATGGGACTTTAAAAAAGAATGTTCCGGTAACAAATCTTGAACTATTTTTTAATCAAGTCCTTGCTTTCAAAGTGTTAGAATTGGGGGATCTTCTGCAAAATAATCATAAGTATGATATTATCTCCCTACAAAATGACTTCAGATTTTGTGCTGCTATAGCATTTGAAACCTTACAGGGAATTACCACTTTAGAAATATTTGGGAAAATGCCAAAAACACTCAATAATGAGCAAAAAAATCATTTAATTAACAGCATAAAGATTTTAGAAAAAGAGGTCTCCAAATCAGAATATATAACAGAACTTGAAAGAAAAAACAAACATTACGAAAATTTTTTTTTGCATAACCTCGATATACTAGTAACTATAAATATAAATGGCAGAATAACCAAGGCAAATCAGCAATGGTCCGAAATAATGGGGTATGGACAAGAGGAAACTTTGGAAACTGCCTTTTTAGATTACATCCATCCTGATGACTACCCTTCCACTTTACCACTAATTACCAAGGTTTTTAAACAAAAAAAAGTTTTCAATTTTGAAATCAGGTTTAAAAATAAAATAGGAAATTACCGCATCTTAGAATGGCGAGCTTATTCTGACGGGGAGGAAATTTTTGCTTCAGCAAGAGATATAACCGAAAAACAGAAAAAGGAAAATGAAATACAGAGACTTACCAACTTATTGACGAATGCACAGGAGATAGCAAGCCTTGGTGCCTGGGAGTTGGAATTAGATTCAGGAAAAATCACGTGGACCGAGGAAGTATATAAAATACATGAATTAGCATTGGATTTTAACCAAACGCTGGAAAACGCCATTGAATTTTACCATCCCGACGACCGGGCAATTATGAAGCAGGCTCTGGAAAATACTGCCAAAACGGGCGAGCCGTTTGATTTAACGTGCCGGTTAATTACAGCCAATCAAAATTTAAGATGGGTAAAATCTTTGGGTAGATTAACAAAGTACCACAGTCAATCTGACAGAATTGTGGGTATTTTTCAGGATATTACCCAAAAAACAATAGAAGAGCAAGGAAAGGAATATTATGCCTTGCTTCTTAAAGGGCTTTTTGAACGCTCGCCTATTGGCATTGCCCTTGTTGACTTAAAAACAGGCCTGTTTTTAGATGTTAATCAGAAACTTGTTGATCCAACTGGTTATACAGTTGAAAAATTTAAGGAGCTTCACTTTTGGGATTTAATGCTTCCCAAAGATGCAGAAGAGCAAAAAAACATACTTAAGAACCTAGATCCTCATCAATATTATGGCCCTAAGGAGTTGGAATATTTAAAAAGTGACGATACGCACTACCATGTTTTAATTAGCGGGGTAATTCTTACTGATGGATACGGAAACCAAAAGTTTTGGACATTTATAGAAGATATTTCTCAAAGAAAACTATACGAAATTCAAATAAAAGAAAGTTTGTCCCGGTTACAAGGAATTATGGATGCCAGTACGCAGGTATGTATTATAAGTACAGACAATGCCGGTATCATTCAAAATTTTAATCGCGGAGCTGAATTATTATTTGGTTATGCTGCCAATGAAATGATTCATTTAAATTCAATTGATGTATTAGAGCCACAAGAAATTAACGTTTCAAATAATGGCAATAATTTGAATAATGAATCAATTGTTTCAAATGAAAACACATCATTCTACAGTATAAACAAGTTAAAAAACCATCAATCAGGCGAATGGACTTTAAGAAAGAAAAACGGGGTAAAAGTACCTGTTTACCTAAATGTTACCTCTATAAAACAGGGCCATGACAACAGTGGTTTTCTGCTAATCGCCAATGACATAAGTCCGATTAAAAAAGCAAACGAAAAGCTCCGATTTTTACTGGACCTGTCAAAAGATCAAAATGAAAGACTAAAGAATTTTGCCAATATCGTATCGCATAATCTCAAAAGCCATTCTGGAAATATAGACACGTTGATCCAATTTCTACTGGACGATCAACCTTCACTCAGAGATCAGGAATTGGTAAAAATGATAAAACTTGCTTCGGACAATCTGAAAGAAACGATCTCGCATCTTTCGGAAGTAGCATTGGTTAACTCTGCCGAGAATCAAAAACAGGAAAAGATTTATCTTTTTGAAACAGCAAACAAGGCTATTGATTCGGTTCAGGCATTGGCAATAAAAGAAACTATTCAAATCTATAATGAAATTGAAAAAGATTCCAGTATAATGGGTATCCCAGCCTACGTAGACAGCATTATCCTGAACTTTTTAACCAATGGTATCAAATATCGGGCAGAAGATAGAGCTAGTTATATAAAATTGTTTTTAAATAAAACAAATGGCTATCAGGTTTTACATATTCAAGACAATGGTCTTGGGATCGACCTTGATAAATATGGTTCAAAACTTTTTGGGCTTTATAAAACTTTTCACCGCAAAAAAGATTCTCAGGGTATCGGATTATTTATTACGAAAAATCAGGTGGAATCGATGGGTGGATTTATTCAAGTAGAAAGCGAAGTAAATAAGGGAACTACTTTTAAAATTTATTTTAAAGACCAAAAAGCAACAGCTATGCCGCATAATGTCTAATGTTTATAAGAATAGGATGAAACGGAATTTACTAAATTACCTCAGAGATAAATTTTTGAAAAAAAGGCATTAAATTTAATTATTTTGATGAAACCTGACTTTCAATATCAAAACTACTTTGAAGAAACTTTTGCTGGTTCCTCCCCTTTACCGTGGTTGATAGTAAATGTCTCCTCTACGATTCTAAATTCCAGAGGAGATGTTCGTCCTTTATTAATATCCTGTTTAAAGACTCAGGGGAGGGGAATTCCAAGGCTGTAAATCTGATACTTTGCAGAAAAAGCAGCTATTTGAACTGCATACTATTCTCAATTCCCGAGATTTATGCGAAAAAAATTTGAATTTGCAAAAACCTGTTTTGGTACTCAAGTAATTTTACCCTTCCCGTTTGGATTTTCGAACCATTTCCCATTGAAATAACAGATGTAATAATTACAGGATTTCTGTATACTGCAAAGTAAAAGAATTGGAGAAAAAAACTATTATTCACAAGGAACAGTTGCCTACGATTGCCGGCTATCGCTCCCCGTTAATTCAACTGTTTCAGAACTTAATAAGCAATGCCCTCAGATACAGCCATCCCAATAGAGTTCCAGAAATTTTAATTTCTACAAAGCACCTTGGAACAGAATGGAAATTACAGTTAAAGACAATGGCATTGGTATAGAGCCAGAATATTATGAGCGCATCTATATTATCTTTCAACGACTACATCTACGGGAAGAATATGCCGGCTAAGGTGCAGGGCTGGCTATTGTAAAAAAGATTGTAGACAACGTGGGCAGTTTTATAAGAGTTCAGTCTGAAAATGATAAAGGAAATACTTTTAATATAACTTTGAAAAAAGTGCTCTTTTCTAACAAATAACAAAATCAAATGTTTCTCGACATTCCAAACAATAATTTATCAGGTTCTGATTATGAAAAGGAAAGAGATCAACTTGCCAGAATACTTGAAAACAGTCTGAATGAAATTTATATTTTTGATGCCAATACCTTGAAGTTTTTATACCTGAACAAAGGAGCTCTTAAAAATATGGGATTTCTTATTGAAGAAATCCAACAATTGACGCCTGCTGACATCAAACCTGGATATACATCCGATCAATTTCGCAAACTCATTGAACCTATGATTTCCGGAGATTTGGAAGTGCTGTCATTTGAAACGACTCACTTACGTAAAGACGGCAGTACTTACGATGTAAAGGTACATCTGCAAAAAGCAGAATACCATGGAAAGGAAGCATTGGTAGCCATCATAATTGATATAAGCGAAGCGAAGGCAAATCAGCTTTTGCTTGAGAAAATGAACAAAAAACTGGAAGAAAGAAATGAAGCCCTTGATGAGTTTGCACATCTAGCAGCCCACGACCTGCAGGAACCTGTAAGACTCATTCATAGCTTTAGTGATCTTATTTCTAAAAAATATGAACACCTCCTCGATGAAAGGGGAAAAAAGTATCTTTTCCATTTAGGGGATGCCAGCAAAAGAATGCAACTACTTATACAGGATCTGCTGGTATATTCTTTGGTAGGGAAAGGGGAAATAAAACTGGAACCCGTTCATTTATTCAAGGTACTGGATAAAGTAAAAATGGATTTAATAGAAAAATTTTCACAATTAAACGGCGTACTCCAACTACCGGATTCCTCTAAATGTGATCCTATAATTAAAGGACATTTCATCAGTATTTACCGCGTTTTTCTTAACATCATCAACAATGCCCTGAAATTTATACCAATAGATACCTACCCTTTTATTTCCGTGCATTTCAAAGAGGAAAATACGCATTGGCTGATACAAATAAGTGACAATGGCATAGGAATGGAAAAAGATGTTTTAAAAAAAATATTTAAACCTTTTAAAAGACTCCATAATAAAGATGAATACGAAGGTTCAGGACTTGGACTCGCTACCTGTAAAAAAATAATTCTACAACATAAGGGCAAAATATGGGCAGAATCTATGCCCGGAGAAGGCAGTACTTTTTATTTCACCCTTCCCCTAAAATAATTGGCACCCACTTACTTTAGTTTTAAATTCTACTGAAATTACCTGAAAATGAATCTTATTTTAAAGGCTGCATATCTTTTGTAACCTTTGCAGTTATGGATCAGATAAAAGGACAACTGGTAAAAAAACCGGGAATAATTTTCATGGGCACTCCTGAGTTTGCGGTAGCTAGCTTAAAAGCATTGGTTGAAGCAGGCTATCCCGTTTTGGCTGTGGTAACCGCTCCAGATAAACCCGCCGGAAGAGGTCTTCATTTGAAAGAGAGTGCGGTGAAACAATATGCAGTACAAGCAAATATTCCTGTTTTACAACCGGAAAAACTCAGAAACCCTGAATTTTTAGAATCCCTGAAAAAATTTGGAGCGGATATGCAAGTGGTAGTGGCATTCCGTATGCTTCCTGAATTGGTTTGGAATATGCCTCCTATGGGAACACTCAATGTTCATAGTTCCCTTTTGCCACAATACAGGGGTGCGGCTCCCATCAATTGGGCAATCATTAATGGAGAGAAAGAAACTGGTGTTACCACTTTTAAACTGCAACATGCCATAGATACCGGTGATCTGCTACTGCAGGAAAAAATTCCTATTGGACCCAATGATACTGCTGGTCAGATTCACGACCGGCTGAAGGAAGTGGGTGCTCTCGTACTGGTAAAAACAATTGAGGGTATGATGGATAACGATATTTTGCCCATTCCACAAAAACAAACCGAAGAAGCCTTGTTCCACGCCCCAAAAATATACACAGAAACCTGTAAAATTGATCCTGCTCAATCAGTCTCTGAGGTTCACAACCTTATCAGAGGGCTGTCCCCTTTTCCAGGCGCATTTACCAATTTAGGAGACAAAACTTTTAAAATATATGAAAGCGAAATTTCCATAAATTTATCTATAAAACCCGTGGCAGGAAAGTGGTATACCGATAATAAAACAACACTGATGTTGGGTTGTAAGGGAGGCTTTTTATCTTTAAAATTAGTACAACTCGAAGGCAAAAAGAAAATGTCAGTCAGCGATTTTCTTCGCGGTTTCAGATGGCCGGAAGGAACGGCTGTAGAAATAATAGAAATAACCTAATACTGAATCAGTATTTCGAAAGTATCGTCGTTCGAAATACCTAGTGTGGCTGCAGCAGCGCTGTTTACACGGGTAATTAATCCATTATTCATTTTTATTTCCGGAAGTGGACCCACCACTTTTGCATAAATAAATTTGCCAGAAATGGGTTCTGTAAGTTTTACCACCTGTCCGGTTTCGAGGGTACTGTGTAACAGGTAAAACCGGCCATCCTGCCAGCCACTCCCGGTTTTAAAAACCGAGGCCTTTCCTGCTGATAGATTAATAGGTACCGATGGTTTCCACTCTGTTTCAAACACCCCTTCCCCGCGATAAGTGAGCTCAGGTACCACATCTTCAAATGGAATTTCTCTGTTTTGCCTAACTGCTTCTGTGCGTGCCGTCTTACTCTTATTATCCTTATTAAGATAACTAAAATCGGAAGAATCGTTCGGAGGCAACAAATAGCCAATCAATAACTGTTGCCCGATACGGAGACTATTAGTTCGCAAACTATTCAAAGATTTGATTTTATTCATAGTAACAAGACTATACCATTGAGTTATTCTGAATAAAACATCTCCTTTTTTCACCTCATGATATACCGGTAAACAACCGCTACAGGCATCATATTGAAGTTTACCTGCTAATGGTACAAAAACATCATTTTTACTGGTGTCGGGCGTACCGGTTAACCCCCATGCTTTAATCAGTTCTGCAAAAGTTTGCCCGGTGGAGGGTCGCACAAGGATAAATGCATTTTCACCCTGTATCAATCCTGAAAGATCTTGAGCAAATCCCATATAGGAAACAAAAACCAAACCTAAACCTAAAATGCACCTATAAATTTTTTGTTTCCACATCCCTTTTTTTATTTGCCTTTACTTAAAAAAATAACTTCCCAACATGCCTCCGGGAGTGGCGCAAAAGTGGGGTTTTCCTAGTAGCTTTTCCGTTAAAATTTACCCAACAAGTTATTTTAGACATCAAAAAAATCAAACCGTCATTCGAATCCGCCATTCCTTAGGATAATAATTATTAGAACGGTTTCCCATGTTTTTTAACCAGCCAAGCGGCAACCCCTTGAATCTTACCAGTATCCATCCATTTGGCAAATGTTCCGGAATAACCGGTTCCTTTTGTAAGTATCGAATAGCTATAGACTCCTCTACTTCCCAAATGGGAAAATGCCCCTCCTGTAGCATTGGGCTAAGTGCTAATGCATGCTGCGGCACATATTTCCCGTGCATATCCTCAGCAATATGCACCCCCGCTTTTCTGATATAAAATTTCTTATGAAAAGTCTCGAAAAAATTAAAAACATCAGGTGGGATGGTATATATTTCATTTTTATGATTGTAAATAACCGATTCTTTGGATGAAATAAGCCAGGGTTCCAGCAAACGGGGCAGTGCTATGCCTGTATTTTTTGGATTTGCTTTGGGGATTGCCTCCTCATAATCACCGGGTTTTTGCAGTAAACTTATAAAAAGCCCTTCTCCCTGAACTTTATTAGGGAAAAAACGATATCCGGTAGCCTTTTCCTGATGACTTTGAGAAATTACCACTCCTTGCTCTCCATCTATCCAATCCAAAGAGATACTACTGAACCCAAAGCTTTCCACCATCCAATCCAGCATAGCTTCATCTTCCTCAGCGCTATAACTGCAAGTAGCATACACCAGAAAGCCACCCGGCTTAAGAGTGGGTAAAACATCGGCTAAAATGCGTTGTTGCCTCTTACTACAAAGCGCTACTGCCTGCAAACTCCACTCTTGCATAGCATGATTATCCCGTCGGAACAACCCGCTTCCACTGCATGGTGCGTCTACTAAAATAAGATCAAAAATATCTTCCTGTTTGCCAAAATCTGCTGGATCATTCTGAGTAACCACCACATTGGCAGCTCCCCACTTGGTCATATTTTCTACAAGGATTGCATTACGTTGTGGTATCAATTCATTACAAACCAAAACCGATTGAGGGTGCAACAAACTTTGTAAATGGGTAGACTTCCCCCCCGGAGCTGCACAGAGATCCAGAACCGTGATTGGTTTTTCCCTAAATCCAGTCGCATCTATGGCCTTTTCCAGAAACATACTGCTCGCTTCCTGCACATAATAAGCCCCTGCATGCAGTAAGGGGTCGAGCGTAAATAAAGGCCTCACAGGAAGGTAATAGCCCATCTCCGTCCATGGAATACGAGCATTTAGTGGAAAAGAATATTCAATTCCGGTTGTTTGTTTAGCAGGGTTAAGTCTTACAGAAACCGGCGGCACCGATCGCTTGTGGGTTTTCTCAAATCCTTCCCGGTCAAAACCAGTTATACCTTCCAGACTTTCCAAAAAGCCGGGAGGTAAATTGGTATGGTCACTTGAAGACATTTACATTTATAAATTTTTGATTTCTGCTACCAATTCCTGCAGCATCTTTTTTGCATCCCCGAAAAGCATGGAAGTCTTGGGCTGAAAAAACAATTGGTTTTCAATACCAGCATACCCGGGTTTCATACTCCTTTTGTTTACTATAACTGTTTTGGATTTTTCAACTTCCAAAATGGGCATACCATAAATAGGACTTGCCGGATCCGTTTTGGCTGCCGGATTTACCACATCATTGGCTCCTAAAATCAGAACAGCATCTGTTTGGGCAAATTCATCATTAGCTTGTTCCATTTCCAAAAGTTTTTCATAAGGCACGTCACTTTCAGCAAGTAATACGTTCATATGACCCGGCATCCTGCCTGCTACGGGATGTATGGCATATTTTACCTCTACGCCTCTTTCCTCCAGCAGTTTTTCCAGTTCGTGACAGGTATGTTGCGCCTGCGCGACCGCCAAACCGTATCCTGGCACAATCATTACCTTATTAGCATAACCCAGCACTACCGCTGCATCGCTTAAACTAATAGCCTTTACATTTCCATGCATTTCCTGAACACTTCCCCCTGCACCACTGTTGCCTCCAAATGAACCAATCAAAACATTTACGAGGCTTCGATTCATGGCCTTACACATCAGCAAGGTAAGCAAGGTACCTGCCGCTCCTACGAGTATGCCGCCCGTAAGCATGGCTTTGTTGTCGTACAAAAAGCCCCCACAAGCCGCAGCTACCCCAGTAAAGGAGTTGAGCAAAGAAATAACCACTGGCATATCTGCTCCACCAATAGGCATTACAAACATAACACCATATATAACCGCAATAACAAGGATAGCATAAAAGACCAAAACCGAGTCATCACTAAATGGTGTGGCGATCAGGTAAACCGCAAGGGCCAATAATAACCCCAATAATAAAAGGTTGACCACCATTTGTCCTTTAAAAGCAAAGTCTTTGATCCGGCCATTGAGCTTGCCCCAGGCAATCATGCTCCCCGTAAAAGAAACTGTTCCAATAATAAGCCCCAGCGTTATAATCAACAAAGTCGCTTCTCCAAAAGATCCGGTTACAGCTTCTGCAGGATTTAAACCAGCCATCTCCAATTGGTTGTGGGTATAATGATTAAACTCCACAATACTAATAATGGCAGCACAGGCTCCGCCCATTCCATTAAAGAGGCTTACCATTTCTGGCATAGCTGTCATCTGCACTTTTTTAGCAGCAAGCCAGCCGCCGACAGAGCCTACAAGCAAGGCAGCAAAAATCCATCCCAGATTGGAAAGCTTTTCCACTTCTTCGTCCTGATATAAAAAAATGGTACCAAAAATGGCCAGCCCCATACCAAAAGCAGCAATCAAATTACCACGCCGGGCCGTTTCGGGGTGAGAAAGCATTTTTAAACCTAAAATGTAAGAAACGGATGCTACTAAATATATAACGGTCAGCAGAGAGATATTCATAAAAGAAGAAGACTATTTTGAATGGGTGTAAATATCGGAGATATCGGCAAGAGTTAAAATGTTTTTCCACAATTGCTGCATTTTAATGAATAAACCTGCCTTTTGTTCTGGTTCTTGGTAAAATATTAATCCTGAATAAAATAAATAGCCATAGAAACGTTTAATATTAAACAGTATAAAACATCGGCGAATGAATTACGGATCCATGGAAACAGGGCAGAATATCAATAAGTTTCAAGTTACGATTGCGTTTATTATGGACGATACTTTTATGAACTTTGTACCGGCCCATCGAACCTATATCAATTACCTGATTAACAAAGGCATCATTGATACGTATACAGTAAGTATGGAAACGCTGAAAAGCTGGATGGTGATCAATGCTCCCAACCGTGAAGATGTGCAGGAACTTCTTAAACGATCTCCTTTATTTAAATACTGGACTTACGATATTGACGAAATTTTTGTCTTTGATGGTCAGGGTTACCGACTTCCTGCACTTCAACTGAATTAATTTTTATTGGCTTTCATTCTTTGGGAAACCCTGCCTTAAAAACCGGAATCAACCCTCAAAACTGACACCTTATTATATTCACTACTTTTTAACAAATTCCATAATAATCATCCTATTGCACGCCCAGCAAAGGGTTTGTTGAGTTTTATTCTACAAAAAGATAAACAATCATACTTCTGTGTAGTTGTTGCAGAAAGATATTCTTTCAGTCAACGTCCAATTAATATGTTTCTATTTTCTCACACCACACAACAGGCATTATTAAAGAACTTTATACTTACCCTCCTTTTTTTAGCAAGTTTCGTTTCTGTTTTATCTGCTCAAGATCTTCCCAAAAAATTAAAAGTAACCGGTATTGTCAATACAGAGGACAACAAGGCATTGGTAGGAGCAAGTGTTGTTGTCAGGAGTGTAAAAGATGGAGCTACTTCAGAGGCCGACCGCAAAAAATGGTTGGTTGGTTCTGATAAAAATGGATATTTTTCTTTGGATATTGAACCTATCGGACCATTATATCTTGAAGTGACCTCTATAGGATTTGCGGACATATTTCTGCCCTTATCTTCAGAAGCAGGTCTTAGCACCTTGAATGTTGGTATTTTAAAAATGGAAGAATCTGTTAATAACCTTACCAATGTTGTGGTTACAGCAAGTGCTAAAAAGCCATTTATGGAAATGGGGGTTGACCGCAGAGTATTCAATGCAGAAGCTATGCTTACTGCAAGAGGGGGGAACGCCGTGGATTTACTCCGCAACATTCCAGGGTTGAATGTTGATGTAAACGGAGGGGTACAATTACGGAATAGCAGTCCGCAGATTTTTGTGGATGGACGCCCTACCCTTTTGACACTTGAACAGATTCCTAGCGATGACATTGAAAAAGTAGAAGTTATTACAAATCCTTCTTCTAAATATGATGCTGGAAGTACAGGAGGCATACTGAATATTGTTTTGAAGAAAAACAGAAGAAATGGCATGAACGGTTTGGTATCGGCTGGCATTGGCTCACCCGGTGTAAGCAATGCCAATCTGAGTTTAAACTACAGGCAAGGAAAATTAAACTTTTTTGTAAGTGCAAGTCATAATCAACGAGGAGGAATTGCCAAAAGCGAAGCCTACCGGATTAGCAAAAAAAATGGGGTTCCGACTGGATATTTTGAACAGGAAAGTAAAAATGATCGTACCCGACGTTTCGGAAACATCCGATTAGGTTTAGATTATTTTATGGATGATTACAATTCCCTATCCATTAGCAGGCAGGTAACAAGTGGTCTATTTTTGAATTTAGAAAATCAGACGCAAGAATATTTTGATGCTCAAAATATTCTTGAAAGAACAGGTAACAGAACAGGACGGGATGAAACAGATTTTAAGAGGAACAATTTACAGGTAAATTACCGCAGAACTTTTCAAAAAGAAGGAAAAGAGTGGACTGCTGACTTTACATACGGTGGCCGTGAAAACAGTTCGACCAATGATATTGTCAATAGTTTTTTTGATTTAAATGGCAATTTATTGGCTGACCCAAATTTGGTGAATAACATAGGCAACAGCAATGAAAACCAATATACTTTCCAAACAGATTACGTAAATCCTATTTCTGAATCCAGCAGATTGGAATTAGGAGCACGTTTTTTTAATAATATTAGCAATGATAAGCTAGATGTATTTGGACTTAATAATGGCACCGCTACAAAATTATCGCTGAGTAATAACTACGGTTTTAAGGAAAGGGTTTATGCAGCCTACGGTAACTATAGCAATAAGATAAACAGCAAATGGAAATATCAGGGTGGTCTTCGTATTGAGACCTCTTCTTTTAGGGGAGAACTGAAAGATAGTGCTCAAAGTTTTGGATACGACTTCCCCGGAAAAAATGCCAGCATCTGGAATGCACTTTTCCCAAGTGTCTTTTTGACGTACAGTCCAAAAGCAGGAAATGATTTCCAGGTTAATTTCAGCAGAAGAATAGGCAGACCAAGATTTTGGCAGATCAATCCATACGTTGATATTACGGATCCGCAAAATATTCGGAAAGGTAACCCACAGCTACGACCAGAATTTACCAATAGTTTTGAATTGAATTATAACAAAACATACGATAAGGGTAATATTTTCATGGCTTTGTATTTCCGCAATAACACCCAGGATATTACGAGTTATACAGATACTATAAACTCAGCCCAACTGGAACAATTAAACAGTGCAGCCGTTGAACCTAATGCTTTATTATCTACTTTTATAAACGCCGACCGAACCAACAGGCTTGGAATGGAACTGACATGGCAGCATAAAATTGGTGATAAGTTTGAAATCGCTCCCAATTTCAATGCTCAATACCGGGATGTAAAAGCGCAGGTAAATGGATTGAACCTTAGTAATAGCGGATTTAATTGGGATCTACGTCTGATGACCAACTATAAATTATCGGTACCGAAAAGTAAAATTTTCAATAATCTTTCATTTCAATTGCAAGGTGAATATGAAAGTCCCGAAGTAATTCCACAAGGAAGAAGTCTGGCACAATATGAGTTTGATTTTGCTATCCGCAAAGATTTCCTGAAAAATAATGCTGGTACCCTAACCTTTAATATTAATGACATTTTTAATAGTCAGCGTTGGGGAAATGTAACCGAAACAGAAACCTTTTTTCAGGAATCATACCGCCGATGGAATGTAAGATCTTTCCGGCTTACTTTTAGTTACCGATTTGGAAACAGGGACCTGCAAATATTTAAATCCCGGCAAGGGGGTGGTGAAGACCGGGGCTGAAAAAAAATATTGTATTAAAATTAAAAAGATTTTTTCTTAAATCGGAAAATCCTTTTTATAAGAACAAGTGGATTGGATCGTTGAAAAAATAGAGAAAGTACTGCAATAAAGTATTTAATTTACAGGTCAACCTTTATATTTTCCTATTGTCCACTTTTATTCATTTCAATCTTCCCTTTTTACGGGAAAAAATCATTCCCTTTAAAAAGTGATACGTCAATCAAAATGGATTTAACACTAAAAATTAAATTTTCTTTTAAAAAGATGGGTTTTGTTTAATTTTAAAATTCCTTTTCCCCCATTTCACTTTCTGGAACTTTTATCTTCCTGTTTTTCTTCATGATATTTAATCCCACCGAAAATTGAATCTGGTTAACTTCATAAATATAATTAGTGGTAGTAAAAAAGTCTTGGCCGCTAGTCGTAATTCGCTGGCGATTACTCGAATTCCATCCTAAATCAAGACTTTGGCATATTAACTGAAAAGCCCAGCGCTGATCATCAGTTTGCTTTTTAAGACTCAGTGCAGGATTGAGAAAATAACTATCTTTTCCTTGCAATGTTGGCCTGTTACTCAGGTAATTGATCATCATCTGACTGCTCCAGTTTTTACCCAGATTAAAATGTTGATTTATATTTAAGGTAAATGCCAAAGCCTGATTTTTCAACGTCAATGTGTTGTTCAACAGATTTCCTTCAATTTGATAATAGTACAGGTTAAATCCTACAATTGACTGCCACCAGGAATTAACTTTTTGGGTATTACCCATTTCTATTCCCCATTGTAAAGCCCGATCTCCATTAGTAAAAA
Source organism: Chitinophagales bacterium (assembly GCA_038209595.1). Classification (GTDB taxonomy): domain Bacteria; phylum Bacteroidota; class Bacteroidia; order Chitinophagales; family Chitinophagaceae; genus Phnomibacter. The sequence goes on from JBBQXO010000002.1 coordinate 89,812, forward strand.
CCCTGTTTAAAATAGTATCATTGTAAACACTATTGGTTCTTTGAATGGGATTGGCAATGTGCTGAAAATAGGGTGTTACAAAAAAACTCCCGGAAGGATAAATATGATCCAATCCTGTTTCTAACAAGAAAATCAATTCTGGCAAGAGTTCCGGGTCTCCTTGTTCCAAGGTTTCGCTGTGTTCTCGTTCCGGAAACGGATTGAGCTCGTAATTATTGGTTCTTCTTATACGCCGGGAAAAACCTCCTTTCAGGGTCCATTTTGCGGGTAATTAATATTGAACCCTGGCATTGGGAAAAAAGTTGACTAGACTCAAAGTCCTTTTTTCAGACTGTTTAGAAAAAATAAGTTCCCGGTTGGTCGTTTCCATACGTAATCCGGTGCTGTATTGCTATGAATCTTTTTTGCCATCATATTGCACATATCCAGCATGAATAAGATTTTCAGCTTTTACCTTACTGGTAAATTCAGGATCAGTAATAAAGCTTCCGGTTCCTGTTATCGAAGTAAGGTAAAGAAAATCTCCGTCCTGAATATCCACCCGAAATTGGTAGCCCGCCGACCAGCCTGCGTTTTTGTAATCCATTTTTATTCGATAGGCATTGAGTGGATTCTTACTTGGATTTTCAGTGTATTGCAATGTGTCTGAAGAATTTTTTGCAGGCACATTGAGGTTTGTGGTTAGCCCTGTCAAATTTGCTCTTTCATACAATCCTGTTATAACAAGTTCTGATTGCGGATTGAAAGTATGCCTCCATTCGAGGTTGGCAAGGGTAAATTGCCCTTGCTTTTGTTGACTGTTTGCATTATAATACAAAAAAGTGGAAGGATTACCACCCATTATACCACCCCTTTGTATTTCATATTCAAGATTGGCATCGCGTACCTGAAATTTTTCTCCAGTATAAAAACCAGCAGTCCATTTATTTTTAGCATTTGCCTGAAATCCTGCCGAAAGTCTTGCCCCATAATTATACCTTTTAAAACTCCGTTCCCCAACACTGGGAAAATCAGTCCGGCGATTGTTAATCACCGTAAATACATCTCCCTCTCTTAATCCAGCCTGATCATTGCGTAGATAGTTCACATTTGCCTGTATATCCCACTTATTTTTATGGTAGCCAATGGAGGCATCGGCACTCCATCTTTTGGCAATCCGGTCATTTCCAAAACCATCGAGGGAAGGGAAACCACCCATCACATTTGCCTGGAATACCCATCCTTCCTGTTGGTAGTTTTTTGTTACCACATTTATAATCCCCGAGCGACCTTCTGCATCGTAGGCCGCAGAAGGATTGGTGATTATTTCCATGCTTTCAATATTGGCGGAGGGTATTTGTGCCAGCATGGTGGCTGGGTCTCCCTGTACCACCTTTCCATTAATTAGCAACAAAAAGCTAGATGACCCTCTGAAGGAAATATTACCACCGGCATCCACACTGATTGAGGGCAGGTTACGTAAAAGATCAACCCCATTGCCGCCTGTGGCATTGGCGTAGGCATCCGCCTTAAAAATCTGCTTGTCGAAACGCATGGATACAGGAGGTTTTTGCCCTCGCACCACTATAGACTCCAGTGCATCAGAATAGTATTGCAATCGGATGGTTCCAAGATCAATTTGCCTTTGCTCATGTTGTAGTATAACGGGAAGAATCCGTTCTGCAAACTGAATATAAGAAAAGGATGCCGAAGCAACTGTTTTGCTTTTCAGAACAATCTTAAATGAGCCATCCATCTGAGTTGTTCCTGTGTGAAGCTCATTACCACTGACATCTCTTAATGAAATGGTAGCACCCGATAGCGGATTATTTGTTACACTGTCAATCACCTTCCCACTAATACTGGTCTCTTGGCAAAGACAAAAAAGCGGGAAGAAAATAAGGGAAGAAAGAAGGAAATATTTCACGCAAGTAAAATTTGTATTACAAAAGTATGACGCATTTTTAAAGTGAATCCAATTGTTTATAATACATAGATTCTGTTTATGAATTGCATTCATTTTTTCTCCTGTAACAGCATATGAGATTGCGTCCGGTGGTTGCAGGTATAATTTTTTCAAAACTTAAATGTTATTCCTCACAATTTATTTGCTTATGGAAAAAGCACTTTCCTTCAGATAACCATTTTTGCAGATAACAGGCACCTATATGGAAGTGGGTAACAAATCGGTTACAATATTTTTCTTATTTATTTGGGTAGTAATATTCATTCTCTTTCCTTTTTTTATCCACTATGCAAAACCAGGTTTTCCGATTTTTAACTTTTGATGACGGACTTCCTGACAACGAAGTATTTGATGTAATGCAGGTACAGTAAGGAACCATTTGGATTGCCACAGACCTCGTATTTGCAGGAACAATAGGAAACGATATACCTACATAAATAAGACTACACAAAATAGTAAAGCACTCTCCTGACTTAAAGAAGATAAATGGGGATGCATTTGGCCATGTAATTTTTTTGGTGAAATTTTTTATATCTAATGCAATACCTTAAAACTGTTTGAATATTTTGATCCTAATAATTCGAACAGTCTGCTTAAAATAGCCTGGAATAAATACAAGGATCAATTTATTGTAAGTGCAAGTGGAGGTACTTATTTATTCAGATAACCTAAAGCAAGCAAGGAGCGTTCAAAGCCTCTCTTTTGAAGACCTGGACTTTCTCCTCTATTAATCCCTTCTTCGATTCAAAAAAGATCGGATATGAACCATACATTACACTATATGCGTATTTATCCAAATCTGGAAATCTGAACTCGATAACCTTACCAAATTCAAAGTTTTTAGACAATTATAAAAACAAAGCAGTAGATAAAATCTATTATTTGGATCGAGCGACAGCATTTTAGATGATGGGTAGAATCAACTCCAGGTAGTATATAAAGTGCGTAAATGCATTCTTCTTCCTTAATCAATTTCCAGAAATTGTATTCATCAATGAAATTGCAAAAGAATCCTATAATCAGGTCATTTTAAAATATTTTTCTGAATTTCGTAATGCCTTAAGGTCATTTCGAGATGAAAAAGGGGTACTTCATGAAGTTTCTGGAAAAAGAGGACGGTCTTGAACTAATCTTGCATTATAAATTGAAAAACAGTAAGTATTCCATTTTTTTTAAATTGGGATCAACTTTAAAACCATATTTCCCCAACACTTAAAACATATAAATGGCTGCTACCTTCCGGTAGCGGCATTTTATTTTAAGTACCTTCCACCTAACCTTTTCTAAATATTTTCTTAACCATTGTTATAAATTACGCCATATTCACAGGCATACCAACTATTCACACATTTTGGATCAGTTATCCCTATCGATTTCTCCAATTTGCTTGAAAATTATTAGCCATGCAAAAAGGATTCCTTTTATTATTTTTAGTAGCAGCTCTGGAAACTGGGTTTGCACAAAGCAATCAATCGTTAATCGGTAATATAGGAAGTAATCAGGTTACCATTCAAGGTGATCTGGATTCGTTGAATTTATCTACGGGGCCTTCTTCCTCTAATATTACTTATTTAAGTATCTCGGATGGTATAATCTATGGTATTTCCGTCCAAAGAGGAGATAAGATAGAATCGGAAAAAGTATCTTCTTATTCTGGTCAAAAATTGAACAGTAAAGACCAATTGTATTTTTATGGAGACATAATTGGCTTATACCTTTTAGAAGTAAATGTAAAATCAGGCTATGGTAACCTATTATCCATGAAAGGAGATTCAAAAAATTTCGTCCCTGTAAGCACTCTGGACATTCAGGTAAATACTCCTCAAAAAAATGGAAGCTGGATGCCAGCAAGTTCTCTTCCCAAAACGGGCAAAGACTCCAAAATGATTGCAATTTATGAATCGGGAGAGGATCCGTTAATTACGCAGGAAGAAACGATCATTAAAATCAGATCCACAAAAACAAAAGAAATATATCGGGAAATTGTTCTCAGGAGAAAGGAGCTCATGCCTCAACTTAAACGCATATATCATGATTCTACCGGGAACTACTTTTTTGAAAAGGAAATAGGGGGAAGCAATCAGATTATTGAAGATATTTATTCTGAAAAAAATATCAATGACCAGGCAGAAACACCTGTTATACCCATTCTTTCCCCAACATCCCGCATGCTGTGGTTTTTTAAAAAGCCCACTCCAGACTTTACAGACTCCTCGCTTAACTATCAGCTAATTGCAAATGGCAAACCGGTTTTCGACTCGGCAAGAACTACAGGGCATATGCTTCTTTTACAAAACCTGAAAAGCAATACCCAATATCAGCTTGAAATTGCATATACTTTAATACCAGATAGAAAAACCACCTACAATTTTTCCATGCCGCCTATGTGGTATCAACGTGTGCTTTTTCAATGGTTATTATTTTTTGGTCTCGGCATTATCGCTTTCACCACGCTTTATTTGTATTTCCGTAAAAAAGCCCGTAAAGCAGAACGTAAAATGCAGGAAACCAAACAAGGACTTGCATCCATCCGGGCACAGTTGAATCCTCATTTCGTTTTCAATGCGCTGAGTTCCATACAGGCACTGATTAATAAAAACGATGTAGAAACAGCCAATCGTTATTTAGGCCAATTTTCAAAATTACTCAGAACAAGTCTTGAACCAGCTTATCAGGGGATGATACCTCTGCAGAAAGAACTGGAATTAATAGATCAGTATGTCTCAATTGAGCAACTTCGGCTACCCTTTAATTTTGAAAAGGAGATAGCCCCCGGGCTTGATATTCATGCCATTGAAATCCCCGGAATGCTATTGCAGCCCTTGGTTGAAAATGCCATACGCCATGGTTTAAATAAAGCTGCCGCACCGAGCCTTCGTGTGGTTATTATCGCAGAAAATAAAGACCTGATGATACAGGTTATTGATAATGGACAAACATTAAAGCTACCAATATCCCAGGGCTATGGATTGCAAATGGTACACGAAAAATTACTCTTGCTTCAAGAACATTATGGAATTGGTTCTGCAAGCTTTTGCTTATATTCAGTCAACCAAAATACAATCGCTGAAATAAAATTATCGAAATGGATAGACTCCTGAAGTCAATTTTAGTGGACGATGAGCCACACAACATTAGCAATCTGCTTCATTTACTTGAAAGTTATTGCCCGGAAATAGAAGTAGCAGGAACAGCCAACACGGTGCAGGAGGCTATTGATCTCCTGCACCTGAATGCTGTGGACCTTATTTTCCTTGATATAGATCTTGGCTCCGAAACAGGTTTTGATCTGCTAAAGAAAATCAATCGCCAAAATTTTGAAGTCATCTTTGTAACCGCCTTTTCTGAATATGGAATTAAGGCCATAAAATTTTCAGCCATTGACTATTTGCTAAAACCTGTTCAACCAGATGAACTGCAGATTGCCGTAAAAAAAGCGGTTGAAAAAAACAACACAAAAACGCAAAACAAACAAATACAAAGTCTCCTGCAAATACTACAAAATCAGCAGGCAAAGGAGATGCATCGTATTGCCCTTCCTTCTTCTAAAGAAACAAGACTCGTTTCTCCGGAAGATATTGTTCGATGTGAAAGCAACAATAACTATACCCGGTTTCATTTAAGAAATGGTGAGATACTGCTTATATCAAGACCTATCTATGAATATGAAAGCCTGCTGAACGACTATGGATTTATACGTTGCCACCAAAGCCACCTTGTAAACAAGGCATTTATAAAAAGCTTGCTTAAAACGGATCAAGGCTTGCTGCTTTTAGAAAACGGGGAACATATTCCGGTTTCTAAAATGAAAAAAGATTTAGTAAAATCCCTTTTTACAAACTAACCCTTTTACTTATTCTAATGAAGCAATATTTGGCATGCTTTATTGATTTCTCAATTCGTCAGTGTACAGATACTTGTCAAACCAATCCGCTGTTTTTGAATGTTCAACTGTCAACCGTTGGTCATCTGCAAAAGCATCGTGCCGGATGCCGGTGATCTGCCAACTCACTTCTACATTGTTTTGTAGCAATGATAGCTTGCGTAAAAATTCATTTATCAGTAAGCTGATACCTGAAATCCTTATTCAGCGCTTCGAACCAATCAGTCATTTCAACTACCGCTCCTTTGTCGTTAGTAGTAATATTGTCATTATAAACGTTCATCATATCCGGGCTTTAATCAAAACTACAGTCAAATCAGTAACCATAATAAAATTAGGCTTTTCAGTAAAATAATACATAGATGTTGTTTATTATCAACAAATTAATTAGATTTGTGGGTATTAATAAACATACAATGCAATCCAAAAAGCAAATACTCCTTCCAAAATTTCAGAAAGCATTGGAGAAAATGGGTGAAAACATCAAGTTGGCCCGCAAGCGACGAAGCCTGACTACTATTCAGGTTTCAGAACGTGCCGGGATTGATCGTACTACCCTTTATCATATCGAGAAAGGGAATTCCAGTGTTTCGCTCGGGGCTTATTTTAATGTATTACGTGTATTAGGCTTACAGGATGACTTCCAAAAACTAGCTGCCGATGATGAATTTGGAAGAAAACTCCAGGATTTAAAACTAATTGGAAAAAAGAGCTGATGGCCGAAAAAATTGATATCTGGGTATACGCACACTGGAAAGGTATGCATGAACCTAATTGCATTGGCATTCTATCTGCCCAACAAGCCAAAGGCAGAAAGGCATTTACCTTTTCTTATAATAAAGACTGGATCGCATCACAAGAACAAATCTTACTAGATCCTGATTTAGTCTGGTACAATGGGCCTCAATATCCAAATGAAAAAGAAAACTTTGGCATGTTTCTCGACTCCATCCCCGATACCTGGGGGCGAACGCTTATGAAAAGGCGGGTGTAATCAATGCCAATATGAAAGACAAACGTGTACCGTCTTTAAATGATTTAGATTATTTGTTGGGTGTTCATGATCTATGTCGAATGGGTGCGTTACGCTTTAAAAAAGACCCCGACGGGGATTTTCCGGATAACGACTTTTCTTCACCAATCCCTCAATGGTCAAGTATTAGAGAATTGCAATATGGAGCATCATTGATAGAGTCCAACGAAAATACAGACGAAGTAAAAAAATGGCTGGCGATACTTATGGCTCCGGGATCTTCTTTGGGAGGTGCAAGACCAAAGGCTAATATTCTTGATGAGGAAGGACATCCTTGGATTGCAAAATTTCCATCTTCCAACGACATTATTGATAAAGGTGGATGGGAATACCTTGCTTATAGGTTAGCTATCAAAGCGGGGATTGAAATGGCAGATTCTCGTATTGAAAAAGTGGCCGGAAAACATCACACTTTTTTTACCAAACGCTTCGACAGACACAATCACGAACGCATCCACTTTGCGTCCGCAATCACTATGACTGGTAAAACTGAGGAATTAATAAGGGATGCAACCGCGTCTTATCTTGACATTGTAGAATTTATTCAATTTTCAGGAACTTACATTGTTGAAGATCTACAACAGTTATGGCGTAGGATTATTTTTAATATTCTTATCGCTAACACAGACGATCATTTGAGAAATCATGGTTTTACACTAACCATGAAAGGCTGGAAATTATCACCGGCCTTTGATATAAATCCGTCTATTGACAAAGATGGCATTGCGTTAAATATTGACACAAATAATAATACGTTGGACATGGAACTTGCTAAAAGTGTTGGCCCATACTTTAGATTATCCGAAAAAGAAATGAAAATAACTATAGATGAAGTCAAAACCGCGATAGCAGGCTGGCAAAAGATTGCTCTGGAAATTGGACTTTCGAGAGGCGAACAAGTACTAATGAGTGGAGCTTTCAGGTACTAATATAAATTTAATTAATTATCAACTCATACTCTTGCGAAACAAAAAAAAGTAAAAAAGCTAAAAAATAAAAAAACCCGTAAACATTGGGTTTTATACCTGTTTACGGGTTTTAGTGGAGCTGCAGGGAGTCGAACCCTGGTCCAAACAAATTCGCCAAACGCTTTCTACATGTTTATTCCGGCATTACTTGTCGGGAAATAACAGGAACCGGACAAACCGATCATTTCCTTAGCTGAATGGTCTTAAGTAACAGGCACAGCCTTCTGTTGCAGCAACTTGTTTTATTTTTGAGTCGGCGGCGGCACTTGGTAACAAATCAACCCGTACGGCGGCCCTAATGACTACATAATCACTGATTACGCAGCCATGGCATACTGAGTATTGCCATTTGAGTTTTGAATATTCAGATTAAGGTGCTAATTATCCAACGCACCACATGCTTACACGTTCAAAGATCTTTGCTGTCAAAACCGGTCAGCCCCGGAAACTTATTTTTGGTTGCCTTACCTATATTTCTACTCGATAACAGGCAACATTTGTAAAATAATTTCTATTTGCAAAAGTAGGCAAATTGGTTGATTTGATTTAGTTAATTGGTTGATTTGAAAGCAGATTCTTGTTATCAACTATTATTCAATCAGAAATCTGCAATATTCAATCAAAAATAATAAATAGTAAATCTGCCTACCTACCCTTACCCCACCCAAAAAAGTCATTGCCATTGGCATAGAGCATGAGTCCAAGCAATAAAACCATCCCGATTACCTGGGCTACTTCCAGGAACTTTTGGCTTGGTTTACGTCCGGTGATCATTTCTCCCAATGTAAATACAACATGTCCTCCGTCAAGCGCTGGAATAGGCAACATGTTCATAAAAGCGAGGATAACACTAAAAAATGCAGTGATGTTCCAGAACCTTTCCCAATCCCAGGTAGCAGGAAAAATGCTTCCCATACTTTTAAAACCACCCACCCCTTTGTAGGCTCCGGTTTCAGGTTGAAAAATCAGTTTAAACTGATCAATGTAAAAAATCAACTGATCTATTGCCAACCTGACACCTCCGGGAATGGCTTCAAAAAAACCGTATTTCCGGTTGATAACCTTCAATACGCCATACGCTTCATAATCTTCGATAGTATTGAGGGCAGCAAATCCTATTTCACCTTCTGCATTTACGGGTACCGAAAATTGCAGGCTATCAGCTCCTCTTTTTACAGCCAATTGAACCACTTTATTTTTCTGGGCTTCAATAGCTGGCTTCAGTTCATCAAAAAAGGGAGCAGGTTGATTGTTGACTGATAGTATATAGTCTCCGGCACGAATCCCGGACTGATAAGCAGCCATGGAAGAATCTGTTTCTTTTACTACACTTGGTACCCTTGGTACCAGCAATGGCGTATTACTTTTTTTCTTTTCAACTAAAGTACCAATCAAATCCACCGGCATTTTCAACTCCTGGGTTTTCCCATCCCGCTCAATGGTGAGGGTCGTACTTAAAATTATATTTTTTATCACATCATTGTAATTGTCAATCGGCTTGCCATTGGCGGCCAAAATTTTGTCGCCATCTTTTAAACCCAGTTCATACATCACACTATCCTGTATGCTGATGCCATATTGAACCGAATCAGCAGGCACTTTTGTTTCCCCATAATACATGAGGATACCTGCATAAATAACAAAAGCAAGTAAGATATTTACGGTTACCCCTCCAAGCATAATGATCAGCCTTTGCCAGGCGGGTTTACTTCTGAATTCCCATGGTTGAGGAGGTGTTTCAAGCTGATCTTTGTCCATACTTTCGTCCACCATACCGGATATTTTCACATAACCACCCAACGGCAGCCAGCCAATCCCATATTCTGTATCACCAATCTTTTTCTTGAAAAGCGAAAAATAAGGATCAAAAAACAGGTAAAATTTTTCTACGCGGCACTTGAACCAACGAGCGGTAATATAATGCCCGAATTCGTGTAGAATTACGAGAATAGATAACGACAACAATAACTGTCCGGCCCGTACACCAACTACAGCCCAATCAATAGCTAAGAAAATCATTTGTATATTTAAATTAACAGTTCTTTTACAATTTTAATTTATCAGGGCAAAATTGCACCCATTCCGCCAAATATTTGGTTAATAATGTCAAAAGGTATTAAGGGTATTCAGATCGTCTTACCTTTTGTACTTACAATTTCACCATTTCAGCAGCAAACTCTCTTGCCACAGCATCACTTTCAAAATAATCTTCCAGCGTTGGTTTTTCTATAAATTCTACCTTTTCCATGGCTTTTTCCACTATGGCCATCATATCGAGGAAACCAATCCGGTTATGTAAGAACGCCCAAACCGCAATTTCGTTTGCTGCATTCATAATACAGGGCAGATTTCCTCCCTTATGGAGTGCCTCGGTTGCTAATGCCAGATTGCGGAAGGTGCGCAGGTCAGGCTCTTCAAACTGCAGGGTATGTGCCTTTTTGAAATCAAAACGGGGAAAATCGTTTGGTATTCTTTCTGGAAAAGCCAGTGCGTACTGAATTGGTAATTTCATATCCGGTAAACCCATTTGTGCTTTCAAACTGCCATCTTTAAATTGCACCATGCTGTGGATAATGCTTTGCGGGTGTATCACTACTTCAATTTGATCAGCGCGCAATCCAAACAGCCACTTGGCTTCAATCATTTCCAGCCCCTTATTCATCAGGGTAGCGCTGTCAATGGTAATTTTCGCTCCCATTGACCAATTGGGATGTTGAAGGGCATGGTCTTTTTTTACATTAACCAGGAAATTGGGTTTTTTTCCCCGGAAAGGCCCTCCACTCGCAGTAAGAATGATTTTATCAATGGGGTTGCGCATTTCGCCAACAAGGCATTGGAAAATAGCTGAATGCTCGCTGTCAACAGGGATCATGGCAGCCCCCGAAGCCCTTGCTTTTTGCACCATAATATCACCAGCAACCACCAGGGTTTCCTTATTGGCTAAAGCTACCACCTTGCCTTGCTCAATGGCCTGAAGGGTGGGCTTAAGGCCAGCATAGCCTACTATGGCAGCCAACATGATGTCATAAGTATCCATCGCAGCGGCTTCTTCAAGTGCTGCCTCTCCACCAAATATTTTTATTGAAGTACTGGAAAGAGCCTTTTTTACTTTTTCGTATTTGCTATCGTCACTTATTACCACCACATTCGGATCAAATTCCAAAGCCTGCTTTATCAAAAGTTCATCTTGCGAATGAGCCGTTAATACTTCCACTGAAAACCGGTCGGGATTTGCCCGGATAACCTCCAAAGCCTGTGTTCCAATGGAACCTGTAGACCCAAATACTCCTATTCGCTTCACCATTTCTTTCAATTAATTAAATTCCTGACCAGAAATATTTCTTTTATTCAAGCTTCATAGGCCGACAAACCTGTTACCACTTTTCGGTCATTACTTAAGCGGGGCACTTTATTTTGTCCGCCAAGCTTTCCTTCCGATTTCAGATAAACAACAAATCCCCCTTTGGAAATTTTTCTGACCTGCAATTTTTTCAAGATATTTCCCCTTATTAAATCATCGTAATATACATTTTTTTCCCGCATTCTGTTGTCAAGTTCTACCGCAAAAGCAACCATATCTTTTGGCTCTTTTTCAAATTCGATCCACCACTCATGATAGCTTTGCCCTTCGGTATTGGCAATAAACGGAGCCACTGTAAATTCTGCAATGCTCGCATCCTGAGATAAAGCCGTTTCCGTAATGGATGTTTCTACCTCTTCAGCAATTACATGTTCCCCAAAAGCACTGATGAACTGTTTGGTTCTGCCGGTTACTATCAACCGATAAGGATTTGTGGTAACAAACCTTACGGTATCGCCGAGGTTATAACCCCATAACCCGGCATTGCTGTTGATTATCATAGCATAATTGACGCCTGTAGCTACCTCATGCAAAGAAATCCGTTGTGGATTTTCTTTGCCAAGTTCTGTTGTAGGAATAAACTCAAAAAATATGCCACTATCGGTATTCAAAAGCAACCCCTCTTCGATCTGCGAATCCTGGAAGGCAAAAAAGCCCTCTGATGCCGGGAAAGTCTCAACGGTATGAAGTGTACGTCCTACTGATTCGAAAAGACGCTTTTTATAAGGTTCAAAATTTACTCCACCATGCACCAGCAAGTTCAACTGTGGATAAAGGTCTCCAATTTTTTTCCCGGAACGCTCCCGTAACCGATCAAAATACATTTGCATCCAAGGCGGAATACCGCTGATAAGGGTCATATTTTCCCCAATGGTTTCCTCCACAATCCTATCAAGTTTGGTTTCCCAATCTTCAATGCAATTGGTTTCATAACTTGGCAACTGATTGGTTCTCAAATATTTAGGGATATGATGGTTGACAATCCCGCTTAACCGGCCGGTTGGAATCTCTCCCACCCTTTCGAGTACAGGGCTGCCACTAAGAAAAATGAGTTTGCCTGTTGGAAACTGATAATTTCCAGTTTCGGTCATGTAGCAGGCAAGGGCACCTCTTGCTGTATTGATATGGTTAGGAATTGAATCCTTAGTGATAGGGATATATTTCACCCCACTTGTGGTGCCGCTTGTTTTAGCAAAATAGATAGGCTTTCCTTTCCAAAGCACATTGTGTTTACCCTCCTTAATCATCTCTACATAAGGCTTCAGAGCTTCATAATCCCGTAAGGGAACTGCCTGCCGGAAACTGTTGTAATCTTTAAATTGGTCAAACTGATGATCTTTACCAAAAATGGTTTTTTTACCTTCCTGCAAAAGCACTTTCAGAATAGCATCCTGATCTGCCAGTGCCGTTTGGCTGGATTTCCTGATTTGTTTTGCAATATATCCTGCAAAAGGTCGTGCAAGGAGCGATTTAAAATTCATTTAATTATTCTTTAATTGAAAAAAGGGCTTTTCACTGTCGGATATTTAAATATGTGCAAAGCACTATAAAAATAGTGGATAAGTGAATCCAATCGTCATAATTTGTGATAAATACAGCAAGCAAATATATCCTTAGAAGCCTAAGAGAAGTCGAAAAAGAAGAATAAATGCGTAAAAATGACCTTTTTAATAAAATTTAGTTGGTTAATCCCAAAAAAAACATACTTTTGCGTCCCCAAAATAATAGATGGTCATGTTTGCAATTGTAAAAATAGCTGGACAACAATTTAAGGTTACCGAAGGGCAATCTTTGTATGTACCACAGATTACCGGTAATAACGGAGACAAGGTTACTTTTTCCGAGGTTCTGCTGGTTGATAATGCAGGAAGCCTGCAGGTAGGTGATCAGGTAAAGGCTACCGTGAACGCTGAGATCGTTAGCGATCTTATACAGGGCGACAAGGTAATTGCCTTTAAAATGAAGCGTAGAAAAGGCTTCCGTAAAAAGAAAGGTCATCGTACACATTACACTAAAATCAAAATCGAAAGTATCGCCTGATTGATTTAATCAGGATGTATTCAATATAAAAAATTAATTTACAACTATGGCGCACAAAAAAGGTGAAGGGTCGGTAAAAAACGGTCGGGATTCGCAAAGCAAACGTTTAGGTGTTAAAATATTTGGCGGACAAGCTGCGGAAGCAGGCAATATTATTGTGCGTCAACGTGGCACCGTTTATCATCCTGGAAAAAATGTAGGAGTTGGCAAGGATTTCACCTTGTTTGCTCTTCATAACGGAATGGTAGAATTTAAAAAAGGTAGATTGGACAGAACTTTTGTTTCCATTTTACTTGCTGAAGTAGAAGCATAAGTAATCTTTACATAATTTTTAAGTAAAAAGAGGTAGTTATCTACCTCTTTTTTGCATTGGTGGATAACAAGTGGGTAAAAAACAAGGTAGATATTAAAATAAAATTAATTTTACACTACTTATTAACCAATTAAATGTAAAAATTATGGCAACTGCAAAAAAAGCGGCTAAGAAAAAAGCTGCAGCAAAAAAAGTGGCTCCTAAAAAAGCCGCACCAAAAAAAGAAGCAGCAAAAAAAGAAGCACCGAAGAAAGCAGCAAAAAAAGCAGCACCCAAAAAGGTAGCAGCTAAGAAAGCAGCTCCGAAAAAAGCGGTAGCTAAAAAAGCAGCGCCAAAGAAAGTGGCAAAAAAGGCCGCACCTAAAAAAGTAACCATTAAAAAAGTGGTGAAAAAAGCGGCAAAGAAGGCGGCTAAAAAAGTAGTAGCAAACAAAGCAGCAGCAAAGAAAGCGGCTCCGAAGAAAGCAGCCGTTAAAAAAGATGCTCCTAAGAAAGAAGTAAAAAAAGCAGCTCCGAAAAAAGCAGCTCCGAAAAAGGCAGCAAAAAAGAAAACACCTAAGCAAGCTCCGGCACCTGCAGAAACAGTAGTACCTGTAGAGCAAGCTCCCAAAGTACCTGGGAAAAGAGGTAGAAAAAAAAAGAGCTAATCTAAAAGTAATTCCTTTTGAATAGGCTTCCCTGTATCTGCGGATACAGGGATTTTTTTTTATTCGGATCAACTTCCGGAATATTATTTCAAATTTGTACTATGATAACCAATGAATCAATTGCAGAATATTTCTCTTTGTTAGCCAAACTCATGGATATCCATGGAGAAAACAGTTTTAAATCGAAATCATTTACAAATGCTGCCTTTCAGATAGACCGTGCTCCTACCCCGCTTGCAGAACTCGATACTACAGCGATGGCTGCCATACCTGGTATAGGCGCCAATACTGCTGCAAAAATAAAAGAAATCCTTACGCAGGGATCGCTTGCTGCACTGGACGATTTGATTCAGAAAACACCGGAAGGTATTCTGGAAATGATGAAAATAAAAGGTATAGGTGCCAAAAAAATCAATACCATCTGGAAAGAAATGGAAATTGAAACCCTTGGTGAATTGCTATATGCCTGTAGCGAAAACAGGCTGACCAATTTCAAAGGTTTTGGAGCCAAAACCCAACAAAACATCAAGGAAGCAATTGAATTTTTTATGGTTCAGTCCGGACGCTTTTTGTACCAGCAGGCGCTGGAATGGCTTCCTGAACTGCAAAAACAACTGGAAGATATTTGGGGTAAAGATGCAGTATCGCTTACCGGTGGTATGCGACGTCATGCTGACACCGTTGGTAGTATTGATTTTTTAATAGAAGCCCCGCTGGAAGACATTAAAAAGGAAATGAAAAACGCAGGTTTTGAAAGCCCCGTTTCTCAGGATACAGATTTTATTCATTATCAACCAGAAAATGCCCCCTTGCTGCAATTGATTCCTTTCAGCAGGGAAACCAAAGGCTCCCAATGGCTGATTACCACTGCCGATGAACCTTTTTTAGCATATATAACTGAAAAGATGGGAAAGCCCATTGCTACCACCCATTTTGCAGAAGAGGCAGCACTTTTTGCTGCCGTAAACCTGCCTTTCATAGCCCCCGAACACCGGAATACCTCCGCTTTTTATCCGGAATACTATGAAAAAAGCAGAAACAAATCTTTGGTAAAGCAATCAGATATCTGTGGCATTATCCATAGCCACAGTACCTGGAGTGATGGCGGTGAAAGTCTGGAAAAAATGGCCGAGGCGGCACGAGATAAGGGTATGCAATATTTGGTGATCAGCGATCACAGCAAAGCGGCTTTTTATGCCAGTGGACTATCTGAGGAATCCATCATAAAGCAACACAAGGAAATTGACATGCTTAATGATAAGCTGGCTCCCTTTCATATTTTTAAAAGTATTGAATGTGATATTTTAAACGATGGTAGCCTCGATTACAATGATGAAGTTTTAAGCAGTCTTGACCTCGTGATTGCATCAGTGCATTCTAATCTGAAAATGACCGAAGAAAAAGCCATGCAAAGACTTTTAACTGCCATCGAGAATCCTTATACAATGATCCTCGGCCACATGACAGGCCGGCTTTTATTAAGCCGAAAAGGCTACCCGGTTGATCATAAAAAAATTATTGATGCCTGTGCTGCCAATAGGGTAGTCATAGAGCTGAATGCGCATCCCCGAAGACTTGACCTTGATGCACACTGGATTCCTTATGCAATCGAAAAAGGGGTGTTGATTTCAATTAATCCCGATGCACACAGCATTGAAGGTTTTGATGATATTAAATATGGGGTAATAGCCGCTCAAAAAGCATTATTACCGGCGAGCCAGAACCTCAGCTCCTTCTCTATTGATGAATTCAATGAATGGCTTTTTGAAACACGACAAGAAAAAGGAATTTAACCACCTTTTTAAAACATGCAATCCTTCATCAGGCTTCCATGTTCTTTTTAACCTCATTCCAGATGGCATCCATCTCACCTAATGTTAACTCCTCTAACGGTTTATTGCGCTGCAGGGCTATGGCTTCCATTTGCATAAAACGATCCCGGAACTTCACGTTGGTTCGCTCCAGTGCCAGTTCAGGATCTACTTTTATAAACCGTGCATAATTCACGAGGCTAAACAACACATCTCCAAACTCATCTTCTATTTTGTGCGCATCACCTGAAGCTTCCGCTTCCTGCAGTTCGGCAATTTCTTCCTTTACTTTTTGCCATACATCTTCTTTGGTTTCCCATTCAAACCCAACTTTTTTTGCTTTGTCCTGAATACGAAGGCTTTTAATCAGTGCTGGTAATCCGGTTGGCACTCCGCCTAAAACGGATTTTTTACCCGATTTCATTTTCAGTAGCTCCCAGTTTCGCTTTACATCTTCATCATCCTTCACCTTTACATCGCCGTAAATATGGGGATGGCGTGTAATCAATTTCTCGCAAACCCCATGAATGGCCTCGTCAAGCGTAAACTCCCCTTTTTCCGTAGCAATTTTTGCATAAAAAACCAAATGCAGCATCAAATCGCCAAGTTCCTCTTTCAATTCCTGCCAATCCCCTTTTACAATAGCATCGGCAAGTTCATAAGTCTCTTCAATGGTCAGTGGCCGTAAGGTTTCTATGGTTTGTTTGCGATCCCAGGGACAACTTTCCCGCAATTCGTCCATAATTCGTACCAGCCTTGCAAATGCGTTTTCTTCAATCATAAGAGAATATTATAAAATTGCTTGGAGCAATAGAATTAATTTTGTGGCAAATTAGAACAATCCATACCGGGAATGAAAAAACTTTTTGTTATAAGTGCGCTGCTGATCTGTTGTACCTACCTGCAGGCACAGTATTATTTCAATGACATCGTATCGTTGAAAAGGAATGAAGAATATTATGAAAAACTGATGGCGCTGCAGATACGTCAGGTATCTGTAAAAGCCTATGAAACAGATAATACGGAAGCTTCCGATTTCTATTTGAAACAGGAAGTAAATCCTGCAAAAAAAACATTGACTACTTCCTCCAAATCCTCCTTTTCTGATGCCTCTATTTTAGAAACCACCTTTGATGAACAGGGGCGTATTCAGCAGGTTTTCGACTCCTCGCAAGGCGGATCTAGTTATATTAATTACCGTTACAATGCCAGCAATCAATTGGTTGAAATGAAATCGAGGGCACTGGAACAGGCGCAACAACAAAATGTGGTGAATGAACGGCGCGAATACTCTTACAATGAAAAGGGCATGCCAGTAAAAATGCTTCGCATAAATGGTGGAAAGGATACCATGTACGTTGAATTTATTGCAGCGCAGAACCAGCAACCCGGCGAAGAACAGTGGTGGAAAAATGGCATGAAGATCGAAACCTGGTTTTACTATTATGATGAAGCCAACCGGCTTACCGATATCGTTCGTTACAATCAGGTTGTTAAGCAAATGCTCCCCGATTACTTGTTTGGCTATGATGAAGAGGGCAAACTGACCAGTAAGGTAGCTGTGCAGCCCGTTACCGGCAGTTTTCGCATCTGGCAATATCAGTACGACGAAAAAGGGCTGAAAACCAAAGAAACCGTAATGAATAAACAACGGCAGCCTGAGGGTAAAATGCTTTACACTTATCAGTAATACGAGTCACAATTCTTATTATTGAAAGTAGCCTGTGTAAAAATGCGTCACTAACTATTTGGGGATGGCATGGATGTTTTCCAACCAGAACAGACAAAATATCCTTTGCTACTTTTCAAAATAAAAACACCCGGCAAAATCCTCTGAGAGGTCTTGCCGGGTGTTTTGTATTCAAAATGCGCTCGATTAAATATCAATTGCTTCACCATAAGCTACTGCAGTAGCTTCTTTCAAAGCTTCGCTCATTGTGGGGTGCGGATGCACAGAGTTCAAAATTTCATGTGCCGTGGTTTCCAATTTACGGGCCACCACTGCCTCTGCTATCATTTCCGTAACATTGTTACCAATCATATGGCAGCCGAGAAATTCTCCGTATTTGGCATCATAAATAACTTTTACAAAACCCTCAGTAGCGCCTGACGCACTCGCTTTTCCACTTGCCACAAAAGGAAACTTACCCACTTTTATCTCGTAGCCAGCTTCTTTGGCTTTTGCTTCAGTATAGCCAACGCTTGCAATTTCAGGGTAGCAATAAGTACATCCCGGGATATTGTTATAATCCATTGGCTCAGGGTGATGACCCGAAAGGTGTTCGGCTGCATTGATCCCTTCTTTGGAAGCAACGTGCGCCAATGCCTGTCCGGGAGTACAATCCCCAATAGCATATAAACCTTTGATAGAGGTTTGCTGATTGCCATCTACAATAATTTTCCCTTTTTCCGTTTTTACGCCAAGTTCTTCCAGCCCGATGCCTTCTATATTGGCAGCAACTCCTACAGCGCTTAGTAAGATATCGGCTTCCAGCACCTGCTCTCCATCTTTGGTTTTTACGGTAGCTTTTACGCCACTGCCAGAAGTATCTACAGAAGTTACCTCTGCATTGGTCATAATGGTGATACCAGATTTCTTATATTGCTTTTCAAGTTCCTTACTGATGTCTTCGTCTTCAACGGGAACAATGCGTGGCATAAATTCTACGATGGTCACCTTGGTTCCCATGCTGTTGTAGAAATAAGCAAATTCCACGCCGATAGCGCCGCTTCCCACTACAATCATTGTTTTGGGCTGAGTTGGCAAAGACATAGCCTTGCGATATTCAATAATTTTCTCGCCATCTACAGGCAGGTTTGGTAATTCTCTTGCCCGCCCTCCGGTAGCAATAACGATATTACCCGCTTCTACTACCTGCTTGGTTCCATCGGCTGCTGTCACTTCTATTTTGGTAGGACTAACGAGTTTACCAAAACCCATGATCACATCGATTTTGTTTTTCTTCATCAGAAAGGTAACCCCCTTGCTCATTTTATCAGCTACACCCCTGCTGCGTTTTACCACTGCGCCAAAATCATGTTCTCCGGTGGCCTTAATACCATAAGCCTCTGCATGTTTCAGATATTCATAAACCTGTGCGCTTTTCAAAAGTGCCTTGGTAGGAATACAGCCCCAGTTTAAACAGATGCCACCTAGTTCTTCTTTTTCAATAACTGCTACTTTTTTTCCTAATTGCGAAGCACGGATAGCAGCCGGGTAGCCACCGGGTCCGCTTCCAAGTACAATAACGTCGTATGCCATAATGAATAATTAATTGAATCGTAATGATTTTATTGGTACAAACCTGCTGAGTTCCGATGGAATCAGAGGAATTTGGAACTAACCTTAGCAAAATTAACTCTCCCGGGGCATACTGCAAAAAACGCTATTCTTTTACAGGCATAAACCTTGTGTAAAACATACACAATCATTCTGCCGAATGACTATATTTGCGAATTCTCAAGCTGAAACACCAACAATCGATTGCATGATGACATTGCATTTTTATTTGCGATTCCGCTCAAGTTTTGGACAAACCTTCCTGTTAACAGGGGATATTCCAGAGTTGGGCAATAATGACGAGGAAAGAGCAGTGCCACTGCATTACCTGAATGAGGACTTTTGGCACCTTGTTTTAGATGTGCCTTACAATACACCGCCTTTTTCTTACAAATATATTTTTAGGGATGCCAACGGAAAAGAAACAACCGAGTGGGCCGCTGACCGCGAAGTATATCTGGCAAACTATTCAACCAAAGAATTACAACTGGCTGATATCTGGAATTATCCGGGCGAATTCGAAAACGCATTTTTCACCCAGCCTTTCCTCGAGACTCTTTTAAAACCGGAAGTTTTTTCTTATTCGGAAAATATGGAAAAAAATCCAACCCATATTTTTAAAATAAAGGCGCCACTACTTCAAAAAAATGAAATAGCCTGCCTGCTGGGTGGATTTGATAACCTCGGCGACTGGGATGATGACCAACCCATCTTGATGACCAAGGAAGGCAACTGGTTTAGCGTACCTCTAAACCTTGCAGAAACGCCTTTCCCCATTGCTTATAAATATGGCGTTTACAATATTGAAGAAAAAAGATTGGTGCGCTATGAGGACGGCAACAACCGCATACTCAGTGGTATAGGTAAAAGACTGGTAAGCATATTGCACGATGGATTTATTCATTTACCCAACAACACCTTCAAAGGAGCTGGAATTGCCATACCCGTTTTTAGTTTGCGTACCGAAACAAGTTACGGTATTGGAGAATTTACCGATCTAAAAGGATTGGTGGAATGGTCCAACTCAGTGGGTTTAAAACTCATACAGTTGTTACCCATTAATGATACTACTGCCACCCATACCTGGACTGATAGCTATCCCTACGCCCCTATTTCGGTATTTGCGCTGCATCCTGTTTATTTGAATGTAGAAAAACTGGCCGGTGAAACCCATCGGGAACTTATATCCGTTTTCAAAGAAAAACAGGCAGCCTTAAATGGGTTGGCTGAAATTGACTACGAAGCTGTTTTGATGGAGAAATGGAAAGCGATCGAAGAACTTTACCCTGCCATGAAAACGGATTGGCTGGCCGATAAGGATTACGATTTGTATTACAGCCAAAACAAACATTGGCTGGTTCCTTATTCCGCTTTTTGCTACCTGCGTGATCAGAACAAAACGGCTGACTTCAGTCAGTGGAAAACCCATTCGGTTTATAAGGCAGGTGCTATTGAAAAACTGGCTGATCCTTCTGGCAAAAACTTTGACCGGCTGGGTATCCATCTTTTTGTACAATACCAATTACACCTTCAATTAAAAGAAGCTGTTGATTATGCGCATGCTTCGGGTATTATCATGAAAGGTGACCTGCCCATTGGCATTTACCGCAACAGTTCTGATGCGTGGGTAGAACCTGAACTCTACAAAATGGGGGAGCAAGCCGGAGCGCCACCGGATGATTTTGCCGTAAAGGGTCAAAACTGGGGCTTTCCTACCTACAACTGGCAGCGCATGCAGGCGGATGGTTTTGCCTGGTGGAAAAAGCGCTTTGAGCAAATGAGTCTTTATTTTGATGCTTTCCGCATCGACCATATTCTCGGGTTTTTCAGGATTTGGAGCATTCCTATGGACGCCGTAGAAGGAATCCTTGGTCATTTCTCCCCTTGTATTCCGGTTTATCAAAATGAGTTTGCCGAAAGAGGAATTTGGTTTGATTACGACCGCTACTGCTTCCCTTTTATCAACGAAGGAGTACTGGTGGAGCTTTTTGGAGAAAAGGCAGATGAAATTAAAAGCACATTCCTGAACCATAATGGCTGGGGTGGTTATTCCTTAAAAGAACCCCTGAATACCCAACGCAAGCTGGAAGCCTACTTCGAAGAAAATCCTCCTGAAGAAGATTGGATCATTTTGAAATTATATGACCTGGTTTCGAATGTTATTCTGATTGCTGATAAAGAGGAAAGCGGTCAAACCGTTTATCATTTCCGGATTTCTATGGAAAGCACCATCAGTTTCCGATACCTTGATGACAATACAAAAAGGCAATTAAAGGACCTGTATGTAAATTATTTCTTTAAGCGGCAGGATGATTTCTGGGAAAAAGAAGCCATGCAGAAATTGCCTGCACTAAAGGCAGCAACCAACATGTTGGTTTGCGGAGAAGATTTGGGTATGGTGCCTGATTGCGTTCCTGGGGTAATGCAAGACACCGGTTTACTAAGCCTCGAAATCCAAAGGATGCCAAAAGATCCGACCAAAAAGTTTTTCCACCCTTCTGATGCGCCCTATATGAGCGTTGTTACCCCAAGTACCCACGATATGAGTACGATTCGCGGATGGTGGGAAGAAGATGCAGATAACACGCAGGCTTTCTTTGAACAGGAGCTCGGACAATGGGGAGAACATCCATTTTATTGTGAGGCCTGGATCAACAAAGCAATCATCAGTCAGCATATTTACAGTCCGGCTATGTGGGCCATATTCCAATTGCAGGATTTGCTGGGGATGGATGGATCAATCCGCAGGGTAAGCCCACAGGAGGAACGCATCAATGTACCCGCCAATCCAAAACACTACTGGCGTTACCGCATGCACTTATCGCTTCATGAATTACAAAATGCTACCGGATTCAATGCCATTCTAAAAGAAATGGTGGTGAACGCAGGTAGGAATTAAGGAACTGTATTATCTTCCGCCCTATTCATGAATTTCCTACGGAAAATTGGTCATATATGTGGTTGGTTGTTCCTGCTTTATACAGGAATGCCCGCCGATGCACAAAACCGTAACTGGCAACAGCAAACGGATTATGCGATTGACGTTTCCCTGGATACAGATTCCAAATCTTTAGATGGAAGCCTGGAACTGATGTATACCAATCACTCCCCGGATACGCTATTTTTCATCTGGTTTCACCTGTGGCCCAATGCTTATAAAAACGACCGGACCGCCTTTTCTGAGCAGCAATTACTGAACCGCTCCACTGATTTTTATTTTTCGGGACCGGAACAAAAAGGATACATCAACCGGTTGGATTTTAAGGTAGATAATCAACCGGCAGTACTGAAGGATCATCCCCTTTATATAGATGTAGCACAACTAATGCTACCCGAACCTTTGGCACCAGGTCGAAAAATTCAGGTGACCACGCCTTTCCATGTGCAACTCCCCTATCGTTTTTCCCGGCTTGGGCATGCAGGATCATTTTATAGCATTACCCAATGGTTTCCCAAAGCGGCAGTGTATGATGAAAAGGGATGGAACGAAATGCCCTACCTCGATATGGGAGAATTTTATGCTGATTTCGGGAATTATGAGGTAAGCATCACCTTGCCCGAAAACTTTGTGGTAGCTGGAACCGGAGTTTTACAAAATGAAACCGAAAAGGAATGGATGCTCTCGCAACGCGCCTTACCCTTTCCAAAGGAGGCTATAAAAAAATCCGCTTTCAAGAAATGGGGGCAATCTATTCCGAAAATTAAAGCAGCTTCTGCACCGGTTTACCCAATGAAAACGCTGCATTATAAAGCAGAAAATGTAGTAGACTTTGCCTGGTTTGCCCACCCTGATTTTCGGGTTGGTTATGATACTGTATTGGTAAATAACCAAACAGTCGCCCTTTGGAATTTCGTACTGCCTAAAGATGCTTCCACCTGGACCAACAGCCTCGATTATACCAAAAAGGCTCTTTTGCATTATTCCGAAGAATCCGGCCCTTACCGGTATCCACAAGTATCGGTGGTATGCGATCCGGTAGCGGAAGGATCAGGAATGGAATACCCCATGATTACCTCACTCAATACGTTCGCCGGAGACAGCAATACCCTCGAAGTCCTGATTGTACATGAAGTAGGTCATAACTGGTTTCAGGCTATGATCGCCAACAATGAGCGGGCCAATTCCTGGATGGATGAGGGGTTTAATACTTACCTTGAAAGGAAATATTTCAAGAAAAAGGCAGCCAATTCAAAAGTAGAGAAAACAGAGTCTACCGTCTTTTTTGATGAAGGCAACTGGTTGCTGAACCTGCTGGCAGGCAAACACCTTGACCCTCCTATTTTATCGCCTTCCGTTACCATGACAGAGGCAGGATACAATGCTGTCGCCTATACCAAAACAGCTTTGTGGCTCGAAACGCTGGAAGCCAAACTTGGTACAGATAGCATGAAAGCGCTGATGCAAGAATATTATCAGCAATATAGCATGCACCATGTGGATCCTGATGATTTTAAGAATCTTCTGGCTGCCCGAAATCCGGCTCTTGCTGCAGAAGCCCAAAAAACATGGGAACAAACCGGGCTACCCGATTCCAGTACCATTCAATACCTGCTGCTGCAGAAGGCAGATGGATTGCTAAAACCCAAAGATTTTAAGAAAAAAATCAGTTTGTTTCCGGCTGTCGGATACAATGTTTATGATGGTATTCAAGCTGGCATTCTTTTACATAATTATACTGTTCCGCAAAAACCATGGCAATGGGTGGCTGCCCCTCTTTTTGCAACTGGAAGCAGTCAGCTTACCGGATATGGCCGTATGAGTTATACCTATTTTCCTGAAAAAGGTAGGTTTCATCATTTCGAAACCTACCTGGGAGCCGCCCGATTCAATACCGGCTCCATTTCCGGGACGGATGGCACTGAAATTTTCAGTGGGTTTACTAAATGGGTGCCAGGGATATATCTGGAAAAACGAAGAAAACAAGCCTTGAGTACGCTCACCAAATGGATAGAGGTCAAAAGCTGGATCATTCTGGAACAAGGCATTGAATTTACCACTCCCGAACCACCCGGTGATACGGTGTTTTTCCCCAGAAAAGCACCCGCTACCACCACGTTCATTCCACAAGTATCCGTTGGCTGGAAAAATGACCGGGTATTGTATCCTTATAGCATTGTTGCGACCCTCCAACAGGTAAAGGACATTGCAAGGTTTACGGTGGAAGGAAATTACTTTTATAATTACAATGCAAGCGGTAAAGGAATTCGAGCAAGGGTATTTGCCGGAAAAATATTTTACCTGCAAGAGAAAACAGAAGAACGCAGAATTGATAACAGCCGCTATCATTTTACCATGTATGCGCCCAATGGCCGGCAGGATTACACCTATAGTCAGCCTTTTGCGGAACGCAATCAATCCCCTGAAACCGCAGGCAGACAGATTAGTATCCGCGATGGTGGGTTTAAATATCGAAGCGATTTCAGTTCGGTACGGCCCGGCCTCAGTAATCAGGGACTTGATTTTTTTGATAACTGGCTGGCTGCTGTCAATCTCGAATTCGATATCCCGGATGCCTATAATCCGTTGAGTATTCTGCCTTTCAACGTTCCATTGAAGGTATTTGCCGATGTAGGCACTTCGGCTTCTCCCTGGCGACCAGCAAGTGAAAATTCGAGGTTTTTGTATAGTATTGGGTTGCACTTACCAGTAGCTAAGGCGTTGAAAATCTATTTCCCGCTGCTGCAAAGCAATGATTTTAAAGAACCCAATAATGTAAATGATCCCAACCGGCCCGGTGGTGCAAGCCTATGGCAACGCAGGTTGAGTTTTACCCTCGATCTGAATGCCATAAAACCACAGGTGCTTGGGGTGCCCCTGATCCGTTAAGGAATTATATATGGTAAATAATCTGCAATATATCAACCATGACTCCATCGATAAAGCCCTGTGGGATGAAGCGATTGAAGCCTCTGCAAATGGTTTAATATATGCTCAAAGTGCCTTCCTTGATGCCATGAGTCCGGGTTGGGAAGCCCTCATTTCCCCGGATTATGAATATGTGTTACCACTGACATGGAGAAAAAAATGGGGGATCCGCTATCTCTGCCAACCCGCTTTTGCGCAGCAACTTGGTATTTTTTCAAATAATGAGATCCCCAAAAATATTCAGACAGCATTTCTTGAAGCCGCAGCCGGAAAATTCCGTTTGATTGAAATATTTCTAAACCATGGTTGTCCTCCGGAACGGGACGCGCTTTTATGTAACAATTTCCTGGTACCCCTCCCAAGGCGATATGAAGCAATTCGAGAGGATTATAGCAAGGATTTGCTAAAAAATCTAAGCAGGACCCAAAAATTCGATCTGCATTACAAAGAAGGAACAGATACGACCGAGGCCTTTGCCATTTATCGCGACACTTATGGGAAAAATATGGGATACCGACCGACGGACTGGGAGGCATTTGATTCGCTTTGTAAAAACTTGTTTGCTACCGGGGAGTGTTTTGTAAGAAAAGTACTACGCCCCATGCCACAAGGCAACCTATCCGAAGAGTTGCTTGCTATTGGGTTATTTTTAAAAGATAAAAAACGGATTTACAATGTAGCCTCTACCACCCTACCCAATGGCCGCATGATGGAAGCTAATCATTTTTTAATGGATCAACTGATCAGGGAATTTGCGGGTACTGGTTTGATACTTGATTTTGAAGGCTCCGACCTGCCGGGGGTGGCAAGGTTTTATCAAAAATTCGGACCGATCAATCAACCCTATTTCTTTTGGAAAAAGAACCAATTACCCGGCATTTTAAAATGGATGAAATCCTGATTACTTCATTACCCCTTCTTTAATCCGGCTGAGTAAAATCTGCTCAGCAAGCATCAGGTCTATGGGGGTCGTAATTTTTATATTGGTGTCTTCGCCTTCCATCAAATGGACCTCAATACCATACGCTTCCACCACGGTTGCTTCGTCGGTAAACTTCTCCTTGAACTCAATATTTTTCATGGCAGGCAGTAATAATTTGCTATGAAAGCACTGTGGGGTCTGAATACTGCGAAGTTGGGTACGGTCGAGTGCAATTGTATTTGCCCCGGCAATTTGCCTTACTGAATCCTTTACGGGCACGGCGGGAATAGCTGTTCCATGCTCAATGGCAGAATCGTAACAGTATTGTATCAATTGGGGTGTAAGCAGGCAGCGAACCCCATCATGAACCATGATGATGCTTTCGGCCTCAATAAGACTTACGCCATTACGTACACTATGAAAACGGGATTCACCTCCTGCGGTAAAAATGACCCGGCTTGCATCAAAATAAGCATCTACGAGTTCCTTTCCCTTTTCAATATGCTCATCTGGAAGTACAAGTATTACGATCAGATCTGGGAATGATTGAAGAAAAGTCTTCAGGGTGTAATACAAAACAGGTTTGCCGAGCAACAACATAAATTGTTTGGGCAATTCACTGTTCATCCTCTTCCCTACACCCCCTGCCACTATTACAGCGTACTTTTTCATAATGCGAAATTAATTGATTATCAGGGAAATAATTTTATGCAAAATAATTGTTATGGGATTATGAACATCCTGCGAATGTTATACAATTGCTAATTTTAATTAATTCCCATTTGTTGGAATGGGGTTGGCAATCCGATTGAAATCAACGATTTTTGGGGTCCTCATGATAAAAATGATCCCCGTTATTTTTCCTGCTTTACTGTCTGCAGTCCTGCTTATGGGCTGTAGTAAGCCTTTGCCTGACAAGGCAACTACCATAGTTGCCTTACAGCAAATGCAGGATTTGGCTACCGTAGAGTACACCCTCACAAAAGTTGTAAAAGCAAGTGATGATGCCACCTGGTTTAAATTTGGTGATCGAAAAATATTGATTACCTGCGAAGCTTCTGTGAAAGCCGGGATAGATTTTACCCAAGTAGACCCGAAATATGTGCAACTGGAAGGAAAAACCATTTTGCTTCAACTACCTGCTCCAAAAATATTATCTGTCAACATGCCCCCGCAAAACATTCGGGTAGCGTATCAGGAAATTGACTTTTTCAGGGATCATTTTAGTGTTGCCGAGCAAAACAGCCTGATGCAACAGGCCGAAAGGCAAATTATTACACAAAGCCGGGAAATGGGCATTTTGCAAGAAGCTGAGAAAAATACCAGAGAATGGCTGACCCGATACCTTAAGCAATTGGGCTATCAAAACATTGACATTCAGTTTATTAAAAACTTTACCTCAACCCCCTCTTAATCATAATTATGAAGAACACCTTTTTTAATATCCTAAAAAAAATAGCTATACCGATTTTGGTATTGGTGCTGCTTTTCTTTTTGTTCCAAAAAATGGACTGGCTACCCAATCCCTCGGGATGGTTTAAAAGTAAACCCGTAACTATTGAAGAAACGCCATTATTGGTTACAGAGATCAAGCAAATTGCAGAACTACAAACCGCAAAACTATATGCAGAAGTGGTGGTCGACAGCTTTCAGGTAAGTCAGGGTGGCCTTGCATTTAAGGCTTTTAAAGATGCGATACTCGGGCCTTTTTCGAGGTATCCCGGACTCCCACCCGGCGACAAACTCGTATTGGTAGTAAGCGGAACAGTAATTGCCGGTATCGATTTGAAGCGATTAACCGATCAAAGCATCCGTGTGGCAAAGGATTCGGTGTGGCTGACCTTACCCTCGAGCCAACTATTAGATGTTATTACCAACCCTTCTGGATTTGATATATTTATTGAAGAAGGGCCTTGGGGTCAGCAGGCCGTTTTAGCTGTTAAGGAAAAAGCCCGGCAAAGAATGATCATCGAAGCCACCCAAAGGGGTCTGATTGGGAAAGCCAACCAACAAGCAGCCCAAATGATGCGCAGTTTCCTCGAAGCAGTTGGATTTAAAAAAATAACGATACAGTTTGAAGCATGAAAAAGAAATGATAAAGCCGGTAATCATAGGTTGCAAATCGCTGGAATAATTGACCTTTACCGTTCTTTTAGAGAAGTTTATAAAAATTTAACCATAAATATTACCCATGAAAAAAATGATGCTTTACGGCTTGGCGGGGCTTGGATTGCTTGCCGTAGCCTGTAAAAACAGTCCAAAAGATGCCGAAACGACGGGTGGCGAAAGCCAGAATGCTGCAGCCGTCGTAAACTCTCCTACTGATAGTCTTTTCGAGGAAATTGCTGGCTACCACGATGAAGCCATGCCCAAAATGGGGAAACTAAGAGGTTTTCAGAAAACCGCACAGCAAAGACTTGATTCCCTTGCCACACTCAAAGACAATACGAGTGTTTCGTTAAGGGCTGAATACACCAAACTATTGGAGCAATTGAAGGGCGCCGATAAAGAAATGATGGATTGGATGGATAATTTCAGGCCGGATAGCACTTTCTCTTTACCTGATTCTTTGATAATTTACTATGAATCTGAAAAGGTAAAAGCCAAGAATATGCGGAATCATTTTTTTGAAGCTTTGGATAGTGCCGCTAAAAAAATGGATTGAGCCTTGACTGAGTAGTTTTAAAGTCTTCCTTAATTATCCTCCCCCATTTCTTTGGAAAGATAACCTGCCATTTCATTTGCATAGGTTAATGCCTGTTGACGGGCAGCCTCTGCAAAGTCTTCCGCTGAGGAAGCATAAATAATAGCCCGGCTTGCATTCACCAGCAAGCCGGTTTCATTATTAAAGCCATAAGAAGCTACCTCTTCCAAACTACCGCCCTGTGCTCCAACGCCAGGTACCAGCATAAAATGATCTGGGATTATGCTCCGGATATGCTCAAGCTCTTGTGCATGCGTGGCCCCAATCACAAACATCAGGTTCTCGGGGGTACCCCAGCCGGACACTGTTTTCAGTACTTTTTCATACAACAACTCCGACCGGTTGCCCTGTACTACATTGGGTACAAACCGGGTATCATACTGCTCGGCATCCAATTTAAGTCTTTCAAAATCGTTGCTGCCGGTATTGCTTGTCAACCCCAAAACAATAGTCCATTTATCAGGATAAGCCAGAAACGGGCGAATGCTGTCCTCGCCCATATACGGCGCAACGGTAATGGCATCGGCTTTTACCTGCTCAAAAAAAGCCTTTGCATACTGATCGCTCGTATTGCCAATATCACCTCTTTTGGCATCAGCAATTTTTAAATGCTCCCCGCCAATATAGGCAAAGGTTTCTTCCATCGTTTGCCATCCGGCAGCCCCATTGGCTTCGTAAAAAGCCGTATTGATTTTATAAGCAACACAAAGATCGCGGGTTGCATCAATGATGGCCTTGTTGAAAGCGAGTACCGGGTTGGGGTCAGACAATAAATAAGCAGGTATCTTTTTTAGATCCGTATCGAGACCTACACATAGGAAAGACTTTTTTGCATTGATTTGCGCAATCAGCGATGCTTTGTTCATAGCTGCAAAATAACCGGAGGATGGGATTCCATCCAAAAAAGAAAAAGCAGACAGTTTACAAACTGCCTGCTTTTGCATTATTTTGTATAATAAAAACTTAATGGATGCGGTCCGGATAGTCTGTTATCAAGCCATTTACCCCCAACTTCTTCAATCTTATGGCATCGGTTTCGTCATTCACAGTCCAGGGAATTAGCAACATGCCGGCAATACGGCAGTTTGTTACCATTTCCGTCGTCACCTTTTCATGAGCCGGAGAATAGATGGCCGGTGTAAATCCGAGCGAAGATAATTGCTCCGTTACTGTTAGCGTATCATCACCTTCTACCAATGCTGCGAGCCGGGTGGTTGGATACATCTTGTGTAAATAGCGCAACGTCCTGAAATCAAAAGACTGAATGATGGCTTTCTCTTCTACGCCCTTTTCCCGGATCACTTTCATTAATATTTCTGCAAATTCAGCCGGTGCCGGGTGATAGACCGAATCGGTGGCCGGCATACATTTTGTCTCGATATTAAAAAATGGAAGCGGTTTATTCTTGCGCTCACACCAATCTTTTACAGCATCGAGCACATCCGACAGCAGCGGCTTGTGGACACCCATCTTTTTTTGCTCCGCAAACCGGGGATGCGGTTTCATCCCCACATCAAACAACTGCACCGAATCATAAGACATGGTATAGATATTCAGGTTTTTTTCCATGGCTTCCGTCACTTCCGTACCATCAGGCAGGGTACTGATTTCATGGTTGAAAAACGGCTCATGACTCAGTACGACCTGTCCATCAGCCGTAATCACAGCATCCATTTCCAAGGTATTTACGCCCAATTCCATAGCATGCAACATGGCCGGAATCGTATTTTCCGGGTATAATCCCCGACAACCGCGGTGGCCTTCAAGGTCGAAAACCACCTCGCTGTTATTTTCAGAAGAAGTCATACAGGAGGAGAAAATGATTGCGGCTGCGATGAGAAAAAGGAAAAATTTCATTTTAGTAAGTCAGTTGACCCAGGTAAAAAACAAGTAACGACCAAAGACAAAGTTTATTTTTAATACTTATGAGCATCTTTAAAAACCCGAAAAATGCATTATACCAATTTCGTACCATTCTCATTTACAAAAATAAATGCAGGTATTACAAAATCGGCGGGCATTGTCCGAATGATTTTAAGAGGCGTCCTTATTCTACCATTTGCACCACCTGCGTTGGTTTCATTTTTGCATTGCGCATGGCGATACTCCTAATGGTTTTGGAGGCAAATTCTATAAAAGCAGCCTTACTTATAGCGTCATCACTCACCATAGCGGGCACACCGGCATCTCCCCCCTCGCGGATGCTTTGCACCAATGGAATCTGTCCCAATAGCGGCATTTCATATTCCTCAGCCAATTTTTTACCGCCATCTTTTCCAAAAATATAGTATTTATTTTCGGGTAGCTCGGCTGGCGTAAACCAGCTCATATTTTCCACCAATCCAATAATGGGGACATTTATTTGCGCCTGCCCGAACATAGCAATACCTTTTTTAGCGTCGGCAAGAGCTACATCCTGCGGGGTAGTTACGACTACCACACCGGTTACCGGCACGGTTTGTACCATTGTCAGGTGGATATCTCCGGTACCCGGGGGCATATCTATAACAAGGTAATCGAGTTCTCCCCAATCTACTTCGGTAATAAACTGCTTAATAGCACTGCTTGCCATGGGTCCCCGCCACACAACGGCACTCTTATCATCTACCAATAATCCAATACTCATTAGTTTAATTCCAAAACGCTCTAAGGGAACAATCAGTCCTTTTCCATTGCCTCCATCTTTCATCATAGGTCTTATACCTCTTACTCCAAACATAATAGGCACACTCGGTCCATAAATATCCGCATCCATCAGTCCTACTTTGGCACCGCCTTCGGCTAGCGCCAATGCCAAATTAGCGGATACCGTACTTTTTCCTACACCCCCTTTACCACTTACCACGGCAATAATATTTTTTACCCCTGGTAAAACCTGTTCTCCGGCCTTTCTGCCACTAGTAGTATTGCTGGTAAAATTCACCCGCACAATAGCTTCTTTATCCACCAGTATTTTTACCGCATTCACACAGGCGCCGCTTATCATATCCTTCATGGGGCAGGCGGGTGTAGTGAGTATTACTGTAAATGAAACATTTTTATCCTTGATTTTTATATCTTTCACCATGTTCAGGGTAACGAGATCCTTTCCTAAATCCGGTTCCTGTACATTACTTAATGCCTTCAAAATATCCTGTTCGGTCATTGCTAAAGTTTTTGTTAATTGATAAACGATTACTGCAAAATTAACCTTCTCCACCCTTTCTTTGTTGATTGGTGGTATGTTATTTACGGTATTTTCGCATTTAGATTATCTTACATGAAGAAATTATACGCACTGCTTGTTTTTATTTTTGTTTTCAGTGGCCTGAAGGCACAACAATCCTACCGGGATTCTGTGGTGCAACTCTATGGGATAGTGATGACTGCCGATAGCCTTGTAGGAGTAGAAGGCGTAAGTATTTCCGTAAAAGGAAAAGGTCGCGGAACCATTACCAATCAACAAGGGGTTTTCAGCATTGCGGTACTAAAGGGTGATGAAATTGAATTTACACACGTTGGTTACGAGGGCAGCGTGGCGATGATACCCCACAACTTATACGGAAACGAATATGAGGTGATCAAATTAATGGTGACTGATTACAATTATCTGCCAGCCACCATTATTCGGGCACGCCCTACCCGTCCCCAATTTGAACGGGATTTTGTAAATTCAGTCATCCCTGCTGATGAATACGAACTTGCCCGTCAAAATCTTGATGAAAGCAAAAGATCGGTATTAATGAGATCGCTCCCAAGCGATGGCCGGGAAGCGGTAAACTATAGCCTGCGGCAAAATGCCAACAAGGCCGTTTACTCCGGTCAGCTTCCTCCTATGAATATCCTGAACCCTGCCGCCTGGCAACAGTTCATCAAATCCTGGAAACGAGGCGACTACAAAAAGAAATAAGAGTCGTTTATTTGCCTTTGATTTTTTAATTTTTTAGGTGGCGATTACTGCCATCAAAACCATTACGATTGTATGCAGCAAATTGAAAAAGTGGCCGTTATTGGTGCAGGAACCATGGGAAATGGTATTGCACATGTTTTTGCACAAAACGGTTTTTCCGTTTCTATTATTGACATCAACGCCACACAACTGGAGAAAGCGATTCAAACCATTGCCAAGAACCTCGACCGGCAGGTAGCCAAAGGCTTGCTCGACGAAGCCGGCAAGGTGGCAACGTTGGCGAATATCACGCCGGTTACCGACCTCGCAGCGGGTGTAAAAGAGGTGCAACTCGTAGTGGAAGCCGCAACCGAAAATGTAGATCTGAAACTAAAAATATTTAAAGAACTCGGCGCCCATACTTCCCCCGATTGTATCCTTGCAAGCAATACTTCCTCCATTTCTATTACCAAAATTGCCGCTGTAACCGGTCGCCCTGCCAAAGTAATTGGCATGCATTTTATGAATCCTGTACCGGTAATGAAGTTGGTGGAAATCATCAACGGCTATGCCACCGAAGCAGTGGTAACCGATACGATTGTGGAACTGAGCAAAAAATTGGACAAAGTGCCCTGTGTGGTAAATGATTACCCCGGGTTTATTGCCAACCGCATTCTGATGCCCATGATTAATGAGGCTATTTATTGCCTTTATGAAGGGGTAGCCGGCGTAAATGAAATAGATACGGTAATGAAACTTGGCATGGCGCACCCGATGGGGCCTTTGCAACTCGCTGATTTTATCGGGCTAGATGTAAGTCTCAGCATCCTGAAAGTGCTGCAAGATGGATTTGGCAATCCAAAATATGCTCCTTGCCCGCTGCTCGTAAATATGGTTTCCGCCGGCAAGTTTGGGGTAAAAAGCGGGGAAGGTTTTTACAAATACACCCCGGGCAGTAAGGAATTGGTGGTGGCTTTAAAAAGGTAAGGTGGTATTGTAGCTATTACATAAAATTACGGTGCCTTTGAGATTGGTTTGGGGATCATGACTAATATTAGCACCCATGCGGCGCAGCTCCTTGTGACACTACCTTTGCTATTTTCTCTAAATCATTCTATTTTACCTAGAGTCGTGTTCCCTTTTTTAAAAGGCCGTTAAGGTGTGATTGCTTTGCCAGTAAGCCTTTGGAATTTGTCTTTTGACTATACAAGCTTATCACCTAAAACGCCTTATACCCCTATCCTGCTGGGAACTACACCCAAGTATTGGCTTAAAAATCGAGCTGTTTCATTTTTATCATCCAGGCAGATGACTAATAGTAGGCTTTTGGCATTGGTATAAATCCGTGGGAACATTTAAAAGTGGTAAACTAATATTGGGGGAAAATGGATACGCCTTAAAAAAAAATCGTAAAAAAATGATGATGGTTGCATCCTTGAAAATAAGATGCGGCCATTGCAAAATATTATCTGCAAAAAAACGAAATGGATGCACTCAATAATTTGGCAGAACAATATTTAATTTTGCTACAGGGCAAGCCATGAGAAGGATACCTATGTATATAAAGAATTGGATTGAAAAGCTAAATAGCTTTCTCACTTTAAATGATTGAAACATATTGACACACGCAGGAAAAATCTCACATCAGTTGGCAATAAATATAGCAGAGAAAGAGTACAACATTTACCATTTGAAAATGAGTAAGGAAATAGAGAGCACTTTGATAAAGCAATCAAAAAATTACTATTACCCAACGTTGATATTTCGAAAACCAAAAAGAAAAAAAAGTAAATTATGGCTGAATACACCAACGTAGAAAACCATTTTTAGATAAATTTCTTCTTTTGGGTGGGGAGATTATCAATTAAGAGCAAGACAATCCGCAAAAAGTTAGAGCCATATACAACCCGATCTACTGCCAAACGGCTGATTCTGATACAATTAAAGACAGTAATGACGTAAGTATGTAGCGGTTGAAAATGGTACCACATTGCGGTTGAAAATGGTACCATATTGCGGTTGAAAAAGGTACCATATTACGTTTGAAAAGGGTACCTTATTACGGTTGAAAAGGGTACCATATTACGGTTGAAAAAGGTACCACATTACGGTTGAAAATGGTACCACATTACGGTTGAAAAAGGTACCACCTTACAGTTGAAAATGGTACCATATTTCGGTTGAAAAAGGTACCACTTCCGGAATTAAGCACAATGATTACCGATTTTAGCACAAGACCTCCCAGTCTAGGTACACCACCTTCAGACCTTAGTACACCAGCTTTATAGCATAGTACACCACTTGTAAAAACCTTGCAGGAAGAAATTCAATCGGTAATAAAAAACCATGGAAAAAGGGTAAACGATGCAGAAATGTTAAGGAATCATATTTTGAAGGTCTGCTCAATCAGGCCATTTAAAAAAACTGAATTGGCAAGGAGGCCCCTTCTATCTTTTCCATCAGAACCGCGGGCATTTACAGACATTTGGAAATTTTACAACCCGAACAAAGCTATACAGACCCAAGCCTGCAATAAAGGTAAATCTCACAATGCATTTCCAATTATTGGCAGCATAAGCTTGTTTGCTGCAAATAATTGGTATCAGTCTGCATACAGAAAGCAGTAGACAAAAGCGATACCGGATTTCTTAATGGCACAGAAAATAAGAGACTACATGATTGATTTAGCTGTAATACCTATTGATTGGAAAATGAAGGCTAATTCAAGCTCCGAAAATCAACCGGTACGAGTTTGCTTACGCCTGCTTCCTGCATGGTGACCCCATAAATGACATCTACTTCCCCCATCGTTTGTTTGTTGTGGGTTACAATGATAAACTGTGAGTTCTCACTGAATTGGCGAATCATCTTTGTAAACTTACTTACGTTGGCATCATCGAGTGGTGCATCCACCTCATCGAGAATACAAAAGGGAGCCGGCTTAATCAGATAGATACTGAACAGCAAGGCAGTAGCCGTCAGGGTCTTTTCTCCCCCGCTTAACTGCGTGATGCTCGATGGTCTTTTGCCCTTGGGCTTGGCTACGATATCAATTCCGGTTTCGGCGAGGTTTTCCGGATTTTCCAATATCATATCGGCTGTATCATCTTCGGTAAACAAGGCTTTAAATACCCGTTGAAAATTTTCACGTACTGCATTGAAGGTATCAAGAAACTGCTTGTTTGCAGTAGCTTCTACCTCCTGTATGGTTTGCATCAGGCTTTCCCTTGCATTTACAAGATCAGTTTTCTGTTCGAGGATGAATTCATACCGCTTTTTCATTTCAGTAAAAGCTTCAATCGCTGTGGGGTTGACTTCACCAAGGTTTTCCAAACGCTTTTTCATGCGGTCGGCAGCCGCTTGTAACTCTTCCTGAGGGGTATCGTTTTCCCGGGCTTCGTCTAGTATATCTTCTATGTTTATTTTAAATTCTACATCAAGCCTTTCTTTAATACCTGCAAGTTGCAGTTTCAGGTTATTTAGCGCATCTTTAATTTGTTCCAGCAAATGATCAACGGTTTCCTTTGCTTTTATTTTCAGTCTTAAACCCGACTCCCGATCCTGCATACTATTCCGATGTGCGTAATAAGCACGGTCAGTTTCGTTGAGCAGTCTTTCTTCCGTCTCCCGATTTCTCATCAGTTCGAGCAATTGCTCTTCAGCTTCCTTCAGTCCTTCTTCATTGGTTACCAACTGCCCTGCTATAACAGATAACTGCGTACGACTTTCTTCAATTTGTTGATTCAGGTTATTTACCTGCTGATTTTTAAATTGAACTTCTTGCTCCAAAGTAGCAATCTTATTTTGCTGTCTTGTAAAATTCAGATTGCCTTCGTTGTATTGGCCGGAAAAAACCTGATATTCCTTTTCAGCTTCCTGATAAGCCTCTTCTTTTTCAGCAATAGTGCCTTGTAAATCAGAGAGCGCTTCCGCATAATCCGCCAAAGAATCCCGCACTTCAAGCAAAGCTTCATTCTGATCGGTCAGCTGCGTCTCAAACTGTGCAATCCTCTGAGAAGCGGTGGCCTGCATATACTGCAGGTTTTCAATTTTGTTCTGCGCTGCAAAAACAGCATTTGTCAACTGAAGAATCTCCTGTTCGGTCTGCCGGATAGATTGCTCTTTTAATTGCTCATTAAAACCAATCAGTTCGGCATGTTTGATGCTGATCAATTCCTTCAGGTGATCAACTACAGATTCTTGTTCGTTGATTTGAGATTTAAGTTTTTCGAGGTTTTTGGCACGACCAATTTTTTTACCTTCAAACAAACCCACACTTCCACCGGTAAGGGTATAACGACCTTTTACATATTTTCCGGTTCTCTCAATAACTATCTGCGAAGTGGTTTTCGCCAATACTTCGTCATTTTCGGCGATGACCACATTGCCCAATAAATGTTCCCCGAGTTTTTTATAACGGGCTTCTACTTCAATCACACTAAGGACCGGGATGGTTTGATCGAGCTTGGAACCACTGGGAGGCGCCTCAAAGGCATTTATTTTATCGAGCAGGAAAAAGTTCGCCTTTCCTTTCTGATTGGCTTCGAGCAGGTTTACGGCCTGTAATCCTTCGGCTAAATCGCTTACTACATAATAGTTCAGGTATGGCTCAAGTACATTTTCAACTGCTGCCCGGTAAGGTTCTTTTACATAAATAATATCTGATAAAATCGGGGCGTGATGATTCCAGTTTGGATTTTTGTGCAAAAACTTCACACTATCCGGATAGCCTTCCATGCTGTCAATCAGGCTTTTCAGCAAATCATATTCATTGCGTCGCTGATCGAGGACCCGGTTTTGATCCATCAATTGCATCCTTAGCTTTTCGAGTTCGCCCTGTCCTTCGAGAATGCGGGCCTTGGCTTTTTCATGCTGCTTTTGTAAGGTATCAAGCGCTTCCTTTTTATCGCCAAGTTGTTCTTCGCGGTCAAGTTTATCTTCCTGCGCCAGTTCCATCTGCGTGGATCGGGCAGCTTGTTCTTCTTTTAATTGGGCGATGCTTCTTTGCAGGTTGGCAATCCCGGTGTCGGCCACTGCCACCTGCTTTTCTGCCTCAAAATGATTGCGTTGAACGGCCTGTAGCTTTTGCCTTTCGGTATCAAGCGTACGTCGTTGCACATCATAGGCCTCCCTTTTTTCTTGTAATATGCGGGTACTGTCTTCGAGTTCCTTTTTCAGAATGGCGAGCTTTTCCTGTTCGCTTTTTACCTGTTCGCCGGTGTAAACCGCACTGTCCTGCAAACTGCTGAACTGTCCTTCACTTTTTTCGAGGAAGCCGGTTAGCCCTTGCTTTTTCTCTCCAAGAAATTTCAATTGCTGTTGAGCAAGATTCTTTTCATTTTCCCGGGTTCTTAAAGTTTGTACGAGTTCATTGAAACGCAATTGCAAAGCCTGCAATTTTTTCTCTTCCTCCACAAACCCTACCCTTTCCTTTTCCAGCGCTGCATCTTCGGTAGTAATCTCCGTTTCCATCCCCAACCGACGATCTGACGCCTTGGTTTGCTGCTCATTCAATTCCTTGTATTGCAGGTTAAACCCTTCAAGAGAGGCCTTGGCCAATTCAATGCTAACGAGTTTGAAATCCTTTTTGATTTCGTAATATTTCTCTGCCTTTTTCGCCTGATTTTCAAGGCTTTTCAATTGATTATTGATTTCAAAAAGCAGATCCTCAATACGGGCAAGATCCTGTTCGGTGGCGTCGAGTTTGTTTTTAGCTTCTTTTTTCCGGGTTTTGTAAATGCTGATTCCCGCAGCCTGTTCGAGCATTTTCCGGCGGCTGTTTTCTTTGTCCCGGATGATATCGTCCACCATACCGAGTTCAATAATAGCGTAACTATCGGTACTGATACCGGTATCCATAAAAAGGTTATGAATATCCTTCATGCGGCATTGCACGTCATTCAACCGGTATTCGCTGTCTCCATTTTTATAAAAGCGGCGGGTTACCGTTACCGTGGTAAATTCAGTAGGTAATAAATTGCGGGTATTTTCAAAAGTAAGGCTCACTTCGGCCAAACCACTTGCAGAACGGGTTTTTGAACCGTTGAAAACCAGGCTTTCGAGGTTTTCGCTCCGCAGATTGCTAATCTTCTGTTCGCCAATTACCCAGCGAATGCTGTCCACAATATTGCTTTTGCCACAACCATTCGGGCCAATAATGCCCGTTATACCCTCATCGAAATTGATGACGGTTTTATCAGCAAAACTTTTAAATCCTTTTATTTCTAAACTCTTTAACCGCACAAGTCTTGTATTTTAAAACGGTGCCAAAAATAGCATAACAAAGCTTGCCCCTGCTTTTAATTTTATGCCCGCTTTATTCAGCCGTTTATACACAATTGCAAAATTCAGGATTCCCAAAGAATATTTCGGATATATAAGATAGAATTTCCATTATAAATAATTCATTTTCAATTACTTATAGGCATCTATAACCTTTCATATTTAAAAATCTTACCAATTAGGCTTTTCCCTGAATTTTGATGTCAACACCGTTTGAGGATGAATATGCGGTTAATTAGGAAGGAATGACCGATTAAAATCCTTCAAAAGCAAACATTTCTTACCAACCTATCGTATGTAGAAGGGATAAAAGCAAATGAAAAGGGGGCTATTTTCAAAAAGCACCATCACAGCATATATTTGCAAATATTATGGCAGAAGAATTGATTGTAAAAGAGGGAACCAAAGCAGAACAATACGAGGCTATACTACCTCAAATTCAGGGCGTTATGGAGGGAGAACCCAATTTAATAGCCAATCTTGCCAATATAGCTGCTATCCTTCGGGAACAGTTTAACTGGTGGTGGGTGGGTTTCTATTTGGTAGATAGCCCTGAGGATCTCGTATTAGGCCCCTTTCAGGGTCCATTGGCCTGCACAAGAATTAAAAAAGGAAGAGGTGTATGTGGAGGTTCCTGGCAACAATCAAAAACATTGGTAGTTCCCGATGTGGATCAGTTTCCCGGACATATAGCCTGTAGCGGTGCCTCAAAGTCGGAAATTGTAGTTCCCATCATCAGAAATGGAACTGTGGTGGCCGTTTTGGATGTGGATAGTGAATACCTGAGTCATTTTGATGAAACGGATCAGCAATATCTTGAACAAATGGTAACCATGATACCCTTCCCGGCTTAAAATATTTTTCCGATCTTAAACTTAATAAACCACAACACTAGTAGGAAAATGAACGATAACGATAACGACACCTTTGGTCAAAAAGACTTGCTCTCCCATGAAGAGCCTATTCTTTTCCCCTCTCAATACGCCGGGTTTTGGCTCCGTGTGGGTGCCTACCTGATCGATGCCATCATATTAAGGCTTGGGCTATTCCTTTTTGTAAGTGTTACCGGAATGGGATCCTCCTCTGTTCTATCTGATGAGCCCGAAGATGCTTTCTATGGCTTATTCACTTTTGCAGCCCTCCTCGAAGTGGGCGTAAGCATGTCTTATTTCTGTTATTTTGAAAGTTCTCTCTGGCAGGCCACACCCGGTAAGCGGGCTCTAGGCATCAAGGTTACTACCCTATCCGGACAACGCATTTCAATCATGACTGCCGTAGGACGGATGTTGGGTAAATTTGTCTCCGCTTTCATCCTTGCTATTGGATTCCTGATGGCAGGTTTTACTGAAAAAAAGCAGGCTTTACACGATATGATTGCCAGTACCTTGGTGGTGATTGACAGACCATAAATGAGTCAGAAGAGCACCTGGGTATAATCATTAGATTTAGGATATCTTTAAAAACCTAAACTTTTCTATCGCTGATTTTAAACAATGAACACAGCGTACCAATGGTTTTGTCGCATGGAAAATTCTTTGAATTTATTTTACAAAAGCTACCTGCTATACAAATACCCTTTCTTCCATTCCCACAATGGCCTCCTTAGGTATAGATCCATAAATGTGCGGAAACCAATCTTCGACATCGGGTGCTTTATCATACCGCAAGGTTTTTGGGAGCTTCGAAGGATCGATCTGCACAATCATTAATTTCCTGACATCTTTAAAAAAGCGTTCAATAACACCATCAAGTTGCCAGCCTTCTGAGCAATGGATAAAACCTTCATTTGCTAAAGACGCAGTGTAAAGCAGGTCATTCTTTTCCATTTCATCAAGGGCTTCGGGTGTGGTGATATGGAAAATAGTTTCCTGAACCACAGGCGAAAGAATACCTCTTTGCAGGGATAGATCCGCCAATACGATGGCCGTTACGGCCTCCAAAACCGGCGGTACGCGTAAGGCAATGCAGAGGTCATGGCGTCCTTTTACCGAAAAAGAATCCTGTAGACCGGTTTCCCAATTCAAGGTCAATTGCTCCTTGGGAGTGCTTGAGGTAGGTTTGATAGCAATGCGAAAAACCAATTCGTTTCCGTTGGAAATACCCCCTACAATACCTCCTGCATGATTGGTCCGGGTTTTGCCGGTGCTGTTTTCTATGGTATCGTTATGATTCACGCCAAACATTCGCGCTGCTTCAAAACCAGTACCAAATTCTATCCCACGCACTGCAGGTATTGCAAAAACGGCATGACTGATGAGGCTCTCAATCGAGTCCCAAAAGGGTTCGCCTAAACCAACCGGTAAGCCGGTAACACGGCATTCCACAATGCCCCCTACCGAATCCTTTTGATCGATGGCCTTCTGTAATCCTGCTTCTGTATCCCGTTCTCCTGCAATTTCTATGAGGGTTGCTGTTACTGAAATATTTTCATGAACATGCTTCAGCATCTTTTTTGCAACCACACCTGCCCCTACCAAACACACGGTAAGTCGTCCACTGAAATGTCCGCCCCCCCTGAAATCTTCATTACCTCCGTATTTTTCATTGGCTACCCAATCAGCGTGTCCGGGACGAGGTACCGCCCGTTGCTTTTCGTAATCGCTACTCCGGGTATTTTTATTTTCAAATAAAATAGTAATCGGAGCCCCCGTTGTATGCTGCTTGAAAACACCATTTTGCAACAAAGGAAAATCATCTTCTTTGCGTGGGGTGGTCCCTTTTTGCATGCCACCCTTGCGCCGTTCAATATCTGTTTCAAAGTCCTCGGCACGCAAAGACATACCCGCCGGGCAGCCATCAATGGATACTCCAACCAAAGGTCCATGTGACTCACCGAAAATACTGACCCTGAAATTTTTTCCAAACGAATTCATATAATACGAAAATGATAATCTACGAAACAAATTAAACGACAGGAAGTTTTCAGCACTTCCCCTTTCTAAAGATTTTCTACTCTTGCTCCCAACAAAGACAGGTGATCCCAAAAATCGGGATAAGACTTATTGACTGCATCGGCATTTCTTATTTCTACCTCAAAGTCACCACACAAAGCAGCTATTGCAACGGCCATGGCTATACGGTGATCATGGTGGCTGTTGAGCCGCTGATTATTTACCTGTACCCTACCCCTTCCAATAATGGTCATGGTGTCTCCTTCAAGAGCAATGGCCACATTCAGTTTGTCAAACTCCTCCTGTAAGGTAACCCCCCGGTCGCTTTCTTTATGTTTAAGGCGCTTTAAACCTCTTATACGAGTTGGGCCTTTGCATAAAGCAGCCAATGCAACAAGCGGAGGAAATAAATCGGGGCAATCGGTAGCGTCGAATTCAAACCCGATTAATTTATCTTTTCGTACAGTAACCTTATCCTCATACACTTTTACATAAGCACCGGCGCTGAGCAATGCGTCGATAATTTTCTTATCGGCTTGTTTTGAGTTGTTCATCAAGCCTTCCACCGTTACCTCGCCTCCTGCTATGGCTGCGGCCACTAATAAGAAAGAGCCACCACTCCAATCCCCTTCTACCCGGAAAGTCCTGCTATCGACTGGCTTAAGTGTATTTGGAGGGAAGTAAAAATACTGATAGTCTTTATTTTGGGGCACGGGCAAACCAAATTCCTGCATGATTTGCAGGGTAAGATCAATGTAAGGTTTACTTTTAAGATCGGTAACCGTAAGCGTAATATCCTGTGCGTTGGCTGCACTGAAAGCAAGCAACAACCCGGTAAGGAATTGCGAACTTAAGGAACCATCTACCACAATATTGGCGGGTTGTAAAGGGCCTTGAACCATCAACGGCAATCTGCCTCCGTTACTCTTAACTTTTACAGATAACTTCGGTAGAATTTCATCAAAAAAATCCATGGGACGAACCGTCAGGCTCCCCTCCCCTTCAATAGTTATTTGATGGGCACTTAAGGCGGCAAGCGGTGTAAACATCCGGATGCTTAAACCGCTTTCCCCGCAAGAAATGGAAGACCCTGCAGGATGTACCCCTTTACTTTTTATCAAAAAGGTTCCATCGGTATTTTCTTGTACTTCAGCCCCTAGTTTTAGTATGATATCAAGCGCCGCCCGATCATCGTTGGAGTTACCCGGACTTGTAATATGTGTTTCACCCCCGGCCACCAAAGCGGCAGCACAGGCTCTTTGCATGGCACTTTTCGAGGCATTGGCCTGCAGAGTTCCAGAAACCATTCCGGGATAAACGATGTTGGTCACAAGTATTTTATATTAAGAATGTTCAATTGGTATTTTCAAGATGCTTCGCAAGTTCGGTCATAGGTATCGGCTGTATAAATGCCTTTCCAATCCTTTGCAATAATACAAAATGAATTTCGTCGCCAAAGCGCTTTTTATCCTTTCCAATATTATCGAGGATCTTCTGCGTATCCATGGCTGCATGGGTTGGCAATTCATATTGCTCCAAAAGTTGAATCAACCGATCGCTAAATTTAAAACGGACCATCTGACTCGATAAATGAGCCGCATAAACCATGCCAATACTTATAGCATGTCCATGTGGAATTTTCAGCGTATTTTCAATGGCATGACCAATGGTATGGCCAAAATTCAAAAGCTTTCTATCGTTCTTTTCAAACTCATCGGCCTGCACTACTTTGGCTTTCAGCATTACATTCCGCATGATAATTTTATGCTGAAAGGCTTTATTTCTTTTTATAAAGGGAAGCGATTTAGCCGAAAGCAATTTAAACATCGCACCATCTTTAATAGCAGCATGTTTTATTACTTCAGCCATACCATTAGCCCATTCAAGGTCAGGCAGTGTCTTCAGTAATGCATAGTCGTATAGTAAAAATTCCGGCTGACGTATGGTTCCTACCATATTTTTATAAATCCCTACATCTATTCCATTTTTACCACCGATAGCTGCATCTACCATGGCAAGAAGAGAGGTAGGTACAAAACCGAAAGAGAGCCCTCTCATAAACACAGCTGCAACATAGCCGGTAACATCTGTTACCACACCTCCTCCAACTCCTACAAGCAAAGTATTGCGATCAGCTTTGAATTCAATAAGCTGTTCAATGATCATGTCAACAGTTGCCTGAACTTTAAACTCCTCCCCTGCGGGCATTACGATGGTATCTATTTTTGAGAACTTTCTTTTGTGAGC
Organism: Chitinophagales bacterium; assembly: GCA_038209595.1. Lineage (GTDB taxonomy): Bacteria > Bacteroidota > Bacteroidia > Chitinophagales > Chitinophagaceae > Phnomibacter. Next base: position 133,872 of record JBBQXO010000002.1, read on the forward strand.
CTCGTAAATATTTTCATCGGTTATCACTACCAAAGGACGTTTGCCTGCAAGGTCGAAAACCATTGACAGATTACCATCAAAATAGAAGGTTGTTTCTGAATTAGAAAACTTTATATTTTTTTTTGTCATACGCTAATTTACAAAAAATACATTAAAACGAATTCATATGCAGCCTATTAGCTATTCATAACCCTGTTTTGATGGTTGATGCTTTCCATGTGAACGGCATCAAGATAGCGGGTTACAAATTCTTTACTAAGTCCCAAAGGATGGGCTTTATTGTAGGCTCTTTCCAAAATTTCGTTCCAGCGATTTGTTTGCAAAATAACTACCGAATTATTCTTTTTGTATTCTCCGATATTCTCGGCAATTTTCATTCTCTGGCTTAATATCTGCATCAATTCATCATCAAGATGGTTGATCTGTTGTCTTAGTTTTTCCAATACCTGATGAAATTCTTCAGAGTTAACATCTTCCTTTCTCCAGATAATTTTAGTCAACATTTCATCGAGCTGCTCCGGGGTAATTTGCTGCTTGGCGTCGCTCCATGCATTGTCCGGATCGATATGACTTTCTACCATGATACCATCAAAGTCAAGGTCCATTGCTTTTTGGGCGACATCAAGTAAAATATCCCTGCGACCACAAATATGGGAAGGATCATTGATGATTGGCAGATGGGGATTACGTCTTTTCATTTCAATGGCAAGATGCCACATTGGTGCATTACGAAATTCTGTATTTCCGTAATTACTAAAACCACGGTGAATCAATCCGACATCCGTTATGCCCGCTTTTTGAATCCGCTCAACGGCACCAATCCACAACTCCAAATCAGGATTTATGGGATTTTTAATCAATACAGGAACATTGGATCCACGCAATGCGTCTGCCACTTCCTGCACTGAAAATGGGTTTACGGTTGTTCTTGCCCCAATCCATAAAATATCAATATCAAAATGCAGGGCATTTTCCACCTGCTTGGCTGTAGCAACTTCCACCGCAAGCGGCAGCCCCGTGGCTTTTCTAGCTTGTTGTAACCAAGGCAATCCCTTAGTGCCTACTCCTTCAAAACTTCCGGGACGTGTTCTTGGTTTCCAGATACCTGCACGCAGGATATCTACTTTACCGGTTGCTGCCAGTCTTGTAGCAGTTTCCATCACCTGCTCTTCGGTTTCGGCACTACAAGGACCACTAATTACAAGGGGTCTTTTTTTAATTAGCTCTGCAGGGGTTAATGTTTCGGTTAGTGTTGCTGTTTCCATAATTATTTCAGATAAATATTTTATATTTTAGATAAACATTATATCAATTCCATAACTCCCCCTTGTATACGGAAAGTTATGGAATGTTTTTTATGATGGGATCAGACAAAGCCTTAATCAGGCTTCGTTCATACGGATTCTTCTTCCTTTAAAGTTTTTACCATCAAGAGATTTAATCATCTGAGAAGATGCTTCTTTGTCAATTTCTACCCAGCTGTTGAGGTCCTTCATATCAATCCGACCGAGTACATCTTTATTCAGATCACTCATGTCGAGAATAAACTGCAAGAAACTTGCTTTATAAAAACCATCTTTAGTACCAAGATTCACAAATAATTTCTGGTAACTACCCGAGTCTCCGAATTCTTTACGGCTCCTTGAGTCTCTTGAATCCCTTGAATCTCTCGAATCCCTTGAATCTCTCGAATCTCTTCCTTCCCTGCGATCTTCCTGAAACTTCCCCTTAACGCGGGGCTCCTTACCTCTTGCTGACTGATTAAGATCGGCAGCATTTTCATAATACTCTAAGAACCTGTTGAATTCTTTTGCTACCACACGAATGAGAATTTCCTCCTTGCTCATATCGGCAAATTTCTCCAGCATCAAAGGCATATAAGTTTCATAGTCTCCATGACTAATATCTGCTTGCACCATATTTTCCATAAAGTGAAAAAACTGCTTGCGACAAACATCTTTTCCGCTTGGAATTTCCGACTTATGGAAAGAATTTTGGATCATTTTTTCAATGGCACGGATTTTACCAGTTTCCCTTGGCGTAACCAACGAAAGGCAAATACCTGTGTTTCCCGCTCTGCCGGTGCGACCGCTTCGGTGCGTGTAAATCTCCATATCATCAGGCAATTCATAATTGATTACATGGGTAATGCCTGTTACGTCAATACCCCTTGCAGCCACATCCGTTGCAATCAATAATTGAAGCGCCTTTGAACGGAACGCCCCCATTACTTTATCGCGCTGATTCTGATTAAGGTCTCCATGAAGCGCATCTACATCGTAACCTTCACGTACCAACTTTTCAGTAATATCCTGTGCATCTATTTTGGTCCGGGTAAAAATCAAACCATAAATACCAGGGTTATGATCAATCAATCGCTTCAGGGCTTCGTAGCGTTGATTGCCATTCATAACAAAATACTGGTGATCAATATTTTTATTTCCTGTATTAACTTTTCCCACCGATACTTCGGCAGGGTTGTCCATATAGGTTTTTACCACTTTGCGTATAGCCTGCGGCATGGTAGCACTAAAAAGCCAGATGCTTTCGCGGTTAACCGCATTTTTCAAAATAAACTCTACATCTTCCTGAAAGCCCATGTTCAACATTTCATCCGCTTCATCAAGTACTACGTACTTTATCTGATTGAGATCAATAGCTTTTCTTTCAATAAGGTCAATCAGGCGTCCTGGGGTTGCCACTACAATTTGAGTGCCCCGGCGCAGTTCGCGGATTTGTCCGGTAATAGAGGTACCACCATAAACGGGCGTAACAGTCAAACCTTTTTTATTTTGTTTAAACAGATCCATTTCATTGGTAATCTGCATACACAACTCTCTGGTAGGACAAACTACCAAAGCCTGTGGTAGTTTTTGATTAGAATCAACCAATTGCAATAAAGGCAAGCCAAATGCAGCTGTTTTTCCGGTTCCGGTTTGGGCAAGACCCAAAAAGTCTTTTTCACCCTGCAATAAAATAGGAATGGATTGTTCCTGAATGGGGGTAGGCTCGGTGAAACCCATGGAAGATACAGCCTGCATCAATTCCATTTCCAAACCTAAATCTTCAAATGTCTTTTTCATAACTCTTTTTCATTACCGATAAGATAGCTGGGGACTTTGTCGGCATTTTTAATTGGTAATTTATTTTAATATTCTGTTGATTTCATTGGCATGCTCGATCAATTCCCGCAGGTATCCCCAGTTTTCTTTTTCTATACTTGCTTTAAATTTTCGCAATTGCGATATATGTTCATTTAATACATCCAATACATTTTCCTTGTTCTGCCTGAAAATAGGCACCCAGGTATCCGCATTACTTTTTGCCAGTCGGACCGTACTTTCAAAACCTGCACTTGCCATTTCGAAAATAGTATCCTCTTCCCGTTCTTTTTCAAGAACAGTATTCGCTAGTGCAAAAGAAGTGATATGCGAAATATGGCTGATATAAGCCGTATGTACGTCATGAGATTCGGCATTCATACTCAAAAGGTGCATGCCTAAATTATCGTACATCTCCATAACCAATTTCAACGCGTCTTCATCGCTTTGTTCCCGATTGCAAATTACTGCAGCCTTTCCGGAGAAAGCAAATCTGGAAGCCGCCTTTGGCCCGCTGAATTCGGTTCCCCACATAGGATGCGAGGCCACAAATCTACTTCTTTTTTGATGGGCAGCGAGTTTCCCGCAAAGTTCTTTTTTTGTAGAACCAACATCTACCACTACTTGTACATCGACAAGGTCAAGCACCTGCGCTATTACACCTAATGCTGCTACCACGGGAACTGCCACAATAATCAAATCTGATTGTGCCACAGCCTCTTCCAAAGTTAAAATCTGATCTACTATACCTAGCTGTATAGCTTGCTGAGCATGGCTTTCATTGGATTCTACTCCAATAATCTTACTGGCAAAGTTTCTATCCCTTAGCATTAGTGCCATGGAACCGCCAATCAGTCCGGGTCCGATTACAGCTATCGTATTGATAACCGTTTGTTTTTCAATACCAATTCCTGCTTCTTGCACCTCCTGTATATTTATATTTTCTTTATGAGACTTCACTTTATAATTATGTCTTCTTTTATTTTAAATCACTTTTTTACCACAGATCTGATACGCTGTAGGGCCTCCTTCAAAACCGTTTCATTACTGCACAAACTGATGCGTATATAGTGATTCCCTTCGCTGCCAAAAATGCCTCCGGGGGTAATAAATACATGTGCCTTATGAAGAATAGCATCTGATAGTTCATACCCGTCCGTATAACCCTCTGGCAATCCAGCCCAAACAAACATGCCTGCCTGTTTTTCACGATAAGGACATTCCAGTATATCTAATACTTCAAAAACCAGTTTGCGCCGATTTCGGTAATGGATATTCAATTGGTCAAACCATTCATTACCCAGCGACAAAGCTTTTGCTGCTGCTAATTGAACTGGTAAAAACATACCACTATCAAGGTTACTTTTAAAACGTAAAACTTCCTGCAAACGTTCCGGCTTTCCGGCCAGCAATCCCACCCGCCAACCAGCGAGGTTATGGCTTTTGCTTAAAGAATTTAATTCGAGTGATACTTCGATGGCACCCGGTGAGGCAAGAATACTCATTGGGGTATCATTCAATATGAAACTATATGGGTTGTCATGAATAATCAATACCCCGTTTGCTTTAGCCCAAAGTACCAATCGGTCAAACATTTCGCGGGTAGGCAACTGACCTGTAGGCATATTTGGGTAATTGATAAATATCAGTTTCACCCTTCCATGTGCCTGCACCATTTTTGTCAATGCTGCAGGATCCGGAAAATATTGATTGGTTTCATTAAGCGCAAAAGGAATCACGTTACCCCCGGCAACCTTTACCGCACTTGCATAGGCGGGGTATCCCGGGTTAGGCACAAGTGCAGCATCTCCCTCATTGAGATAAGTCATGCAGATATGTGTGATCCCTTCTTTGGAACCCATTAATGGCAATAATTCGGTTTCCGGATTAAGCGTAACACCATACCATTTTGCATACAGGTCGGCCATGGCTTGTCGCAGTGCGGGAGCACCCCTATAACTTTGGTAAGCATGCGTATCAGGCAAGGCACTTTCAGCATGCAATTTTTCAATAACCGACGGATGAGGTGGGAGGTCAGGACTTCCAATACCAAGATTCAGCACTTTTTTTCCTTCCTTTTTCATGGCTTCTATTTCCCGCAATTTCTGCGAGAAATAATACTCCTGTACATCAGCCAAACGGTTTGCAATAGGGATCACTGTCGTTTTAATTTATGATTTAAAAATGCCTTTTTTATACACGCCGAAAATTCGCAAATCTTTGGTAGTCTCTTTGAGTAAATGCATAAGGTCTTCAAACTGCTGTAAACTTTCAAACTCCATATCTGCATGAAAAGAATACAGAAAATCGGACCCCGGAATGGGAACGCTTTGCAGTTTACTCAGGTTAATCCCGCCTGCTGCAATGGCAGTAAGTACCTCGGCAAGGCTTCCTTTATGATGACCGGTTACAAAATGCACGGAAGCCTTATTGGCACCCGGAATATTTTTTACATCAGCATCTTTTACAAGTACCAAAAAACGGGTAAAGTTATTTTTCAGCGTATGAATATTGGGTACGCATATTTCCAATTTATAAAGCTCTGAGGCAAGGCTGCCAGCAATAGCGGCGGCGTGCTTATGATGGCGCTGATGAATATGTTTGGCACTCAGCGCTGTATCTTCCGTTTCAATTAATTTCCAATGCGGGTGGGTTTCTAAAAAATCCATGCATTGTAAAAGCGCCATTGGGTGCGAATGCACTTCCCTAATATCTTCGATTTTCACTCCCGGATTACAAAGCAATTGCTGCTCGATGTGCAAAAACACTTCTCCAATAATGGTAAGATTGCTTTTCTGTAACAAGTTGTAATTGGGTAAAATACTTCCCGCAATAGAATTTTCAATGGCCATCACTGCACCATCAACTTCAGGATGTTGCATCGTTTGGCGCACAAGATCCCGGAAAGTATCGCAGGGAAAAACTTCAGTATGCTGTCCCCAAAAAACACGTGCCGCTTCCTGATGAAAACTGCCTTGGTATCCTTGTATAGCGATGCGAGGCGGCTTGGTTATGGAAGATTCTTGTACTGATGTCATGCTTTACTTTGTTGATTGAGCAAAAAAAAACTGCCCGGTATCCTTTGGAAGACCGGGCAGTTTTGTATTTTTTAAGAAAATCCTTATACCTATACACAACCCGATTTGCTTCTAAAAAAATAGAAGTAATAAAAACCGGCGTATGTAAAATTTTGATTCATTGGATGTAAAAGTAGGCGCATTTTATCATTCAACCATATTTTTTCAAAAAAATATTAAAGGGTGGCTCTAAAAGAGAATCTTTTACACCCCACCCCGGGGTTAGACTATAAAAGTCTAAAGCGGAAAAAATAAGGGTATCACTCATTAAAAGTGATACCCTTACCGATTTCATGGCAACGTTTCCTTTAACTTTTAAAAGAAACCATTCTGTAGAAACAGAACGGCTTAACGATTGCTTGCCATATAAAACTCTTATTGAGGAGCTACTGTAGTGTCAATTGGAGCAATAGTAGAATCCATAGGAACCATTGTAGAATCCATAGGAGCTTCAGGAGCTACTACTTCATTTTCAGTAGGTTCAGTTGTTTCAGTTGCTTCACCACATGCTACGAAAGTGCCAATCAAGGCAACAAAAAGTAATTTTTTCATTTTCGAGTAATTTAATTGATTAATTTCCCTTTATACGCCAAGGTGAAGAAGGGTAACCCATCAATTAAAAAAAATATTTTTCTTTTTAGGAAGAAAAAATTTACAGAACAGAGGAGGTTTTCAGGAAATTCAGAAAAGATTGAATACGACTATGAACAGTATAATGAATATTTTTACCTTTTGCCACAAGAAATGGTTCCCTGTGGGTAACTATGATTTTTTAGAGGATTTGAAAAGGAATAACTAAAATGTGATAAATTTTCTTTTGTTTGGGTTACTATTGCTCTTAATAAGATATAAAATTCAGTAACAGTGAGGTCTGAAACTCAGGAACAGGAAATATTAGATGGTATTGCACGCAACGATAGCGCCTCTTTGGAAAAAGTTTACAAAGAAAATTTTGGGTTGATCCAGAATTTCGTTTTAAACAACAATGGAAGCTATGACGATGCGAGAGATATTTTTCAGGAAGCCGTTTTGGTTTTATACGAAAAAAGCAAACAAGCTGATTTTGTACTGACTTGTAAAATCAAAACTTTTCTATATTCTGTATGCAGGAGGCTTTGGTTAAAAAAGCTACAGCAAAACAGTCGATTTGGTGCTCCCATTGAACAATTGGAGGAGATAGTACCAGTGGAAGAGGTGATGGAAGAAAAGAAACAGCTTGATATGAATTTTGCCCTGATGGACACTACTCTGAAAAGTTTAGGTGAACCTTGTAAAAGCTTGCTGGAGGCCTATTATTTTGAAAAGAAACAGATGTCAGAAATAGCCGGACAATTTGGATATACAAATGCAGACAACGCAAAAAATCAGAAATATAAATGCCTGATGCGTCTAAAAAAATTATTTTTTGCTCAATATAAACAAGCGGAATGATGGAGGAAATTTTATTGCTTGACCTGGTGGAACGCTATTTGAATGGAGAGCTTGATGAATCGCAAAGGGTTCAATTTGAAACTATGCGCCACCAAAATCCTGATATAGATAATTTAGTGGTAGAACATCAGATGTTTTTGGCTGATCTCTCTCATTACGGAGAAAGGCGTCAATTCAAACATGACCTTGGTGAAGTCCATAACAAATTGGTTGAGCAAAATGAAATAATAGAAGAAGCTGAGGTGAAATCAATTGCTCCCATCCGGAAGTTATGGTTACGTAACAAGCGAACTATTGCTGTTGCCGCCTCCATTGCAGGCGTTACCGCACTTGCAATTTCAGGTCTTATGCAAGGTATTGCTCCTAAAGGAAATCAGTCTTACTTACAGCAACTGAACCGTAAAATGAGCCAACTCGAAGGCGTACAGCGGGAACAAAACAAAAAAATTGATCAACTTATCGACAGCACTGAAATCAGTACTAAAATTCCAGATAAAGTACAGGTAAGTGCAGGAACGAGTTTTTTAATTGACGAAGACGGATACCTTGCTACTAATGCACATGTAGTAGAAGGCTCTTCCACCCTGATTGTGGTAAATAACAACAAAGAATATATAGCCCGTAAAGTTTACGAAAACGCAGAAAATGATCTTGCCATCCTTAAAATTGAAGATAAGGATTGGAAACCAGTAGGAAAACTTCCCTATAATGTTCGTAAAGGTTCCGTAGATCTCGGTGAAGAAATTTACACGCTTGGTTATCCCCGCAATGAAATTGTATACAACCGTGGATATATGAGTGCCAAAAGCGGTTATCGCGATGATAGTATGAGCATTCAAATAGCTATCAGTGCCAATCCGGGTAATAGCGGAGGTCCGGTTTTGGATAAAAATGGTAGCATTATTGGTATCCTCAGCACCCGCGATCGTCAATCTAATGAAGTAGTTTTTGCCATAAAAGCCAATAATATTACTGCTGCAGTAGAAGCTTTGAAAAAAGATACTACTTTTCATAATCTCAATTTGCCTAAATACAGCTCATTAAAGGGTATGGATGTGGTAAAGCAGGTTAAGAAATTACAGAATTATGTATTTATGGTAAAAGGATACTAAGAAATTAACAACCAACAGAAAAAATCGGGGAAAGCATTTAAATGCTGATCCCCTTTTTTTTGCCAAAAAAAACTGATTAAGGAACCAACCAACTTTTATCCATCAAAGTCCCCTCCTTATTATATTCAAAAAGCGCCCGGCGCTGTCCTTTGGCATCAAGCCATAACCAATCCATAGTGTACACCCCTATTTCTACTACCACAAAATTTTTCCATCCTTCTTCCGACTCTTCCGGAGTAGGATCCCGCTCTGCAAAATAATCCGGCAGGCCTGCATTGGCTGCTGAGGCTTTACCTGAGGGAGGCTGTAAACTTAAATATGACCTTCGGGAACCCACTGATGTTTTATCCCAGGCTTCTTTTGCCAATAGATTACCACTATGCAAAACTGCCTTTCCCCGAATACCGAGTTGAATTTTAGCGGCAGCATCATATAAAAGAAGAGAAACCACAGGATCCTTTGACAAGTCTTCACACTTTCTGCTTCTTGCATCCGTATGAAAAAAAAGTTTTTTTGCAGTGGGTTTTACTGAACGCAATACCACAGTTCGCAAACCAATCTCCTCCCCTTCCTTTGTAGCAATACTCATAAGATGCAAGGCATCTCTTGATTTTACAGCACCGTTGAGCAGCCGTAACCAGCAATCCTTTTCCAAAGCACTCAAATCGTAGCTGATATTTTGAATGATAACCGTTTGTTGCTTTTGCATCTCTTATTTTTTTTAAATTAAGAAGGCTTCTCCACTTATAGAAAAGAACCCTTTCCGGATCTTTAAATTACTTTTTCCTGACTAATCTTTTTTTTACTAAAAAATGACTTTAAAAAAGAGCATTTTTAACAAACAATAAAAGCTATTAAAAGTTAGATAACGGCAAAATTTGATATTTCCCTATACCCTAAACTTCTGGTAGAGGAGCAATCCCCTGAGGAATGCCATGATATTTGCGGGCAAAATTGCTAAATCCCAGCCCCGTAATAATACAGAGGGCAATAAGTGCCACCCATAACCAGGTAAATCCCAAATGTTCTGCAATCCAGCCACCACCTGATGGCCCAATAATTTGTGCAAAAGACCAGCTTAAAGTTATGGCGGTTGCATAAGCACCGCGGTTATCGGGATTGGCCTGCGACATGATATAACTTGTTATAAAAGGAAAAGCCAGCATTTCGCCTATAGTAATGGCCAATATAAAAAAAGCAGCTATCATTAAACCAGAACCCCAAGGCAACAATAAAAGTGCGTAACCTAACCCACAGAAAACGGTACCCCAAACAATAAAACGCAGGGTATTGCCGAATTTTTCCAGCTTCCGCACAAGTACCATTTCAGCAAAAGCAATTACGATACCATTTAACCCCAATAACAAGCCAATACCCCGCTCTGAGATAGCCCATTCTGCTTTCCAAAATACCGGAACCAAACGAAACACCAGAAAAAATGCCGTTGTAAATAAAGTGGCAAAAAGCATAAACTGTAAAAAAACCGGGTTCATCCAAGGATGGCTTTTACTGTTAGCCTGCTCCGTTTTCTTACTAAATTTCCTGACCGATGTAAGGTTGGAAGGCAAAAGCATCCAGATCATAAGACCTGCCATGATATTGGTACCCCCTTCCACATAAAACAAAAATTGATAATCGATAGCTGCCAGCAACCCGCCAACCGTACCTCCTACAGACCACCCGAGATTGATGGCAAGCCGGTTTAGAGAATAAGATCGGGTAAGATTTTCTCTTGAGCTGTAAGCAGCAATAGCAGCATGATTAGCTGGACGAAGGGCATCCGCCACCATACTCAATAATACCGTAAGCACGCATAAGGTGGTGAAATCTGTAATGTAACCATAACCAATAAAAAGCAAACCACTTAAAACAGCAGAAACAATCTGTACCCAACGAAAACCTATGCGATCGGTAAGAAATCCCCCTGTCAATGCTCCTAAAACGGAACCTACCCCAAATAAAGTAATAATCAAACCTGCCTCGGCAAGCGAACGGCCCAATTTGAGGGTTACGTACAAACTCATAAACGGTACCGCCATGGTACCGGCCCGATTGACGAGCATTACCAAACTTAGTAACCAGGTTTCCCGGCTCAGTCCGCTGAATGAAGTTTTGTATGCCTGGAAAACTCGTTGAAACATGGTCATCGTGAAAAGAAGCGGCAAAGTTACTCCGATTCCTTTTCTTAATACAATCCAGTATCCGGCAGATTTTTCCAATAATTGAAAACATGCATAGCTTCTGCCATTTCTACCCGCACCATGGGAATTTTTTGCAAGCCAGGATCTTTTTGCTCTAGCTGACGATAAATAAAGTCGTCATCAAAACCAATGGCAGCTGCATCATGCCGGGTATTGGCAAAAAATATTTTTTCGGGTCTTGCCCAATAGAGTGCTCCAAAGCACATAGGACATGGTTCACAACTGCAATACACTTCACATCCATCGAGCTGAAAACTCCCCAAATGGATACAAGCCAAACGGATAGCTACCACCTCGGCATGTGCCGTAGGGTCATTGGTTGCCAGCACCCGGTTATGTCCACTGCCCACCACCTCATTGCCTTTTACAATGATGCATCCAAAGGGACCACCCTCTTTGGCTTCAATGCCTTTGAGCGACTGCTCTATGGCCAGATACATGTAATGCCTTTCGCGGTCTGTAATCATACCAAATTATTTATATCGGGAATAAATCGATGAGTAGCCCCGATCTGCCTGTAAATATAATAAAGGATACGGTGAAAAGGAATACGCCCTTATTTCAATTTATGTACTATCAGGGATGAAGGTTTACCCAATTGATTTTCATTCTAGTGTGATCTGAATGCATTAAAAAAAAATGTAACGGCATGCAGTGGCTGTTTCCTACTTAAAAACCGGCTATAAAACGTCTTTCAGTTTGGTAATCACCTGATCAATTTCCGCTTTTGTATTGTGCTTACAGAAACTAAACCGGACAGCTACCTGATTGGGGTTGTTGTTGACTGCTCGAATAACATGGCTTCCCTGATCGGCTCCACTTGTACAGGCACTACCTCCGCTTACACAAATCCCATTTATGTCAAGGTTAAACAGCAGCATTTCACTTTTTTCCGTTTTGCGGAAACTCACATTGAGCACTGTGTACAAGCTACGACCAGTAGGATCCCCGTTAAAATGCACCCCTTTGATCTGTTTTTTCAACTGCTCCATCATATATACTTTCAGGGTATGGATATGAGCACTTTCCTGTTCATATTGTGCCGTGGCGAATTCGAGTGCTTTGGCAAAGCCTACAATGCCATAGACATTTTCGGTACCAGCACGCATATTGCGCTCCTGACTACCGCCATGAATAAAGGGTTTGATACGTACATTTTCGTTGATGTACAAAATACCTACTCCTTTAGGCCCATGAAACTTATGCCCGGCACCTGTAATAAAATGGACGGGAGTATTTCTCAGGTCAAAAGGGAAATGCCCGACAGTCTGTACAGTATCACTATGAAAGATGGCTCCATATAATTTGCAGAGTTCACCTACAACTTCCAGATCCATCATATTGCCAATTTCGTTGTTGGCGTGCATGAGGGTTACCAGCGTTTTGCCCTCCATTTCGGCCAATAGCTTTTCAAGGTGTTCCAGATCAATGTGGCCATTGGGGAGCAACTTCACATAACTCAGGGAAGCTTCTCCATTATTGTATAAATATTCTACAGTATGTAAGGTAGCATGGTGCTCAATTGGGGAAGAAATAATATGCTCGCACCCAAGGTTACGCACTGCCGAAAAAATGGCCGTATTACTTGCCTCCGTTCCACCACTTGTAAAAAATATTTCAGCAGGATGCGCATTCAGGATTTTAGCCACCGATTTACGTGCCGTTTCTACTGCAAGCCGACTCTCCCGGCCATAACTATAAATACTGGAAGGATTCCCAAACTTCTCAGTAAGATAGGGCATCATAAATTCCAGAACGGAACTATCCAATGCTGTTGTAGCGGCATTATCCAAATAAATACGATCCATAGCGATTTTCCTTGTTGACAGGTGCGAAATTAAGCAACTACCAGATAATAAAATATTAACCTCGTTTACCAGCGGTAGGTTTTACCTTTTTATGAGGCTGTATGGCCCACCCAAGCGATAACCGATAGTTTCGGGTATAGGAAGTACGATAATTATCGAGCCTGAAATTATTTGCGGTGGTAATGGTTTGTATCTCCTGTCGGTTTATAGGGTCGAAGGCAGTCATGCCAACAATTAATCTTCTATCAAAAAATTTATATTGTCCGCCTGCCTGCAGGGACCAGTTACTTCTTGACCTTCCCTGAGGATCTGCAAAGGCATTATAACGAACACTTCCGTCAAAAGCCATCAAAGAGGTAGCACTAAAATGTGTATTCAAGTTCAGATTGATGCTGCTACCATCCCGATAACGGTAAAGTTTTTTTTCGCGCTCTCCATATTGATTATAACTTATAACAGCGCTTGTATTCATTCTCCACCGGTCGTTAAAACTATAGCCACTCCAGATGCCTATCTCATATTCGTTTCTATTGGCTACATTCTGATAAAGCGCATAGGTGCCTCCATCGGGCTGCAAGGTTCTGATTCGATTGATAATATTGCTAACCCTGTTAAAACCAACAGATCCGTTGATAAATCTTTTTGTACTGTTCCAACTTACATTCAGGTCAAATTGATGTGCGGTTGATGGCACAAGACCGGGATTGCCCGAACGAAGATTGTAGGGATCACTATAATCAATAGCAGGATTTAGTTCTCCTGCACCCGGTCGGCGGATGGTTTTCCGATAAACAAGGGTAGCATTTGACTTTTTATTCAGGGTTTTCCGCAAATTAAAAGAAGGCAGCCAGTTTATATAATCATTAGTTGCTTTGGGATAGGCTGTTTTAAAGGTAATATCAAAATGCGTACCCTCCCACTGCATGTTGACTGCGAGTCGCCAGGTTTCAGCAAACTTATAATTAATACCAGCCCGTAGAGTCAAAACCTGCTGTTTGAAAATATTCTCCGTACTTAACTTATCACTGATTTGAATAGCTCCTGTAGCTTTATCGAAAAAAGTAGTCCGTAAAGAGTTATCCTGATTCGACAATGTATAAACCGCACCTGTTGTAAAAATAAGTTTATCACTTCCCAAAGGTTTTTGATAATTCAATCTCAAAGAAGTATTTCCGCTTTCGTTTCGGATATTTTGCCATTGGGTACTGTCCGCAAACGCCATTTGGGTGGAAGGATTTAAAAACTCCTGAAAGAACAAACGATCACTTTCAGATTGGCCCGGCGTGTAAGCGGCAATCATTTGCAATTTTACCGCTTTGGTTTTACCAAAACGGGTATAGCTAATTTGAGGCTGAATACTGAGATTGGTGCCCTTTGTATTGTTGTTGCGGTTACTTAGGCGCCAGACTTCTTCCTCAGCATTGATATTGGTAAAACCTGTTACACCTGTCTGATCGAAAATACTGGCATTCCCCTGCAGAGAAAAAGACAATTGTTTTTTGGGTGTGATATCAAAAGAACCCTGCAGCCTGAAATTAGGACGAAAATATTGGTTTTCGAAAACTCCTTCTGAAAAAAACAAGTTGGAGGAGTCTGTAAAAAAGTTTTCGCGCCGAGATTGATTGTTTCCGGTCAATTGCTGCTGATTGGTTCCGGCCACTACGCTAAACGTTTTCCTTTTATCTCGGTAATTCAGGCTTAGTGACGCACTTTTCTGTCCAATGGTTCCCGCAGTCAATGTCAATCTGCCCATCCACCCAAGAGACCCTTTTTTAGTAACAATATTGATGACGCCTCCTTCACTACCGGCATATTCCGGTGGCGGATTTTGCATCAATTCAATTTTTTCAATCGAGCTTCCCGGTAAGCTTTCGAGTAATTCAGACAGTTGCTGCCCGTTCATTTCTACAGGCTTTTCATCAATTAAGATTATTGGAGACTTTCCCTTTACCGTTACTTTCCCTTCTGGATCGGTACTTACCATAGGTAAATTACGAAGCAATTCGGCCCCGGTAGAACCAGCGCCCGAAGGCAAAGCATCTACATTCAGAACAATGGTTCCATCGCGATTCTCTAAGGGCGCTTTTTTACCAATTACTACGGCATCTTCCAACGTATTAGTGGCTGTAAGTACCAAATTAATGTTGGGCAGCACGAAAGATGCTGAAAGTTCGTCCACTAAAATGCTATCAAGCGTAAAGGTTTTATATCCGGTAAAACTTGCCTGCAATTGATAATATCCTCGGGAAGAAATTTGCAAATAAAAATGACCTGTACTATCGGTTAACACACGTTGAACCAAAGCCCTTGCCGTATTTAAGTCTTTCCAATGAATGGATACTGCCGCAAGTGGTTGTTCGTTTTCCTGAACGATTCTCCCAGAAACCTGCATATCTGGTAATTTGTTTTGCCCAAAAGCATTGGCTGTAAATAGCCCCGAACAAAGTAGCAAAACAAGTGTTTTCAAAAAAATAGAATAATTAAAAAAGATCAACGATAAGACGATGGTCCCTTTGGAATCCTTTGGCTGAAGATCGTGGGTAAATAAAAATAAATGATTTTATAAACAAATGGGAGAGATATTCAAGTTACCATTAATTTTGTAATCAAATTCTTGCTTTTATATATGGAAACTTATGGTCGTATATTGATTTTTGCCATGCCTGCATTTTTGCTGCTGGTTCTTTTTGAAAAGTGGTATGGCTGGCGAAAAGGATTTGATACCGTAAAAAATATGGATATGGTAAGCAGCCTGAGTAGTGGTATTACCAATGTTACCAAAGACGTATTGGGCGTAAGTATTACGATACTTGCTTATGAATGGCTGGTAAATAAAGTAGCCCTTGTTGACCTAAAAGCGAGCTGGATCACTTTTATCATTGCTTTTATAGCCCTCGATTTTGCAGGATACTGGGTACATCGCCTTAGTCATGAGATCAATTTTTTTTGGAACAAACACCTCATTCACCATAGCAGCGAAGAATTTAATTTAGCCTGTGCGCTACGCCAAAGTATTTCTTCATTTGTAAATATCTGGACCGTTTTGCTGCTGCCCGCTGCTTTGTTTGGGGTACCTGCAAGCATTATTGCCATCCTCGCTCCTATTCATTTATTTGCTCAATTTTGGTACCATACCCGGCATATCGGAAAAATGGGGTTTCTTGAAAAAATAATTGTAACCCCTTCTCACCATCGGGTTCATCACGCTATTAACCAGGAATACCTCGACAAAAACCATAGCCAAATCTTTATTATATGGGATAAATTATTTGGTACTTTTCAGGAAGAATTACCTGATGTGCCGCCGGTTTACGGTATTACCCGGCCGGTACATACCTGGAATCCAATCAAAATAAACTTCCAACATGTATGGTTGCTTACCAAGGATGCCTGGAGAGCACAAAACTGGAAAGACAAATTCCTGATTTGGATAAAGCCTACCGGATGGAGACCTGCCGATGTGGAAGCCAAATATCCTGTGGAGAAAATAAACGACCCCTATCATTTTGAAAAATACAACCCGGTTGTTTCCAAAGGGGTACAAATATGGGTTTGGGTGCAACTTGCAGCCCTTCTTCTAATGCTCAGTTACTTTTTTGGTAATATCGCCACTATTGGACTGCCATCCATTTTCATATATGGTGGGTTTGTATTCTTAACCATTTATTCCTATACAGAACTTATGGACAAAAACGTCTCTGCCCCCACCTTTGACTGGATAAAAAATATAGCAGGACTATCTATCCTCTATTTTACCGGCGATTGGTTTGGCGCTTCGGCCTCCTTCCCCTGGGTTATCCCGGTATTGGCGGTTTATTTTATTTTTTCCGGTATCATTACAAGCAGCCTATCCTGGCAACAAACTCAGGAAAAAGCAACAAATCAAGTAGCAGTTACTGCATAAACATTGTTTTCCCCCCTACTATTGTCCTCATAATTTTGGTCTGCAAAATTTCTTCATCGGAACAACTCAGCAGGTTTTTACTTAAAAAAACAAGGTCGGCATATTTACCGGGTGCTAAGGAACCTTTATCCTTTTCCTCAAATTGCGCCTCAGCATTGGCCATTGTATAGGAATAGATTCCTTGTTCCCGGGTCATTCTTTGCTCGGGGTAAAAAGCTTCTCCATTAAGCATTTTACGGGTAACCGAACTGTAATAATTAGCTATTGCGTTTACACTTTCCACTGGTACATCGGTACCGTTATTTACCAGCACACCTTCATCGAGGAAAGCCCGCCACATGTAGGCACCTGTACGGCTCCGCTCCTCACCCAACCGGCGCAGTACAAAAGGACCATCGCTTGTGGCATGAACTCCCTGCATACTGGCAATGATGCCATATTTTTTGAAGCGGGGAATTTCAACCGGGTTTACATGCTGTGCATGTTCTACCCGCCAACGATGGTTACGGGTGCTGTCTTTCATTATTTGCTCTGCAAAAATATTGATGGTTTCCCGGTTGGCACGGTCTCCAATTGCGTGTACACATAGCTGCAATCCATTGTCCCAGCAATAGGTAGCTATATTGCGCAAGGAATCCATATTGAATGTATTTTGACCATAAAATCCAGCCCGATCAGCATAAGGAGCCAGCAACCACGCACCATAGGAACCTAGTGCTCCGTCTAAAGAAACCTTTACTGACTTGGCGGTTAAAAAACCATCCCCTGCATTCAATAAAGGCAACCGACCCTGATGATCTTTCAGGTTGGACAAGGTTTCCCGCAACATAATCCAATGACGTATTTTAAACTTTTTTTCTTTGGCCATTTCTTCCATCCAGGTCAACTGCTCAAAAGAAGAACCAGCATCTACAAAACTCGTTACCCCGCTACGCAGGCATTCTGCCTCTGCCAGTTCAATACCCTTCTGCCATTTTTCTTTACGTTGTGCATTCGATTGCTGATGCACAAATTGGCTGTAAGGTCTTCGTACCAAACCCATCGCCGTTTCTTCCAGCACACCTACAATTTTTCCGGAAGGATCTTTTACAATATCCCCACCATCAGGATTTGGCGTTTCGCCGTTTACCTCTGCTATCTCCAGGGCTTTGCTATTTACATAAACCGAGTGCCCACTCGCATGGGTCAATAACACCGGATTATTGGGCGAAATTTCATCGAGGGTTTTATTATAAGGGTATCCAAGATGATTGGCCTCGGGGGTTGTATCCCATTTTTCCTGATGCCAGCCTCTGCCAATAATCCACTCTCCGGGTTTGGCCAGCTTAATGGCACTATCCAGCCGGGCAAGTGCTTCATCCCAGTTGGCAACGGCCATCAGGTTGATATCGCGAAGAAAATCGCCCAGACCGTGGATATGGCCATGGCCTTCTATAAATCCCGGCATGATGAAACTTCCTTTTGCATCTATCAATTCCGTTTTGGCAGTTTGGTACATTAATGCAGAGTCATTGGTTCCTACATATAATATTTTACCCTCTTTAATGGCTATGGCTTCTGCCGTTGGCCGTGCCTCATCCACGGTATAAATCTCCCCATTGGTAATAATAAGATCTGCTGTATCAACACTATTTTGCTGGCAGGAAGAAAAGGATAATGCTGATAAAATTACAGCAACACCCCTTACACATTTTTGCATATTGCGCATATTAATTGTTACTCTTTATTTAAAAACGGATACTTTCAGGATTAAAGTTATCGGGAAATTTTGCTGTTTTATCCAGGTAAAACGCTCTGAGGGCGTCGGCCGTTTTCTCTTTGTCAGCATCGGGATAAATGGGTGCGCCAAACCCGGCTTCTTTTTTAGCATAATCAAGATAGGCAGGCATAATGGGTATCTGTGCGCCAAAAGCAACATGATACAATCCCGATTTCCATTTGTCTACTTTACCCCGGGTTCCTTCCCCTGCTATTAGAAGAACGAGTTTTTCTGATTCATTAAACTTTTGAATAATACTTTCTACCATTCCAGAATTTTTACTACGCTCCACCGATATTGCTCCTGTGTTTTCTAAAAT
The DNA here is from genome assembly GCA_038209595.1 of Chitinophagales bacterium. Lineage (GTDB taxonomy): Bacteria > Bacteroidota > Bacteroidia > Chitinophagales > Chitinophagaceae > Phnomibacter. Next base: position 152,584 of record JBBQXO010000002.1, read on the forward strand.
CCACTTCATTGGGAATTTAAAAAGTTCTTTTTTGGCGAGATAATTAACATGCGCCTCAAATAAATGCAAGGCCGCCATGGAATAAACGAAATCCCAATTAGATGTATGAGGAGCTGCAACCACAACACATTTCTTAATATCTGCTGGGATATTTGGCCCCAAAGTCCAGCCCTTATATTTAAACCAGCGAGCAAATGAATCCAGAATCATGCGGGAAAGATAAGAGATTCCCAAAATAGAGGCATAAAAAAGACAAGCCTGCAGCACCAGAGTCTGCAAGCCAGTCATTGTAATATATTCTGCTTCCTGCAAAAATATTTATTGCAACAAAACACCACATCCTTCTAAGGAGCGATTGTCATCTTTCAAAATAACCGTATAAGGGTACTTACGATCGTCGGAACTGCTACATGGTTTGGCTATGACTGTAAACTCAATTTTACCGTTTAGCGAAGCAAAAGTGTAAACACTTTCATTCTTATCATTGGTACGTGGTACATCGTACCCAAATTTCCGGGGTTCTTTACCCGGCTCATTAAAAGTGACAGTACTCTGACTTGGATTTACAGTCAGCGCCCAACTATTTCGTCCACCGGTGGCAAAAAACTGTGCATTTTCCCGCCGGGCTGCATTGGCTTCCTCTGTTAACTCTTTCAGATCCTGCTCAACCTTTTCAACCATAGACTTCATAAATACATCGATTCCAGCAGCATCCAAACGAATATCATCAACAGCATCCGCAGATACATAAGGATCGTTGGAGGCTAAGGCAAGCGCTACACTGTCCCCCCGGTACGCAATCCGGTTTCTCACCACACGGCCGTCATTTTGTACCTCTTCTTTCAGGTAAACGATTTTTCCTGAAATACTATCCGGATACATCCACCATTTACTCATGTTCCCATTAATCCCAAGCAACCGCACCACAGCCGGTTTTCCATCCCGGTACCCTACCATAGCATTCCACTCTTCTTCTTCCCATAAAAACTCGGGTATACTGCGATAAGCGAGCTCGCTGCCCACTTTATCGTCCACACGTTTTGCATAAGCTTCCGATTGCGCCATAAATGTTTCGGCAGGCACCCCATTCTCCCCACCACAGGCTGCTAAAAATACAAGAGCTATCAGACTCAGATTCTTCCAGATCATTAGTTTTAGATTATTGACGGCGAAAGATAAAGAAACCATTTTTACTACCCCAAAAAAGCTGTTTTCTTTAACCAATCGAAAAGGTGCACTTTCCACTTTTATAATACAAAATAAGGCGGGATAGAAAAAGGAAAAGGAATTGAAGCAAGGTTGAAATCCTTCAGCAGGGTTGAAATACATTGAATACATCAAATGTTCATCCTTCTAATCTTTACCTTAGCAGCAAAAGATTTTTTATGAATAAAATGACTCTTTTGCTTTGGTTGTGGCCGTCGTTGCTTTGTGTGGAGTTGAAGGCTCAATCGAAAACTACTCCACTTGAAACCGTACAAGCACAATTAGATGCCTACAATAAGCAAGATATTGATGCATTTTCCCAGGTTTTTGCTCCGGATGTAATGGTTTACCAATCGCTTGGGGATAGTTTGCCCTGGCTAAAAGGAAGAGATGCCGTGTATGAGCGTTATAAAACCCTCTTTGAAAAATACCCAAAAAACTATTCCACCCTTACCGGCAGAGTAATACAGGGTAACTTTGTTATAGATCATGAATATGTAACCGGGAGGGAAAATCCAACCCGCATTGTAGCTATTTATGAAGTTATGGATGGTTTAATAGTGCGTTGCTGGTTCGTCAGATAGTAGTAAAATAGCAGTCCAAACGGCTTTTTAGCTTTTATTTAAATAATTGAATTAGATTTCATGGTAATTTGGCAGTCTAATTACTCAATAAATTAAATGAATTATGAAAAAGTTTCTGTTTTTAATAGTTGCAGTTTTGGCCATACAAGGAACCACCATGGCACAGGGTACGGAAAGAAAACGTGCTAGCCCGCATGATACGGTAGAGAATGATATGGTAAGTGTTACTTATGGTCGTCCTATGAAAAAGGGCCGTGTGGTATTCGGTCAATTGGAAAAATATGGTTCCGTATGGCGTATTGGAGCCGATGAAGCTACAGAAATTACCTTCAAAAAAGATGGGACTTTTGGCGGCCAACCGGTTAAAGCCGGTACTTACACCATGTTTGCCATTATAAGTGAAGGCGAATGGGAAATGATTCTCAACCCTGAATTAAAGCAGTGGGGTGCTTATGGTTACCAAAAGATTAAGGACAAAAATGTACTGAGTGCTAAAGTTCCTACCCAAAAAGCGCCATCAGAAGTAGAACAATTAACGATTGAGACCGGAGACAAGGGACTCTCGATCAGTTGGGATAATACGATGGTAATGGTTCCTTACAAGTTTTAAGGAAGCAAATTATTAGCTCTTTTAATAAAATACCCGGTGGATATCCATCGGGTATTTTTTTTAGGGTAATTAAAATCTGTCCTGTTTGATAAGGGCACTACCCCTTTAACCCTGCTTTGCGGACTTTGCAAATCCGAAAGTATACACCCGGATTTACAATTCTCCATGCTTCTTCAACAATCCCAATATTTTAACCCTTCCCTTTTACGCTCAGTCATAGTCACTGACACTTTTGTTTAAAGAATATTTCAGGTTTAAAACAATATCAGCACTACCAAAGGCTTCGGTTGATGACATTGCTCTTGTAAATACTGTCCATTTAACCATATACCCTACAGGCAGGTTACGAAACATATTGCAATATAAAAGAAGATTAGTTTTGATTGTTAAGCGAGCCAATCATGGTCATTTTTTATTGTCCCTACTTTTTGAGTTGATACAGAAAGGTTCAAAAAAAATCAAGGCAGTCCCAAGGCGTTTGCCGGCAACTTTTGGGGATGCTAACACAGAATGGAAAGTAGTTGGGTTTGGAGCTGTGGTTAGTGGGACCTACCCACCGATAGGCAGGCACATAACCAAGGCGGGTGTGGGGTACAGAACTATGGCAGGAACCGTGGCAGAGAAATCCTTTGCATCCTAAAATCAAATGAATCCTAATTCAGACAATGACCAGACTGCGCTTCAGGCATGCCCCCTGCCCGCGTTTGTTTTGGTTACAATCTTTTATTGCTTTGGGCAGGTTGCGCCATTCCACTTGTCCGACTGCTAACACTGTGGGAATGCCAGCGGCTTCGAATGACGATTTCGTTTTTAGAGAGGAAAATGCATGCAAATCCACTCCTTTGGAGGGGTGGATGCCCTAAACGTTATTTGATTATTTATCCAAATACTTTGCAGGGCAGCCGGGGTGGGTTGCCTTTAGTCTATTTTTTTTTGGACCGCTCTTTAGCAATTGGAAAATACGCTCATTCTTTTATCCTACCTTTTTGTCTTGATAAAAAAAGGTTCTAAAAAATCAAGGCATTCCCAAGGTGTTTGCCGGAAACCAATTTGGCTTCGAGCTTGGGATTATCCCGGCACCGCTGCCGGACTGCGCTTTAGGCATGCCACCTGCCCGCTTTTGTTTTGGTTACACTCTTTTATTGCTTTGGGCAGGTTGCGCCATTCCACTTGTCCGACTGCTAACACTGTGGGAATGCCGACGGCTTCGAATCACGATTTGCCATTGGATTTTACTGAACTTAATCTGTGCAATCTGAGTAATCGGTTTAATCTGTGATTCTGACAATGACCGGACTGCGCTGTGGGATACCGGCACTTCAAATGACGATTTCGGCTTGTTTTAGGCGAGTCCCATGGCTTGCACACAATGCTCGGGTGGAGACCCGCCTTGGAAGATTGGGGTTGTAGTTTGCGTTTTCGAGCTGCACCTTTTGTCCTTACTTTTTGTCTTGA